>JAQRMU010000094.1 GCA_028598975.1 Gammaproteobacteria bacterium | reverse complement strand
CACGCTGTTTGTGATAATCAAGCAAGCGTCCCGGTGTTCCAATCAAAATATCAACCCCATCGGTGATCGCTGCTTTTTGCTTGTCATAATCCTTGCCGCCATACGAGACAACAATGCGCAACTTAGCATCCTTATTTAATAGAATTGCATCTTTAGCAATTTGATTAGCAAGCTCCCGCGTTGGGGCTAAGATGAATGCACGAGGCTGTTTTCCATCCCAACTTTTAGGGGGTTCCTCTGTCAGTAATCGCTGAAATGTAGCAAGTAAAAAAGCAATCGTTTTACCCGTTCCTGTTTGCGCCTGCCCCGCTACATCTTGGCCAGCAAGTAACAGTGGCAACGATTGTGCTTGAATAGGAGTGCAAAATTCAAAGCCCGCACTACGTAGCCCATTTTGCAAAGTTTCATGTAAAGGTAATGATGAAAAAGCCTGTTCAGTTAAATGTGTACTCATAAAATACTTGCATTACCTTTGATGATGATAAAAAATGTTAATCAATATTGGAATGTGAGTATAGCGTTTCAATGGCGTAGGAGCGAAATTTAATAATTAACCGTTCCTTAAATTACCACTGGAGAAAGAAACATGAGCGAAAACGTCACCCAAGTGACTGATGGCGACTTTGAAAGCCAAGTATTACAGTCTGACCTACCTGTATTAGTAGACTACTGGGCTGAATGGTGTGGGCCGTGCAAAATGATTGCTCCTATTTTGGAAGAAATCGGCACTGAATACGCGGGCAAACTTAAAGTCTGCAAGCTTAATATCGACGAAAATGCAGAAACACCACCACGTTACGGCATTCGCGGCATCCCTACCCTGATGTTATTCAAGGGTGGCGAAGTTGAAGCAACTAAAGTAGGTGCATTAACTAAATCACAATTAGCTGCATTTTTAGATAGCAATATCTAAACCTTATTAAGGTTTTCCTATGAGGAAACCTTAAGTGAAAAATTATAAAAACACTGGGCATGTTAATCATGTTCAGTGTTTTTCTGTCTATACCGATAATCATTCAATCTGCACATTTTTTATTTGGTCATCCCAGCATGCTTTTAGCTGGGATCTACTTAATCAATAGATCCTCGACAAAAACACTCTAGGATGACAGCGTTTCTAAGATTTTCAATTTGAATGATTTTGGGTATATACCCGTTATCATTGAAGTTGCAGGTTTTTGATCTAGTCATCCCAGCATGCTTTTAGCTGGGATCTGCTTAAAACAATAGATCCTCGATAAAAACATTCGAGGATGACAGGTTTTAAAATTCTGCATCTTCAAGTAGCTTGGGTATATACCCCTTAAATTAAAGAAAACCTGAATGGATGTTTCCGAATTACTTGATGGCCTAAACAAACCCCAGCGTGAAGCTGTCGCGGCACCACTGGGTCATGCTCGAATATTAGCCGGTGCGGGAAGTGGTAAAACTCGTGTTCTGGTTCACCGTATTTCATGGCTCATTCAGGCTGAAGGTCTATCACCTGCCAATATTCTTGCCGTTACCTTTACCAATAAAGCCGCTAAAGAGATGCGCGCCAAAATTGAAGATACGCTAGGTTACCCGACAGGTGGTATGTGGGTAGGCACTTTCCATGGCTTAGCACACCGATTATTACGATCACATTGGAAAGAAGCAGGCTTACCACAAAGCTTTCAAATTCTAGATAGTGATGATCAACTTCGCATGCTTAAACGTATTATGCGTGGCATGGAACTTGATGAAACTGACTGGCCAGCGAAGCAAGCACAATGGCATATTAATGCCCAGAAAGATGAAGGCTTACGCTCAGACCACGTTCAGGTTGGTAATGATAAACATTCACAAACCATGTTTGCTATTTATCAAGCTTATGAACAAGCGTGCCAACGTGCGGGGGTTATCGACTTTGGTGAGATTTTATTGCGCAGTCATGAGTTATGGTTAAAGCGTCCCGATATTCTTGCCAATTATCAGCAACGTTTTCAGCAAATATTAGTCGATGAGTTTCAAGATACTAATACCATTCAATATGCTTGGTTACGCTTATTAGCTGGCGACACGGGTCACCTATTTATTGTCGGTGATGATGATCAATCCATATACGGTTGGCGTGGTGCAAAAATTGAAAATATTCAAAAATTTCATACTGATTATGAGCAAGCGAATTCGATTCGCTTAGAACAAAACTACCGCTCCACAGGTAATATTCTTGCCGCGGCTAATGCTGTTATTGCTAATAATAGTGATCGCTTAGGCAAAAAACTCTGGACTGACGATAATGATGGCAAACTAATCCAGCTTTACAATGCATATAATGAACGTGATGAGGCTGCTTACTTAGTCTCACAAATTAAAACAGCCGTTGATTCAGGTGAAAAACGTGCTAATCATGCGGTGTTGTACCGCTCTAATGCCCAGTCCCGTGTTATTGAAGAAGCCCTAATGCAGGCCAATATGCCCTACCGTGTTTACGGTGGTTTACGTTTTTTTGATCGTGCTGAAATTAAAGATGTCTTATCGTATTTACGACTTATTGCGAACCGTAATGATGATGCAGCATTTGAGCGTGTAGTGAATACTCCAACACGAGGTATAGGTGCAGCAACACTCACCCAACTTCGTCAACATGCCCGCGAACAAAACCAAACAATGTGGCAGGCCTGTGTAGATTTACTCGCTGCCAAGTTCTTTACAGCCCGTGCAGGCAATGCCTTAAGTGCTTTTTTAACCTTAATTGATTCGCTCACACCCGAAGATGACACAATGCCTCTAAATGAACTCACCACCTTGGTGATTGATGAAAGTGGTTTACGTGCGCATTTTGCGAAAGATACCAGTGAAAAGGGTCAAGGTCGTATTGAAAACTTAGATGAGTTAATCAATGCCACACGGACATTTGAAAAGCCTGAAGACGAAGATGATATTGAAATGCCATTGCTCAATTCATTCTTATCCCACGCGGCATTAGAAGCAGGTGAAAATCAAGCAGATCAATGGGAAGATTGTGTGCAATTAATGACATTACACTCCGCCAAAGGTTTAGAGTTCCCTGTCGTATTCATGGTCGGAATGGAAGAAGGTTTATTTCCCGGCCAGAAATCAAGTGATGACCCATCACGTCTAGCAGAAGAACGTCGCCTTTGCTATGTAGGTATGACACGAGCAAGAACAACATTGTATTTACTGCACACGGAGTTGCGCTTTTTATATGGTCAAGAAACAACACCGTCAGAATCACGTTTTTTAAAAGAAATCCCTCAAGATATAATTGAAAAAATCCGAGCACGGAAAAATACTGTTAGTAGTGGCAATTCAAACTTTGTGGCTCCGAAGCATACAACAGCAATTAATGAAACAGGTTTTAATCCTGGTCAGCAAGTGCATCATCACAAATTTGGAGCAGGAACCGTTATTGATACCGAAGGTGCAGGAAAAAGTGCACGTATTCAAGTCAATTTCAAACATGCTGGTAGCAAGTGGTTAGTGACCGCTTATGCTAAATTAGAAAAAGTTTAACCACTTTATTCAAAGTCTGTAGATTGAGTTTAAACTCAACATGTTGGACTAAACTCCAAGCTACTTACACACAGGAAAATGTATGAAAAACACACTTATTAATGGATTGTTTATTACTTTGTTAGCGCTTACTCTCAGCGCATGTGGACCTGAAAATACGGCTAGTACCAATTCTACTGCAATTGATACCAGCAAAACGTATAACTGGAAAATGGTGACAACATGGCCTCCCGGCTTTCCTGTTTTACAGGAAGGTGCCGAACGCTTTGCCGACAATATTAAAGCAATGTCCAATGGCAGGTTAACCATTAAAGTCTATGCCGGTGGCGAACTCATTCCCGCATTACAAACCTTTGATGCAGTGTCGCAAGGTACGGTTGAAATGGGTCACGGCAGTGCCTACTACTGGGCAGGTAAAGTCCCTGAGGCACAGTTTTTCTCAACAGTCCCATTTGGTATGACTGCTCGAGGCATGAATGCGTGGCTTTATGATGGTGGTGGTTTAGATTTGTGGCGTGAAGTCTATAAACCCTTCCATGTTGTGCCCTTCCCGCTTGGCAACACAGGCGTACAAATGGGCGGCTGGTTTAATAAAGAAATCAACTCTATTGATGATATTAAAGGTCTGAAAATGCGGATCCCCGGCCTTGGTGGCAAGGTGTTCGCTAAGGCAGGCGGTAACCCTATTTTACTTGCAGGTAGTGAAGTTTATACGGCACTAGAACGTAATACCATTGATGCAACAGAATGGATTGGACCATTCCATGATCAACGTTTAGGTTTATACCGCGCAGCTGAACATTATTACTACCCAGGCTGGCATGAGCCCGGTACAGTACTTGAACTGACTGTAAATCAACGCGCATGGGACTCATTACCTAGTGATTTACAAGCGATTGTCAGCAATGCCGCTATGGCTGAAAATGTGCGAATGCTCTCTGAAATGGAACAAAAGAATTTATCCGCATTACAAGAATTGAAAGATCGCCCTAATGTTCAACTCCATCGTTTTCCTAATGATGTATTAACTACATTAAAAAAATTAACAGATGAGACGCTGTTGGAAATGGCGGCCAACGACGTTAAGTTCAAAAAGGTTTACAATGCATATCAAGCCTTTCGCAATCAAAATGATGCGTGGTCCGATATTTCTGAAAATGCCTATTTAGCAATTGAAAAAGAATGATTATTTACTTTATCTTTAGTCAAGAAGGTTTTGAAGAAGCTAAAAGTGACATTTTAGCTGACAAAGCAACATTATGGGTTAATGCTGATTTCTTGTCTGATGAACACACTGTAGAACTCCAGCAGGCTGGTATTAATGTTCATACATTCCCAGAAAAAGTAAATGGTAGCAATGAAAAATCAATACTTCAGGCCTTGAAACCCATTGAAGAAAAAAACCCAGAGGCAGAAATATTGATTGAATACCTCTAGCCCCCCCTTTAGAGGGGTGAATTATTGTAAAAATCTTTGTTCACATATAAAATGTAAGGAAATATTATTACATGAATATTCAAACAAAAAGAATTCACTTTTAAATGCCCCTTTTTAAAAAACATCGCCTCTTTTTTATCCTCAGCTTATTGATAGCGATCATTGATGGTGCTTTTGTAGCAATAACATACCTTCAAGCCAAACATAACCTGCACTTAGACGAACAGCAAAAAGCAATTAACCATTTTTCTGCCTTTGATATTGCCTATAAGGCATCACAAGAAAACATGCACAAATTGCCAATATTGTCGCTAATACACCCGCCTATCAAAAACTATTCTATGAAGGCAAGATCGCCGTGCAACAAGAAGGTGGCGGTGCAGGTGGTATTGAATCACAGTTGGCTCGTGACACGCTTAATAATGCGGTTTCTCCAAGCTGGAATAAGTTCATCAAATTATTCAGTGCTCGACAACTCCACTTTCATTTAGGTCCTGGTTCTACCTCTTTTCTACGCGTACATAAACCACTCAAGTTTGGCGATAACATGGATAATATTCGTCACACTATCGTTGACACCAACAGGCTTAAAAAAGAGATTAAAAGCTTTGAAACTGGCCGCGTTTATTCAGGTATTAGAGGTACTAGCCCAGTTTTTATTACTCATGCTGATGGTACTTCTGAACATGTTGGAGCGGTTGAAGCAGGTATATCATTTCAGTCTGTTTTACAAAACCTAATAGAAGCTTCTGATATCAATGCGGCCGTCTTGTTATATGAGGAGCATCTCACGGCGAATGTATGGCCAGATTACCTAGAAAAGCGCCTACAAAATACACCCGCGATAAATACCTTGGTCTTAGAGCAAACAACAAGCGAACTTATTACGCCATTAGCAAAATTAAGTGCATCGTTAATGCTTGAGGTGTCTAATCATCAACATTCTAAAATTGAAGGTTCAGATGTCACTGTGCAAGTGATCGCATTCAAGGGAGGCACTTATCTCTATGCCACTAAACCACTACGAGATTATTTAGGCACAACCGATTTAACCAAACCAGATGCAGGGGAAATCGTTATTTGGCAAGATATTAGTGATATTTATGCCCTCTTTGACCATCACTTAAAAATCAATATCTTTTATGCACTCACGGCATTTTTAATTATTGAAATTCTTGTTTTCTTTGCGATTAAAATTGTTTCAAGTCGTTTAAACAGAACCATTCACCTACAAACGCTTGAGCTAAACTCACGAAACAATGTACTTGAACAACTTGCCCGCGAAGCGCCATTACATACTATTCTAGAATCATTAGTACTCATTATTGAAAAAGAAATTCCCGAAGCAATGTGTAGCATCTTGTTAGTTGATGCAGAAGGGAAGCATTTATTAAGTGGTGCGGCACCAAGTCTTCCTGACTTTTATAACGCAGCCATTAATGGCCTTGAAATTAGTGAAAAAATAGGAAGCTGTGGTAGAGCGGCCTTTACTAAAAAGCGCGTCGTCGTTGAAGATATTCAAAAAAATTCATATTGGGCTGGCTATAAAGAATTAGCCGCTAAAGCAGGAATCGCTTCATGTTGGTCGGAGCCCATTCTTGATCATAAAAATAATGTTTTAGGCACGTTTGCAATTTACCATCCAACACCTACACAACCTCGACGCTCAAGCTTAGCAGTTATTGAATCGATTATTAAATTAGCCACACTTGTTATTGAACGTAAACGTATTGATGAAAAGCTCCACCTATTGTCGCGTATTTATGAGCAAACACGTGATGGCATTACGATTACAAATACTGCTGGGGAAATTGTTGATGTAAACCCTGTGTTTTGTGATATTACTGGATATAGTCGAGATGAAGTTATAGGGCAGAACCCAAGTATGCTCAGCTCAGGGAAACAGAGCGCTGAATTTTATGCTGAAATGTGGAGAACAATTGAACAGTCTGGCTATTGGCAGGGTGAAGTCTGGAATAGAAAAAAGAACGGTGAAATTTATGCCGAGCTACTTACCATATCCTCTATACAAGATGATGAAAGTAACACCTCTCATTATGTAGGTTTGTTCTCAGATATCACCTTAAATAAAGAACAACAAAGAGCACTTGAGTTAATGGCTCATTATGATGTACTAACACAGCTACCCAACCGTACACTGTTTGCTGATCGTTTTAATCAGGCAATTGCTCATTGCAAACGTAATGACACACTACTTGCTATTTGCTTCCTTGATTTAGATGAATTCAAACCTGTAAATGATACCTATGGCCATGATGTGGGTGATCAGTTACTTATTCAGGTTGCTGAACGAATAAAAAGTAATATTCGCGAAGAAGATACCGTTTCTCGCCAAGGTGGTGATGAGTTTACGATCTTACTCGGTGATATTGAGTCTCCATTCCATGGCGAGCAGATGTTAGAACGCCTGAACCGTTCACTTGCTCAACCTTATTTAATCGACAACAATATCATCTCAATTAGTGCTTCTATTGGTGTTGCTATTTACCCTATGGAAGAGTCTGACTTAGATACCTTATTACGCCATGCAGATCAGGCCATGTATCAAGCTAAAGTGGCTGGTCGAAATAGATTCCAGCTTTTTAATGCTGAACAAGATCAAGAAAATGTCGACAAACATACACAATTAAATGAAATAGATCGTGCTTTAAACAATAATGAATTTACTCTCTATTACCAGCCTAAAGTGAATATGAAAACAGGAGTTGTATTCGGTACTGAAGCGTTAATTCGTTGGTTCCATCCTGAAAAAGGACTTATTCCACCTTTAGACTTTTTACCGCTTATTGAAGGCACTGAATTAGAAATTCACGTCGGGAACTGGGTTATTGAAAAAGCCTTACAACAGCTTGAGGCGTGGCAAGAACACAATATCAATATTGAAATCAGCGTTAATATTTCTTCACATCATTTACAATCCGTAGACTTCTTTGCAAATCTTGATAATGCCTTGGCAAACTATCCTAGTGTTGATGCCAATTTATTACAATTAGAAATACTAGAGAGCAGCGCCTTAGGTGATCTTGCTACCGTCAGCACTATCATCAAAACCTGCCAAAATACACTCGGGGTTAATATTGCACTTGATGATTTTGGTACAGGATATTCATCGCTCACACATTTACGTAATTTACCCGCTAATACAATCAAAATTGATCAATCATTTATACGAGATATGCTTGATGATCCTAATGACTTTGCCATTATTGACGGTGTTATTGGTTTAGCCGATTCATTTAATCGTGAAATTATTGCTGAGGGTGTCGAAACGACAGAACATGGGTTAATGTTACTATTGATGGGCTGCAATGAGGCACAAGGTTATGGCATATCACGACCAATGCCCGCGACTGAGTTACCCAATTGGTTAGCAAACTATACCCCAAACCAAGAATGGCTGGCTTATGCAGATAAAGAGCATTCAATTAAAGAAACCAAAATAGCGTTACTTAGACTTACAACTCAACATTGGTTTAAAACATTCAAAAACAAGTTAGCCAAAGGATCAGGAAAGAATAATAAGTGGCCTGTATATAATCATAAAAGATGCCATCATGGGGCATGGCTGGAACGAGAAAAGAAAGAACAACTCTTTGATAAAGCATGGCTAAACCGCCTTGACCGTGCACATGAAGACATGCATATCATCGCAAACAAACTAACAAACGAACACTTGAAAAAACCAAAGAATATTTCTAAAGACGATGTAACGGCACTAGAGACCGCATTTGATAAAATGAGTCTAATTTTAGAGCAATACCTATAGTAAACTACACCTTATGAAAAATAGTCTTCTTTTAGTTCTTCTGTCTTTATTCTCACTGAATGCATGGTCTGTTGAACCTGTTCAAACAGAAATTAAAGTGTATCGTAGCCCGACATGCCAATGCTGCCATAAGTGGATTAACCACCTCGAAGAGAACAAGTTTACTGTTATTGATATGCTCACGAATAATATGGCGAGTGTAAAAGATGCTGTAGAACTTCCTCGGAAGATGACATCCTGCCACACCGCAATTATTGATGGTTATATTATTGAAGGCCACGTGCCCGCTAATGATATTCGTCGCCTATTAGCTGATAAGCCTAACGTTGCAGGGCTTTCAGTTCCTCAAATGCCTGTTGGTACGCCTGGCATGGAAATGGGGGAACGTAAAGATAACTTTATCGTCTTTCAGTTTGATAAAAATGGTCAATACAGCGTATTTAATCAATATGAAGTAGACGAACATAATCACTATCACAATCAACTCTCAATAGAACACCATTAAGTGGAGTTACTTGTCGTCTTTGGCAGATTATTATTTTCATCCTTTGCCAATGTTTTCCAAAAGAAATTAGCTCATCAGGGGCTCCATCCTTTCTTTATTGTGATGGTCTCTTACTTAGTCTTAACCATTATATGTATTCCTCTACTCTGGAGCTTTAATCCTTTTACGCTCGACCAAACGTTCTGGGTTAATATTTTCTTTGCAGCGCTACTGGATATGGCGGCAACGCTATTTCTAGTCATGTCTTTGTCTAAAACAGACCTCTCTGTTTTTGGCCCATTGAATGCCTATAAAGTGGTTATTTCCATGTTGCTGGCAATGCTGTTTATCGGTGAAATACCTAGCATGCAAGGCTTTGTTGGCGTTGGCATTATCGTACTAGGAAGCTACTTTCTATTTCCCCCCAGCACGAAAACAACAGGGCATGCCTTATTGCATTTATTATTGGAACGTGGCGTTCAATATCGCTTTCTATCCATCTTATTATTCTCAATTGGCACCCTGCCATTGAAAAATGCTGTTATTGCTGGAGATGCAATTTCTACAACCGTATTTTGGTGTTTAATCGGATTTCCTCTTGCCGTTATTGCTCACACTATTTTCCTAAAAGACAACTTTACTAAAGACTACGAACAGTCTAAAAAACATGTTTATCAATTCCTCTACCTCGGAATCCTGATATTTTTAATGCAATATATGACCATGATTGTCTTTTCGAAACTGCTCATTGCATACTCCCTTGCCCTATTTCAGCTTGGAATGGTGTTACAAGTTTTCTTAGGATATCGACTGTTCAATGAAAAACATATTATTAGACGGCTTGCAGCATCATTAGTGATGATTGCAGGTAGCCTATTGGTTTTAAAAGCTTAATAAATATGGCGTGGTTAGCAGAGTATGGTTTATGGGGCTTAGGCCTATCAGCTCTACTCGCAGCAACAGTCCTACCGCTCAGCTCTGAACTTGTATTATCAGCATTACTCATTGCCGGTGAAAGTCCTAGCCTATTACTTATGATTGCCACCGTCGCGAATGTAGCAGGATCAGTAGTAAATTACCTGATTGGTCGCTGGGGTGCAGATACCATTCTCCACCGCTGGTTCAAACTTTCCTCAGCACAAACAGACAAAGCAGAACTACACTTCAATAGATATGGCAAGTGGTCACTCTTGTTTGCTTGGGTTCCCATTATTGGTGACCCACTCACTCTCGTCGCTGGAATGTTAAAGGTAAACCTAGGTCTTTTTATCTTATTTGTCACACTAGGAAAGGCTTCCCGATATTGGTTAATTTCCCAAGCAATTTTAGCGAGCCAAAGCTAAAGCCTGTATCATTCTCCCTATTCCATCGATTTACTACGAGCCTGTCATGAAACAGATAAAGAACAGCTTATTAATCCTTATTGCCACACTTTTACCTGGCATCCTATTTGCCGCTAGTCCTATCTTAGTTCCAGCATGGCAAACTGAAGCTCATTTTGAACAGGCTGAATCTGTTGTTTATGATGCTACAAATCAACTTCTTTATGTTTCCAATATCAATGGTGATGGCATGGAGGCTGATTATGATGGCTATATTTCTTCATTATCACTAGATGGTCAAATTGTAGATCTTCATTGGCTTGAGGGTTTGCATGCCCCTAAAGGTTTAACGATTGTTGGTAATTTTCTTTATGTTGCCGATATTAATGAATTAGTTGTGATTGATATTCGTAGCAAAAAGGTTACTCAACGTTATTCGGCACCCAATGCTAAATTCCTTAATGATGTTGCGGCAGATGACAAAGGTAATATATACGTATCAGCTTTTTTAACGAATACTCTTTACCGCCTAAAGGAGGGTATATTTGATGTTTGGATTGAAAGTGAGGAGCTTGAGGTTCCAAATGGTTTATTAGTTGAAGGTAATCAACTTATCCTTGCTAGCTGGGGACATATGACAGATGGCTTTGCCACAGATATTACAGGTCATTTAAAAACGATAAATCTCGATACGAAAGAAATTAAAAGCCTTGGTGATAAAACCCCTATCGGTAACTTAGATGGTATTGAACCTGATGGCGAAGGAAATTATTTTGTCACTGATTGGATGACAGGTGAATTATTGCATATTACGCCATCTGGAATCAGTTCTATCTTAGTATCACTTGAACGAGGTAGTGCCGACCACACCGTTTTACTCGATCAAAATTTAGTCATCATTCCGATGATGTTAACAGGCAATATTGTTGCCTTTGAAATAAAGAAGTAACCACCATGACATTCGATGATTTAATGCTTGATGACAAGCTACTTTCTGCGCTTGATTCAATCAAATTTACCTCTCCAACTGAAATTCAACAAGCAACGATTCCGTTTATTCTTGAAGGTAAAGACGTATTAGCTGGAGCAGCAACGGGTACAGGTAAAACAGCTGCCTTTGCATTGCCCGCTTTACAGCAATTAATTGATGAACCTAATAATGGTGCTGAACCAAAAATATTGATGCTAGCCCCTACACGTGAACTTGCCTTTCAAATTCAACATGTAGTTAATCAATTAGCTAGAAATATTAACGTCAATACGGTTATTGTTACCGGTGGTTTTTCACAAGCAAAACAAGCTAACTATGCCCAACAAGACTGTGACATTATTATTGCCACCCCAGGGCGCTTATTAAATTTAGTAGCTGATGAAGTCATCGATTTATCTGAAATTGATATGGTCGTCATTGATGAAGCAGATCGTATGCTTGATATGGGACAAGGACCTGATGTTTTAGCCTTGTTAGCAACTATTTCAGATGGTTTTCAAGCCTGTTTATTCTCAGCGACATTAGCAGGTAGTGGCGTAGAAATATTTGCTGAGGAATTATTACATGATGCTGAAATAATTCAGATTAATGCAGCTAATGAAAAATCCAACCAAGTCTCACAAACTATTTATTATGCTGATAACAAAGCACATAAACAGGCATTATTACTTGCAACAATTAATAATGAATCATGCACTAGTGCGCTAGTGTTTTGTAATAAACGAGAACGTGCCGAAGAAGTTACAGAGTGGCTACAATCTCGTAATGTCTCAGCACAAGTAATGCATGGTGATTTTGATCAGGCTGTTCGACGAGATAAAACACGTAAATTTCGTATTGGCCAAGTCAAAGTCATGGTCGCCACTGATGTGGCTGCTCGAGGCTTAGACTTAACAAATATTAGTCATGTCATAAACTATGATGTGCCATTTAAAGGTGAAATCTACATTCACCGTATTGGTCGTACAGGTCGAGGAGAACAAACGGGGACCGCTATTAATTTAGTTGAACATCATGATTTAAAAAATCTTGAACGTATTGAGTTTCATTTAAAAACAAAATTACCTGTTGCCAGAATTAAAGGGCTCGAGCCTAAATCAAAAATGAATAAGGCTAAATCAAAATCTAAAAAGAATGCCGACAAGCCACGTTATGTTTCCAAGAAAGATCGCGCTGATGCAAACAAAAACAGTGACTAACGCTTCGGCACCGTTACGCTGGCTATTAGTAATAACATCCTTATTGCTAATAGCTGGCTTTGTCATGCCTATGATGACCATCACTAAGTTTATGGTGGTTAGTAATTCATTTTCTATTATTTCTGGTATTTGGCAATTACTAAACGATGGTCAGTTCTTCATCTTTATTCTGGTTGCAAGCTTCAGTATTATCTTACCTATTGCCAAAATAAGCTTATTGTTCAACTTACTTCATCCTGACACAACGCATCCCAACCGAAGAAAAAAACTACTACAATTGATGCATGATTATGGTCGATGGGCGATGTTAGATGTGATGGTCGTTGCCATTCTTATTGTCACAGTAAAACTTGGAGCTATAGCTAGCATTCAAGTTCATTCTGGCTTATATGTTTTTGGCTTAGCCGTCTTACTGATCATGTTTATTACTCATCAAGTCGTTAATATGCAGAGTGAGTAATGAAAGCACTGCTACTCATCATCTCTCTGTTTGTCTCAACCGTTCAGGCTGGTGAGATTTCTCCTTTTACATCTGATGGTTGTAGCTCATTTCCTGATGGAACCGTAGTTCAAGATGAACTTTGGTTATCATGTTGCTCCGAACACGACAAGGCTTATTGGCAAGGTGGAAGCTATCAACAGCGACTTGACGCTGATCTCGAATTAAAACGATGCGTTTCTGCTGTTGGTGAACCCGTTATTGCAGAGTTAATGTTATCAGGTGTGCGAGTAGGAGGCTCTCCCCACTGGCCAACCCAATTTCGCTGGGGCTATGGCTACCCCTATCCTCACGGCTATAGCCAAATACAATCACCATCTAACATGGAGTTCATTATGGTTCTGTTCACTAGCGGCCTTGTTGCCATTATCGCTTTATTACATGTCTATTTCTTAGTGCTTGAAATGTTTTTTTGGGATAAACCACTAGGACGAAAGACATTTAAACTCACAGCCGACTATGCAAAGGCATCAAAAACATTAGCGGCTAATCAAGGCTTATACAATGGCTTTCTAGCTGCTGGGCTTGTATGGGGATTATTGCTTGGCAGTGCAGGGACAGCAATACTGCTCTTTTTCTTAAGCTGTATTGTCATTGCCGGTGTTTTTGGTGGTATCACTGTCAATAAACGAATCTTTTTTATTCAGGCACTGCCGGCAATTATCACTTTAGCTTTAATGCTCACGCACTAATGTAACTTGGGTCTTTAGTCCAACATATCAGGCTAGAACCGAGCTACGTATTACAAACTATCATATAGCCTGAGGTAAAACTGAGAACTTTTTTCCCAGCTGAAATTCTGCTCCATCGCTGTAAGTACCATTTTTCTCCAGATACGTGGACGTTGGAATAAACTGATTGCTCGTTGCAAACTTTCTTCCAATGCTTCAGCCGTAGCTGCATCAAATTTGAAACCAGTAGCCAAGCCATCTTTCAAATTATCGCCATAAGCATCAACAACACTATCTGCCAATCCGCCCGTACTCCTAACAATAGGTAATGTGCCATAGCGTAAGCTATACAGTTGGTTAAGCCCACAAGGTTCAAAGCGTGATGGCATCAAAAATACATCTGCACCCGCTTCAATTTGATGTGCTAATGCTTCGTTATAGCCAATATTGACACCAATTTTATCTGGGTAACGCGCACGCAATACACGTAGATCTTGTTCATAACTCTTTTCACCACTACCAAGACAAACAAGTTGAATATTCTCGCCCGCCTCTAACAATTGAGTGATGGCATCGAGGCTTAAATCAACGCCTTTTTGAGCAACCAGTCGACTAATCAAGCCTAAGACTAATGTATCTTCTTTCTCAGGAAGAGAAAAATAACGTTGGATCGCTACTTTATTTTCTCGTTTGTCTAATACTGTTTTAGCAGAATATTTTTTATTGATAGCGGCATCTGTTTTTGGGTTCCATTCATCATTATCAATACCATTGAGAATACCGCTTAAACGCCCTTCTTTAGCTCGCTCAGATAATAAGCCTTCTAAACCATAACCATATTCATAGGTACAAATTTCATCTGCATAAGTAGGGCTAACGGTTGTTATGTGATCAGAGTATATAAGTCCACCCTTCATAAATGACAACATGTCATAAAACTCTAATCCATCGCTATGCCATAACGATGTAGGCAAATCTAACGCGTCAAATGCTGCTTGTGGGTACAAACCTTGATAAGCAAGGTTATGAATAGTAAAGACGGTGGCAGGTCGCTTTGGTAAATCAGCAATTAATGCGGGTGCAAGCCCTGTTTGCCAATCATTACAGTGCAAAATATCAGGCTTCCAATCGAGACCGACTTGATCCATTGCTAACGCTGCAATAGCACGTGAAAATAAGGCAAACCGTGCCGCATTATCTTCCCAATCACCGCCTTGATTAGGACCATAAGCACCACCATCACGATCAAAATGTTGCGGAGAATGTAACAACCACAATGTCACATCACTATCAGGAAGTGTTGACTGCAAAATTTCAATAGGAAGGTGAAAGCCATCTAATTTAACCGTGGCCACTGTTCGAATATCACTTAACGCTTCTAAACATTGGCGGTATGCAGGCAAGATAATACGAACGTCCTGCCCCTTTTGACGTAGTGCAATCGGTAAGCTTGCTGATACATCAGCCAAACCGCCCGTCTTCATTAAAGGATGAACTTCACTACTGGCAAAAAGAATTTTTCGCACGCCATGCTCCTAAAAATTGGTACAATTAACAATTAGTCGATTATATACGGTAACGGGCAAAATCACAGCCTGCAACGGGAGAAAACATGAAACCTTGTACTATCATCATCTTTGGTTCTACTGGCGATCTATCCAAAAAGAAACTGCTACCAGCTCTTTACCATTTGGATGTGGAAAACCGCCTAACGGATGACACCAAAATCATTTGTATGGGTCGTGGCGAAAAAGATCAAGATGACTGGAAGTCACTCGTCAAAGGCTATGTATCAGCAAAAGCACGTGAGGGTGCAGATACTAATGCCATAGATAACTTTTTAGAAAAAATCAGCTATTTCAAAAATGACATTAATGATGCTGCTTCATATCAAGAATTAAAAACGTTATTAGATGATCCTGCAAATAACTTCTCAGATAATATCGTATTTTACCTATCAATCAGTCCATCACTCTTTGGTGTAGTGGGTGATAATCTTGCTTCTGTTGGTTTAAATAAAGAAGACAAAGGCTGGCGTCATTTAGTCGTTGAGAAACCATTTGGTTACGATCAAAAAAGTGCGGCAGAACTTGAAGGTGTTTTACGTAAAAACTTCACTGAAACACAAACTTACCGTATCGACCACTACTTAGGTAAAGGTACAGTTCAAAACATTTTTGTATTCCGTTTTGCTAACCTATTATTAGAACCTTTATGGAACCGTAACTACATCGATCATGTACAAATCACTCACGCTGAGCAACAAGGTGTTGGTGGTCGTGCAGGCTATTATGATGGTTCAGGTGCAATGCGTGACATGATTCAAAGTCACTTATTACAAGTCATGACATTGATCGCGATGGAACCACCAGCAGATTTAAATGATGAATCACTACGTGATGAAAAAGTAAAAGTACTTAAATCTATTCGCCCAATTACAGAAGATATGGTTGATAGCCATGCTTTCCGTGGCCAGTATGCAGCGGGGACTGTTGCTGGACAAGCTCAGCAAGGTTACCTCGAAGAAGATGATGCACCAGAAAATAGTGTGACAGAAACTTATGCTGCAATGAAAGTGTATATCGATAACTGGCGCTGGCGTGATGTGCCATTTTACCTTCGCACTGGTAAATGTATGCCGGAATCAAAAGCAATGATTGCGATTCGTTTCAAAAAGCCGCCTCAAGAGTTATTCAAAGGTACGGATATTGGTGATAGCCATGCAAACTGGATCACAATGGGGCTTCAACCTGACAATACCCTACGTCTTGAGCTTCAAGCGAAACAACCTGGCTTAGAAATTAAAGCACATAAAGTCAATTTAGAAACTAATGAAGAAGAAGATCCTGCTCACAAGCTTGATGCGTATGAAGCCATGATCCTCAATGCTATCTTAGGTGATCGTTCATTATTCTTACGTTCTGATGAAGTTGATTTAGCTTGGAAAGCGGTTGATCCAATTATTGAAAAGTGGTCAAAAGAACAAGACTTCGTTCATAAATACCCTGCAGGCACATGGGGTCCAGAAGAAGGAAAGGTTATCTTCGATGATGAATGTCACCAATGGCGTAATGAAGTTTAAAAAGCGTTAATCGCATAGAAAAAGAAAAGCCAGATTTGGGAAACTGAATCTGGCTTTTTTATTTGTCGCGATGTCTCAGCCGAAGATCTAAGTTGAATCATATGACCAACCATGACATTCTCACCAGTTAGTATCACCTACAAAATAATTACATAAGGAAATAAATAAATGATCAAATTTGTAATGTGTTTAACAAGACACCCTAAAATGAGTCGTGAAGAGTTCAAAGATTATTGGATGAATCAGCATGGTCCTTTTTTTATGAGTAATGCTGATGCGATGGGTGCAAAAAAATACGTTCAATCCCACACTTTAAACACACCATTAAACGAAGGACTAAGATCTTCTCGTGGCATGCAAGCCGAATTATTACACTGGGCCAAAAAACGTTTTAATGGGCCTCTAGTTTTTGCTTCTGGTAATAAATTGGGGCCATATTTGGCAAGTCGTTCTGTTGCTTGTTCTGAGCTTAAACCTTCTTGAGTACAAGAAAGTGACTCCAATACATCTGCATTTTCTTTTGCATGCCAATGCACTGTTGATGAAATTTTTGAAACCTCTTGGGGTTGCTTCATCATCCGCCTCACAATTAAAAATAACTAGTCCATATACTCATTCACCATGGAATGATTATGTTATTGCCTGTCCCATCATGACCGGTGATTGAGCTTGTAGGTCAAGTTTAAACAAGTCAGTTTGTTTCGGTAATAATAATACCACCGTTGATCCCATATTGAACCGGCCCATTTCTTCACCCTTTTGCAAAGTGATGGCTTGTTCATCCATATACGTCCAATGCTGAATTTCTTTGCTATATGGAGGCGTAATCATTCCTTGCCAAACTGTTTCCATACTACCCACAAAAATAGCCCCTACTAATACCATAACGATTGGACCTTGCTGTGTTTCGAATACAGTTACAACACGTTCATTACGTGCGAACAACTTAGGAACAGCTCGAGCGGTGCGTGGGTTTACAGAAAATAATTTGCCTGGAATATAGGTCATTTTTTGCAACGTGCCCGACAACGGCATATGAATACGATGGTAATCCCGTGGTGATAAATAGATTGTTGCAAATTGCCCTTGCTCAAACTGTTTAGCTAAAACCTCATCGCCACCTAATAATTCCAACACACTGTATTCGCGCCCCTTGGCTTGAACAATCTGATTATTAGTAATGTCACCAATTTGACTAATCACACCATCAACGGGTGAAGTAATAACGGCATCACCTTTTGCTAGTGGTCTCACTCCCGACCGCAGTTCACGCGTAAAAAAAGCATTGAAACTAGGAAAATAATCCAGATCAGTTTGCGCAGCTTCATTAATATCAACCTTATACTTGGCTGTAATAAAGCGAATAAAACCGTTTTTGAACCATGTTATTTCACAGCGCGTTAGTCGGTGCATTAATACCGATAAAGCATGTTGAGGGATAAGATACTGAGGAATAGTTGCGATTTTATCCCATAGTGATGCCTTATTACCCTGTGAATTATTCATCTTGTTTTCCACCAATTGTCATCTACCCCTTTCGCCTAACGAATAAGCTTGTCATAATTTTATTTTTAGAACTTTGAATTAAGGATTATATCAAGCAATGACCACACCTATCCGAATCCTCTTTATACTTTTTCTTTCGGCTATTACCTTGCCAACTGTAAAAGAAATGTGTGCGGCTTAACTTGACCAGATCAGCAAAAAATGTGATGCTTTTTACGGTCAGCTGCAAGCATTTGTTAGAGTGATTTTCACTCATAACTCTTCGATAAAACGAACAGATGTTTTTTTAATGAAAATTCGTTTTTCATTTTCTTGT
>JAQRMU010000093.1 GCA_028598975.1 Gammaproteobacteria bacterium | reverse complement strand
AATACGGAGAGTAAAACAACCCAAAACTGGCCCCCCAATATTAGTGGGTGGCAATATTGTTTTGGTATAACAGTCAGAAAGAGTCCTAGGCCCTAGGTTTTAATAGAACTCTCATGTGTAAATTGCCCTGCAATACTTTCATGAACAGACAATAAAGCAGGAATAACTAATAACACAAGAATTGTCGCAAACATTAAACCAAAAGAAATGGACACCGCCATCGGTATTAAAAATTGTGCCTGCATTGATGTCTCAAATAACAGCGGAGTTAAACCAGCAATGGTCGTTAACGATGTCAGTAATACCGCTCGAAGCCGTTGAGTAGCTGCATTAATAATCGCTTGGGTTGTTTCAATGCCCGCTTCACGCTGATGTTTAAAGAATGTAACCAAAATAATCGAGTCATTCACCACTATTCCAGACAGACCAAAAATACCAAATAAGGATAAAATAGTAAGGTCAATTCCCATAAACCAGTGGCCTAATAATGCGCCTATCAACCCAAATGGAATCGCAATCATCACCACTAAAGGCCAGCCATAGGAAGAGAATACCCAAGCCAAAATAAGGTAGATGAGTGTAAAAGCAAGAATCATCCCCAACTTCATATCACTCATTGTTTCAGCTTGCTCTTCTGCACGACCTTCAAAGCCAAAGTTAACACCATATCGCGATGTTATGTCAGGCAAAATACCCTGCTCCAATGTTGCCAAGATCTCATTACTATTATTAAGTGAAGAATCCACTGTCGCTGTAATATGAATCGCCAATTTACTATCGGTATGACGTAATACATCAAAGCCACGTCGAGCCTCAAATTCAACAACACTCGATAAAGGTGCACTGCCACCTTGTGGTAGACGAAGCATAACGTTTTCAAGTGTCGCTATCGTGTTACGTTCGGCATCAGCTAGCATCACTCGCACTTCAACTTCATCGTCACCATCTTGGAATATTTGCACTAATTGACCATCAAATGCTGCTCGTAGTTGTCGACCGACATTATTCACCGTTAACCCAAGTACATCACCTTGACCTTTAATACTAAAAACTAACTGTTCTTGACCATAAGGCATATCATCTTCTATCGCACTTACACCTATAAACTGTTTCAAGGCCTCAGCAATATCTTGACCTGCTTGCTTTAAGGTTTCAGCAGAAGCGCCACTTAAACGAATATCAATATCACTACCAGGCGGCCCTGTTCTTCGTTCAGATAACGTAAAGGTTTCAATACCTGCCGGTAAGACAATATGTTTTCGCCATTCCTTGATAAAGTCTTTATTTCGTACTGAGCGATGATCAGGGGATATTAACTCCAGTTGTATCGAGCCAAACCGTTCACCTTTCTGAGCTATTGCACGTCCTGCAGTACTTGCACTGCCTAATCGAGTCACGGACATCTCGAGCAATTCTGGCCCCAATTCGTCAGTTGTTTTATTCAATGCTATATTCAACTGTTCCAAAAACTCAGCCACTTTGTGTGGTGGTGTACCAGCGGTGAAACGTGCATTGGCGGCAATACTTGTGCCTTCTGGAGAAGGAAAAAAAGTAAAATGAAGACGACCACCGGCCAGCAGTCCAATGCATATAATTAACAAACCTAATGTTGCACTAATGGTCATCCAACGGTGTTTAACCACGGCAATAACGAGGGGTCTAAATAGCTCATCTCGTAGCTGATTAAATTTATTATCTAAGTACGCTCGAACAGGAGGAGGCTTGGCATGATGAATTTTATGAAAGGCATGACGTAAATGACCAGGCAAAATCAAAAAGCTTTCAAACAAAGAGGCAATAATTACACAAATGACAACAAAGGGTATATCAAACAATATATTACCCATGACTCCTCCAATCATCATTAAGGGGAGAAATGATGAAATAGTCGTCAATGATGATGAAATAACAGGAGCTAACATACGACGAGCACCACCCTCTGCTGCCGTAAGAGAATGTTCCCCCCCCTGATAATGAGCCAAGGCATCTTCACCTACCACAATCGCATCATCGACAATAATACCCAGCGCCATGATCAAGCCAAACATACTGATCATATTAATGCTGCCACCAAAGAGGTACATGATCATTAAAGTTGCCATAAAAGACACAGGGATACCGACTGCAACCCAAATCGCCACTCGGCCTTGCAGAAATAAAAACAAGATTAAGATCACTAATGTCAGTCCGCCAAGGCCATTAGTCACTAATAGATCCATTCGTTCTTTAATTAATTCCCAGCTAGCATCATAGACCTTTACTTGCACACCTCTTGGCAATTCTGACTCATTATCTTCTAGCCATTGTTCAAGAATCTCAGCGGATTCTAATGAATCTGCATTTTCTGTACGTTGTAATAAAATCTCAACTGCAGGTTTGCCTTTATAAAACACATTAACCTGTTTACTCATTGGCCTACGTTCGATATCAGCCATATCATCTAACAATAAGAGGCGGCCATTAGTGTCTGTTTTAATCGCAAGCTCAGAAAATGAGTGTGCATCACGCCGTTGCTCTAAACTACGTAACTGTTTCGCCGTTTCATCATTACCTATTTCACCAGCCGGAAGATCTTGACTTAGCTCTGCAATCCGTTGACTCACATTATCTAAACTAAGACCAACAGCTTCCAATTGTTTGCTAGTAACTTGGATTGCTATTTCTTCTTCGGGTAAACCTGAAATGCTGATTCTTGATATACCACGGTCAAGTAAATCATGTTCAATTTCATGTACTAAATAGCGTAACTCGTCAAGTTTTCCTTCTGTCGTGACGAGTAAACTTGCCACATTTTCATAACGTGTAACTAGACTTACTTTCGGTATTTCTGAATCACTAGGGAGGTTACGTAACTGATCAATCTGCGCTTTCACTTGGTCAAGCGCCTTGCCCATATCGGAGCCTTCAAAGAACTCAAGCGTTACAACCGACATGCCATAGGATGAGGTCGAGGTCATTTTATCGACAAAATCAATTGTTCGTAACTCTTGCTCTACTCGACTAGAAATTGAATCTTCAACATCTTCAGCACTTGCGCCGCGCCACTCAACACGAACAGTAATGACATCTAAAGCAAAGGTAGGAAAAAACTGTGTATTAAGCTTAGTTAATGATAAAGCACCCGCCATAAGCATGATTATCATCAATAGGTTTGCAGCAACTTTATGTCGTGCAAATAATGCTATGAAATCATGTCGTTGATTACTCACTCAATGCCTCAACACGTAATCCTGTAATGGCATTAGGTAATTGCGTGCTTACAACTTCGTCACCTTGGCGTAAATTATCGCTTCGCAGAAGTAGTAGCTTCTTACCCTTGTCATTGGTGTATTCGCCAACTCGTTCGATATCGACTGATTCTAAATACCCCTCATTAAGTCGGTAAATATGATTCATACCATACAAAGCATTAAATGGCAGTGCCACAACATTATGTTGCAC
The DNA here is from genome assembly GCA_028598975.1 of Gammaproteobacteria bacterium. GTDB lineage: Bacteria > Pseudomonadota > Gammaproteobacteria > Nitrosococcales > Methylophagaceae. Next base: position 10,722 of record JAQRMU010000093.1, on the reverse strand, counting down.
TGCAAGTTGCAATTTAAGCTCAACAAATGTTCCCAGTGCCAGCATCTGTTGATTACCTATAATACTGAATAGACCATCAATTCCACCACTATCTAGCTTCACCTCACCCGATAGACGCTCTAGTTTGAAAGAGAGTTTCTGTTCACCTATAAACGCAGTAGCTACTAGAACCTCACCTTGATTTATCATTTTCTGTATTTGGCTAATATAACGACCAGGGATTTGCGCCCTTACTTCAAGGCTTTCAAGGTCATAGAGTGATAATAAGCTATCCCCTGCTCTAACACGGTCACCAACCGCGACATCTAGCTGTGATATTCGCCCACTAAACGGAGCAACAATATTACTCCGTTTTAGATTAACCTTCGCTTGCTTCAATAAAGCCTGAGTACGTTTTTTACGTGCCTGTAGCTGTGCCACTCTTGGTGGGTGTTCAGCAATATCGTAGTTTAACCGTTTAAGTGTTAATTCTTGTCGTTGTTTATTTGCCAAAGCATCATCTAAACTTGATTGTGATGCTAGGCGTGATTGTTCTAACTTTTTAGCCCTTGCTACTGCTTTATCGGCAAGTTGTAACAGTTCAGTTTCTTGTTCTAACAGCCCTTTATCGCGTTTAAAACGCTCAACTTCACTGTCAATCAAAGCATTAACCTCAGCCAAGTCAGCCTGCCGCTGTTCTAGCAGTAACTGTACATCTGTATCATCGAGTTTTATTAATTGCTGACCAATATCGACCTTTGAACCTTCTAATACAGACACTGACATCACATCAGCAACCAATGCTGATTTTAATGTAGATTTTCTTGGTGTCTCGATTCGACCATAAAGTGTTATTTCAGGAGAAATATGTTGAAAGTTTAGCGGTACTGTATTTACTCGCCATACTTTTTCAGGCTTTTGGATAACCATCTTTTCAGGCTTGTTGTGTTTCAGCACCGCAAACACACCGATGGAAATTATTATAATAACAATCGGTAACAGTATCCGTTTTAGCAACGCCATATCCCTTCCTTCGATCTAAATTAGTTAGTGTGGATGACCACTCTATTTCGACCATTTTCTTTGGCTAAGTACAAGGCTTTATCTGCATTAGCAATCGTTCGCTGATAATCGGGGTGCCCATCATGCAATGCAGCACCAATACTTGCTGTTAAATGGATTGCTTTTCCATCCGTTAATTTAAACTCAGCACCGTCTAATAAAGCACGTACTTTTTCAGCAATGGTTGGCATTTGTTCTTGAGTAATATCCGCTAAAATAATTAAAAACTCTTCACCGCCATAACGAAAAGTAAAGTCTCCAGTTCGAACGGTTTGTGAAATGTACATTGCAAACTGTTGCAAGATCGTATCGCCATTATCATGGCCATAATTATCATTAAGCGCCTTAAAGTGATCGATATCAATATACAATACGCCATAACGCATGCCTGTTTTAAGGCTGCATTCCGTTTCATGATGCAATACAGTTGATAAATAACGGCGATTAAATAAGTGGGTCAATGAATCACGACCACTATCAATATCAAGCATTTCTTGTGCGGTGTTACCTAACACCCAGCTCACATTACTCACATGCTCATTAAGCTCATCAATTAAACGGTTGAAGTGCTCATTTGCACTATTGTGCTGCTCCAGAGCTAAAATTTGTTCAACAAGCGCATTGGCATCCGATACAAACTCAATCAGTAACTTTAGCTCGGGTCTACCCGTTAAAATAAGTGAGCCCTTATGCGTCAACCAGAGACCAAAGTCAGAATGACGAATCGTAGGAACTGTCGATTTATCAATGTCTTCTTCATGAAGCTTACTTAAGATCCTTCTTGTCCAATCTAAGAGTGATGTTCGTAGCCGCTCAAAATCAAAGGCTAAACTTTGTGATGACACCTGCATACGAAATGCCTGTGCATTTTTTTCATTAACGACAATATCAGTGACATAACTATCATTGATAAGTGATGACATCGTATCGACTAGGGCATTCAATAAAATCAAGCATTTTGATTCAGTCTCAGCGTCCAAATTCTTTTGTTGAATGTGAGCTGACATGCTTGCCTTTAACGTCCTCATTCCAAAATTAACCAAACTCATTGGTAAATCTATGCGGGCATGGATATGACCCACTTGAACTTGTTTGATAATTAATTCTTCAATATCAGGTAATGACTTTTTTGGAACAAACAGCTCAGTTATCCATACTGCCATTGTTCTGGATAATCTGCTTTCAATTAATTCATGGCTTAAAAAAGTAACGGATGCTTCATTTTTAAGCATTGTTTGGTAGAAAATTTTAGCAATACTCGTCGCATGAGGTGTCAATATTCTTGATAAACGACCTAATATTTCTGAGTTAGACTCTCCATACAGTTCTCTTAATTCCGCTTTATATATTTCCTGCGATGGTAAGTTATTCATAATTCTCTTCTTTGCTTAAGACTGTTCAGATTGGCATTGTTGAAGGTATTTAAATAAAATACGAGATGACTTTGGTGGCTTTTCCGCTGTAGCTTCTTTATTTGCATTGCGCACTAGCTGTCGAACATGTTGCATATCAAATGATTCAAACTCATTTCGCAACACTGTCATAACATCGTTATCACCCGCTAATAACTCGTCGCGCCACAATTCTAACTGATGAAACTGTTTGATTTGACCGTTATGCTCTTGACGAATTTTTTCGACACTTTCCTTAATTTCATCATAATTTTCATGAACCATTAATCCACCAACGGTAGCTATTTGGCGTTTTAATGCTCCTTTTTGCATTCCTTGTGCTTTCAACAAGGCCTCATAGAGGCGCTCAGATAAATTAAGTTTATCCAAATCTTTTGTCGGTAATTTAAGTAATTCCTTACCCAGCTCTTTTAGTGCGAGAAGCTCTCGTTTTACTTGGGATTTACTTTTTTCATCTTCCCATTCATCTTCATACGTACCTTCTTCACCAAACTTAATCATATCGTTGCCTTAACCAGTCATTGCTATCCCTTCATTTTACTGCAATAACAATGAAGGGATGAAATTAATTATTAGCTAAATCAAATATTAAATTCATAATTTAACCAATTTGGCTAAGCTTTCTGAACTTGAATATTTCGATACTTTTCAACAGTAACTTTAAACGATAACGTTCAATTTCAGACCGGTGTGGAATTTCAATATGCTGAGACGACTAAACACTTACATTTATATTACCTTAACTGCTTCGTCCATTACTTAAGTCTAATCTTGGGGCTTTCTGAACCGAAGTGTCATTCGGTCGCTTTCACCAATACCTAGGTAATGCTCTCTGTCCTTTTCACCTAAACGCAAGGTTGGTGGTAAAGTCCAAACACCTTTAGGATGATCTGTTGTATCTAAAGGATTAGCATTAACTTCTGAACTTGCTTCTAATATAAATCCTGCTTGCTCAGCCAATAAAACAACAAGTTTTTCAGTAAGATAACCAGATTTTTTCATTGTTTCGATATCGGTACCTGGGATTGCTCGATGTTCTGTTACGCCAAGCAGACCGCCAGGTTTCAGAGCAGAAAAGAAAGTATTAAACATGTCAGTTTCATAGCCACCTTTTAACCAGTTATGCACATTTCGAAAAGTTAAAATTGCATCGACACTGTCATTGGGTGCTACTTGCCAATAATTAGGAGGGCCTAATTCAACAATTGTCACATGCTCATATTTATCAGGAGATTTTTCTAGCCACGCTTGATAGTCACGCTGCATATTTTGTCGCCATTCTGGTCCAGAATTGTGAGGGAAGCCTGCCGCAATAAACTGTCCATTTCCTGATTTAATAAAAGGTGCAATAATTTCTGTGTACCAACCTTTTCCGGGCCATATCTCAATTACTGACATACCTGATTTGACACCAAAAAACGCTAACGTTTTCCTTGGGTGACGGTAGATATCTCTCGCTTTATTACTGGCTATTCGATGTTCGCTGATAACTGCATTGCCAAGCTTATAATGCTCTGTCTCAGTAATCAAAGTAGTCGAGTTTCTTGCTACAGTGAATAAAAACCATGAAAGTATTCCGATAAGAACAAAAGTAATAAGCCGTGTCATAGTCATACTGTTACTCCTATATCGCAACGGTAACGTTGTAAATCATCAAACGTATCCACATCCCATTGCTTTCGTGTTTTGATTAACATCAAATCAAGCTCTTTAATACGTTGGTGGGTATATTCAAAAACTTGCTCATGGCCCCATGTCATATTTAAGAATAAGTGAGGCTGTGCTTTCCTCATTCCGATCATAACGTAACCACCATCTTCAGCGGGGGCAATAACAACTTCATTCTCTGCTTGAAGTGCAGTAATTGCAAACTCAATATCGTCAGAAGTAAGAGATGGACAATCGCAGCCTATGATTAATACTGTCGATGAAGACTCTAAAGCCGTGTTAATTGCATGGTGCATACGTTCACCAAGGTCATTACCCTGCTGAAGATGTAGTGATATCGCATAATTATCAACACATTTTTCAAAGAATGGGTGTTCTAAATAAGGACTACACCAAAGCTGAATAGGACAATAGTGTGCTTTATCTAACAAAGATAACGTTCTTTCCGTTAACTCAATATGCACATTAACAGCCTGCTCAGCATTTAACTGAGGCATTAAGCGAGTTTTTACTTGGCCTATAACAGGGGCTTTGCAGAAAACTAAAAGTGCTACATCTGGATATTTATATGTCACGTTTAAATGGCATTAATAGCAACTGAGGCATGTTCACATCATCAACATGCTGATATTGACTTAGACCAATTGTCATTTTGTTATGCCCTTGTTGTGGTTGATCGGTATAACTTGCAAATAGTCTATCCCAAATACTGATGGAAAAACCGTAATTACTATCTGTTTCAGCTTTAATTGTCGAGTGATGAACTCGGTGCATATCGGGTGTTACCAAAAGCAAGCGAAGTACTTTATCAACCATTAATGGGATCTTCACATTGCTATGGTTAAATAAAGCGCAACTGCTTAATATGATTTCAAAGACAAGAACAACAACAGGGTTAACACCTACAATCAAGATGCAAAGTGACTTGTAACACATTGATAACATTATCTCTACTGGGTGAAACCTAACTGCCGTCGTTACATCAAAGTCTAAGTCAGTATGATGAACCTTATGTAGTCGCCATAGCCATGACCATTGATGTGATGCTCTATGTTGACCATAAATAGCTAAATCAAGAAGTACAATTCCTAAGCCAAAATGTAGCCAAACAGGTAAATCAACAAGGTGTAATAACCCCCAGTTATGCGAAACCGCATAGCTTGCAGAAATAAGTGCAGCACTGGCAATTGTAAACCGCATAATCAGCGTAGTTAAAAATGAAAGACCTATATTTACTGACCAACGTTGCCAGCGTGAATGATGTAATGGTCGTCGTGGAGCTATTAACTCCCAAGCAATCATTATTATAAGTACTGCAATAAAAAGTGATAAACGCTCTAAACCTTCCAAAATAATCCCTTTCTATATAGCTGTTCTAGCTTTGCTGGATCAGCACCAAAGTAATAGCGTAGCCGTAGCCACCACATTAATGAAATCGTTTTAAATACACCAAAATCAAGCCACCTTCGGCCAGAACTTGCCACCTTGCTTTGACTGCAATAGGGTTTGCTATCACCTTTTAGCTTAGCGGATAAATCAATGTCTTCCATTAAGGCAATATCGGCATAACCTCCAACTTGCTCGAAGATATCCTTTTTTACAAATATCGCTTGATCGCCCGTAGCAATCCCAGTCCAACGAGAACGCTTATTCATTAACCAAGCCACAATAACTAGCATTTTATGCTGTCCAAAGAGCGTAATGTCAAAGCGCCCCCAGTTGTAACCGTTATCTATTGCTTGTTGAATTTTTTCGACAGCACCATCCGGTAAATAAGTATCAGCATGTAGGAATAAGACTATTGGAGCACTCGCCATTGCAGCACCTACATTCATCTGAATAGCGCGACCTTTTCCTGTGCTAATAACATCATCAACAAAAGGTTCAGCTATTTTAGCTGTGTCATCATGGCTACCTGCATCTACGACAATGAGCTCGCATTGAGATCTCAAAGGCTGAAGCTTAGTAAGAAAAGTAATGATCCCCACTTCCTCATTTAAGGTGGGAATAATAATACTTATATCTGCCATATTAAAAGACTAACAACAGCCAGATTCATCACCGCAACATTCACCCGAACCACTATGTGTGCCGCCTTTTGTTTCACTTGCAGGTCGTGTAGTACCAGCGGGAGCACACCATGATGTAGGTTCTTTTAATGTATTAGGCGTAATACCAATAAAATCATCGCCATATACGCCTTGCGTCATCAACTCAAATGACCGTGCACAGGTTGCAATGCGCTGACCTCGTGGGTACACATGCCCTTCATCGTCATAGACCTCAGAGTATGGACCACGGTAAATAACAGCATGCCCGACATCTAAACAAGGCTCTGCTTTGGGTTTCGTAGCAGTAATCGTTACCGAGCGAAACTCAATGTCTTCGACCACTTGCCAAGGTTCGCTTTCCCATTTGTCATAGGCAACAGCTACAAAACCTGCTTTGACAAAATCATCTAACATGTCTTGTTCTTGCAATGCACCAGAAATACAACCACTCCACAAAGTAGGGTCATCTTTAAGATGTTGAGGCACATGCTCGTCACTGACGATATCAGAAATAGCGACACGACCACCGGGTTTAACCACCCGAAAGATCTCATCAATCATCTTTGCCTTATCACTGTCATGAACAAGGTTTAACACACAGTTAGAAACAACAAGATCGACGGTATTATCTTCAATTAAAGGCTGACTCTGTGTTTGTTTTAGTTGCCACGTTTGATGACGCAGTAAGCTTTCAGCATTATTAATAGGATATTCAGCCAAGTGCTGGTCGACGGCATCTAGATCAACAGATAGGTCTTGGATTAAGCCTTTAACAAACTCAACCTTATCACCACCTAGTTTTTCTGCCATCTCTGCTTGGTATTTTCGAGCTAGCGCCAACATGTCATCATTCATATCAATGCCAATGACCTTACCCTTTTCTCCTACTAACTGGGCAGCCATATAACAAATCTTTCCAGAACCAGCACCAAGATCAAGTACAACATCCCCTTCTCGAACATAACGAGAAGGATCACCACAGCCATAGTCTTTATCAATAATTTCTTGTGGCAGTAACTTTAATAAAGTCGCATCATAATCAACGGGACAACAAAGGTCCGCTTGTCTTTCTTCTGCACCTTCTGAATAACGGTCTAATACGCTGTGTTCTAATTCCATCTTTGTTCCTTTGTGTTCAAATCTATGACAATGCACCACCACAGCTACTGCCTTGTCCTGCTGTGCAGCCATAACAATGTTGTCGTGTTGTAATATTTTCACCGCTAAGGTGATTCATTATTAGATCAGTTAAATGTACTTTTTCTGACTGTTCAGCCAATGGTAAATCAAGCATCTGGTTAAAATCACAATCATAGACATAACCTTGCCAATCAACACTGATAGTATTGAGGCACATAACATGCTCAAGCGTATCTGGATTATAACTGTCAACGAGTAACTGCATATACTCATCAAAACCACCTTTACTAATAAGGGTGCTGCCAAATCGTTTAATGGGCATATTAGCAATGGTATACAACTGGTTAAACACAATGCCATAGCCCTGTTGTAAATGTGTTTTATAGCTTTGTTCTAATGCGTTCTGAGCGGGCGGTAAGTTTGGGCCTTGTGGATTAAAGACAAGATCTAATTTTAGGTCAGTCTCTTTTTGACCATAGCCCACTTTATTTAACCGTTTCAAGGCTGACAAACTCTTTTGAAATGTGCCATTACCGCGTTGTTTATCAACATTTTCTTCTAAATAACATGGTAAAGAAGCCACCACTGTAACGTGATGTTCTGCTAAAAAACCAGCCAATTTTTCATAGCCATCCTCTTCTAAGATAACCAAATTACAACGATCAATAACGGCAATATTAAATTGACTCGCCTGCTTAACCAGATATTTAAAATGGGGATTCATTTCAGGTGCACCACCAGTTAAATCCAGTGTTTTCACTCCTGTTTGTTTGGCAAGTTCTAATACTTGGTCTATGGTTTCCTTAGACATTAACTCAGTACGCTTTGGCCCGGCATTAACATGGCAGTGAAGGCAACTTAAGTTACAGAGGTAGCCTAAGTTAAGCTGAATAACTTCAAGACTTTTACGTGATAGGCTCGGAAAAGTAGAGTTTTCCAAATACTGTCGTGTTTCATGCATAATTATTGATGAGTTTCTTCCACAAGTGCTCTGTGTTTACGAATTCGCATTATCGTCGTTGTAATCAATGCAAGGACACCTATTAAAACAAATGACAGTATGACTTCAGTATTAAATAATTCGGCCATCGAGTTCACTGTCGACAAGGATTGTCCCAAATTCACTAATACAAAGCTAACCGGTAACATACCAAAATATGTACCGATAATATATTGCTTGGTATTTATCGGGCTAAATGCAAAGGTCATATTAACAAACCAAAATGGAAACAGTGGCACAGCACGCATAAACAGTAGATAACTAAAAGCATCATCATGAAGCTTTGCCATAATATTTTTTGTTGATTCCATTTTTTCTAAACGACTTCTAGCCCAGTCAGCAATAAGATAGCGTGCAATCCAAAACACAAGCACAGCGCCAATTGTTGCTGCAGTCGTAGCAAGTAATACGCCATGCCAGCGCCCAAAAACAAAGCCAATGGCTAAGGACATGATTGCCGCACCAGGCAAGTTCAAAACGGTTGAAACAATATATATTCCACCTGTTATCAACACAGCTTGCCAGTAATTATCATTGGCATAGGCCAGCAGTTCATCTTTATGCTGTTTTAAGCTTTCAAAGCTTAAATAGTCTTGTCCACCATTAATAAAAAACAGTGCAACAAGGCTTAATAAGCCAATAACGATAAGTACTTTCTTTATCACTAATGGGTTCCTCTCAGGCCAAACAAACATTTAATCCAGCGTTTACGGTTTGGTGTTAATGCTTCTTTCATTCTTTGGTCTGCAACTCGTCGGTTAATGTGAGCTAATGTTGGGTAGATATGAATTGTATTACTTAATGCCGACACATTCATCCCCTGTGACATTGCCAATACATATTCAGCAATCAGTTCACCAGCATGTGGACCAACGATGCACGCACCTAATAATTTACCTTTAGGTGATGTTATTATTTTTGCCATACCCGTTGTTTCACCATCAGTAATGGCACGATCAATCTCATCAAAAGGAAAGGTATATACACTGTGTTTAATGTTCTGTTGTAGTGCCTCTCGTTCAGACAAGCCAACACGAGCAAGTTCAGGCGATGTAAAGGTGCACCAAGGAACCCCCGTGACCTGAGTTTTAGCTGGCAGGTGAAATAATGTATTTTTCAACACCACGCCTGCTTGATGCTCTGCCATATGAGTAAATAGATAAGGTCCCGCCACATCACCGCAAGCAAAAATACGTTTATTACTGGTTCTCAGACGTGAATCAACTACTAAACGCCCATGTTCAATGTCTACCCCCGCTTTATCCAGCCCTAGACTTTCTATATTTGACTGGCGGCCTGTCGCAATCAGTATATGACTGCCATCGATTGTGGCTGTATGTTGGCGATAATCATCTTCGATGTGAACGCGTATTCCTTCGTCTGTTTTTTCTACTTGACTAATTATCGAACCCAAATGCAAATCGATACCATCAGCCATAAACTGCTTCTCGACAACTAAACTCATATCAGTATCTTCAAGCGGTAATAACGATGAGTTACTTAATAAACTTACTCGACTACCTAATCGTCTAAAGCTTTGTGCCATTTCACAGCCAATAGCACCACTACCCACAATAATTAAATGTTCAATATTTTCAGACACATCAAAAATTGTTTCATTCGTAAAATGATGAATCTGTTCTAAGCCTGAAATAGGTGGGATAAATGGTCGAGATCCCGTTGCTAGAACAAACTTACGCGCCCTTATTTGTCGACCATCGACAGCGACACAATCTTCAGCAATAAACTGTGCTTCAGATAAGACAACTTCTACACCCATTGCACGAAATCGTTCTGGGCTGTCATTTGGTTCAATTTTCTTGATTATATCTGCAATACGCTTCATCACAGCTGATTGATTGATTATTCCTAGTTGAGCTGTGATACCAAACTTTTCTGCTGTTTTTACTGTATGGGCTACTTCAGCAGAATGTATCAATGTTTTACTCGGAACACAGCCGGTATAAAGGCAATCGCCACCTAAACGGTGTTTTTCAATCAATATTACCTTTGCACCTAAAGATGCTGCGCCCGCAGCGGTGACTAAACCTGCGGCACCACCACCAATAATACAAAGGTCATAGTCTGTTTTTCTCATCCAACTCATCCTTAAATTATAAGGTCTCTACAATCACTACATTATCTTTAAATGTCATAATAAATAGAGAGAAGGTCGTACCGAAAGAACCATAGCTATAAGCGACATGGTTACAATAATCACTATCGGAAAGCATGCCATCCAGTAAGCAAAACAATCATCGATCATTATGGCCACCACCAATATATTGGTGGCACAATGTGTTACAACCGTTATGGTCAAGCTTACATTGTTAGGGGTAGTCGCTTTTTACATCACTAAAAATCATGCTAACTAAATCATAGTGACATAAAAAAACCTCTAGTTGATCTC
>JAQRMU010000092.1 GCA_028598975.1 Gammaproteobacteria bacterium | reverse complement strand
ATAACTCGTACTTACCAAAGCGTAAAAAAACAATATCTTGAGCAAAATTATTCTCATTATCATTCTCCTAATAAAAAGCCCCTTCAAATAAAGGGGCTTCTGGTTAAACTTAAGGGATATACACACCCCACGGCATTTTACCTACAGGTATGGTTTCAATTACTTCCAAAACCTTTGTATCAATCACCGAAACCGTATTGGATCGACCATTAGCAACATAAAGCTTAGAATCATCTGATGTTAAGCCCATATTCCAAGGACGCTCTCCAACTGGAATACTTTTTATAACAAAATCACCTTCTGTATCAATGACATCAACCGTATATGATTTACCGCCAGAAATATAAACTCGCTTACCATCTGATGATACTTTCACACCATTAGAACGCTCTCCTGTCTTCACTGTTGTGTCTAAAGTCCAATTAATTGTATTCCAAACTTCAGTGACATTGGCACTTTCATTTGCCACATAGAGTTTAGTACCATCAGGCATGAATCCCATACCTCGAGGATGACCAGCCGCAGGCAATGTTTTGATAATTCTTGGATTGACAGCATCAATTACATCAATAGAGTCTGATCCCTCTTGGCTTGCTAATAACCACTTTCCATCAGGTGAATAAACACAATGCTCAGGTGCGTCACCCGATACTTTTATAGATGTTGTTACTTCAAATTTTGCAACATCAATAAAGGAAACACTGGCGGCTCCCTCTTCACAGACCACTAGTGTTCGTCCATCTGGAGAAATGTCTAGGCCTTCTGTTCCTTCACCTACCTTTATTTTCTTTGCTATTTCACGTGAGCTAAGATCATATTTAATCAGCTCAGCCTCATCTGCATCTACTACGTATAAATACTGGCCAGCATGGCCAATAACAGTGGCATTGATCTCCTCTCCCAAACGACCTGATGCTGGTAGTTTTCCAACGACTTTATCTGTTGCTGTATTAATTAAAGAAATAGTGGCATCTTTTTCGTTAATTACATAAGCAGTTTCACCTTGCATTGACTTTACAGCCATTCCTTGACAGGCTGATAAAGCCAAAACCAAAGGTAGTAATTTTAATGTTCTCATTTAATTTTCCTTTTATTCTTTCATAATCAAAGCCACCTTGGACTAGTGCTCAAAATGGCTTTATGGGCATTACCAGTTACGACGTTTTTCATCGCCATTAAAGATAGTTCTGATCCATGCAATTATTTTCCATACTTCTTCATCTTTCTTGATAATGTCACCATACGGAGGCATAGGACCTACAACACCTTCCATTCCTTTTCGGTAATAACCTAATTTAGCTAAATCATCACTGCCTAATGTAATTAAACGGAATAAGGTATCGTCATCACTGCCATAAACAAAGACTTCATTAGACAATGGCGGACACATGCCCCCCCCACCTGTTCCACCATGGCAGCCATTACAGCTATTGCCCATATATAAAGCTTGACCAGCAGAAATCATTTCCTCATTATCTGTATAGGGGTTTTTTAACTTCCCCTTCGGTACGGATGCAACACGATCTCTTGGACTCATTCCCACCTCTGACACCATGTCAGCAGCCTGTTCTGGTTTATTATCTGCTGAGGCGGTTGTCTCATCTTGGCCTGGAATATAAATCGTCACACCTTGCTTTTTAGGCTTTTCCGCTTTTGGTTTAGCACCTGCTGGCAGTGGAGCCGCATAAGCACCACCATCGGCAACAGCAACGACAAACGAACCTGAACTGATCGCGTTATCTAATTGAGTAGATGCTTCTGAGGCTGCATAACTACCAGCCGAAAAAAGTAGCATCATGGCTACCAATGTTTTTCTGTTTAACATCATTATTTATTCCTTTCAGACTTAAGGCTTAGAAGCTCGAGCAGTCTTAATATTGAGTTTTGTAAAGATACCTAGCACATCAGTAGACTTACGTAGCTTCGCCAGGTCATACGCGGTTTGGCCTTGTTTATTTTCTCGTTTCAAATCTGCACCAGATTTAAGAATCAGAGAGAATAGGCCCGGCTGATTATTCGCAGCAGCAATCATCAGTGCTGTCACACCACCGCTATTCGTCGCATCAACCTTAGCGCCATATTGCAATAACACTTGTGCCGCAGGAAGTTGACCAAGTTTTGCTGCAACCATAAGCGGTGTATAGCCAGCCTTTCCCATTGCTAAATCAGGGTTTGCACCACTATCCAATAAGGCAACAACAGCCAGTGCTTTTCCTTTTTGCACTGCTAATCCTAAAGCGGTGTTTTGACTTAGTTTTTCAATCAAATCAAGATCCGCACCGTAACCCGCACCCATCGTACGAATCATTTTGGGCTCATTTTGCCAAGCCGCATGCATCACCGCGCTCCAACCATCAGCATCAACGTCATCAATATCTGCACCGTGAGCGAGTAAAGCCCTTACTAACTCATAACTGCCACCTTTAACAGCATTCATTAAAGGGGTTAAATTGACTGCGTCACGCGCATTAATATCAGCACCACGTTCAACAAGATAATCAACACGAGTAAAATCTTTAGCTAATACAGCGTTAAGCAGTTCACTGTCTAATGAGCTACCGCCTGCCAGAGCAACATCAATAGCTTTAGGTAATGATTTCACATCTGATTGTTTAGTTGGCTGAAACTTAGCCACAATATGTTCTTGTGTTTTATAAGCACCATGAGACTTAATATCACCAGAAACGATACAGCTTGAACACTCGACTAAGGGCACACCATAGTCAACTAAGATTTGTTTGATATTGTCACGTTGCTCATGCAAAACGACTTCAATTTTCTCTTTTAACTTGGTGTCTTGTTTTTTTAAGCCAAGCGCTAAATTAAACTCCATCGGCAATACGGTATCAACCGTATTCATTGGAAGTAGTGCTAAAGGCTTACCTCCATTTACTTTGTCGGTGTTATACCAACCCGCTAACGGTCCCCATGCAGCAGCGACATCTAACTTACCATCGACAACATCTTGTATCTGGCGTGTCGGCTGCCTGGAAGGAACTAAATCAGCATTATGACTAATGACGTGAAGCTTTATATTCGCTTCTTCACCACTCACACCATGCTCCATCAACTCAGTCCGCATTGCTGAATGTTGAAATACCCCAACACTGAGCTCTTTTAAACGTGGATCATCCAAATTCTGAAAATTATAATTTCTGTCTGCTCGAGATGCCAAAACAAAGGTGCTTCGATATAACGGTGTGGTCGTAATCATTCGTTCATTATCGGGTGACATACCCATGAGTACATCACAACTATTATTTTTGAATGTTTGCCGTGTTAAACCACGCTCTAGATAAGGTCGATAAAAATAAGTGACTTGCGTACCTAATGATTCTGCTATTAGCTCTGCAATCTTATTTTGAAAGCCTTCTCCCTTAGTATTTGATAACGGCATATTGCCTGGATCTGCACAGATCCGTAATGCTGTCATTTTATCGTCTGCTGAAATAGCAGGTGTGTTCGCTAGAATAATCGAGGTAGCGAGTGCTACCTGTAAAAAACGCGCCATTAAAAACTCCTCAACGTAAAAAGCCAATGAGCCGACACCTAGAACAGGTGCCAACTCATCGGCATATTGCTTACTTAGATTGAATAAAATTCAAACAATCTAATTTTTACTCATAAACACGGAAAGCTGTGAATAACCCACCTTGTGGAACAAGGTTTAATTTAGCTGTTTTAGCCATCGCTGTTGCACCGATAGCACCGTATTTATCTGAGAAATCTAAATCAGCTGTAACAGGTAAGCCAGCCCAGCCGCCTAAGCCACTGAATACACCAACATACTGTTTACCGCCAACTTTCCAAGAGATTGGGTTACCGATAATACCTGAACCCAATTTTCTATCCCAAACCACTTTACCTGAGTTACGGTCTACCGCACGGAAGTTACCGTACATGTTTCCGTAGAATGCTAAGCCACCAGCGGTAACAAGAACACCACTCCAGTTTTGGTAAGAATCAGGAATTTCCCAAGCTGTTTTACCTGTAACAACATTGAATTTTTTCAACTTACCAGAAACACCTGGTTTTTCTTGATACATGTAAACATTAGCGAATACATACACTGTACCTTGTTGTGTATGTGTACGTTCTTGAGGTTCATCTTCCATACACCAGTTGTTAGTAGGCATATAGAACCATTCTGGATCATTAGGATCTACCGCACCTGGTTGTTGATCTTTACCACCTTGAGCAGATGGACAAGATGCAACGTTACGACCACGTTCAAATGGAGAATGCTCTTTCACTTTAAGTGGACGACCTGTTACCAAGTCAACTTTTTCAGCCCAATCAACCGTTACGAATTTATGAGCACGTAATAGATCACCATTTTCACGATCCATCACATAAGCAAAACCATTACGATCGAAATTGACTAATGCTTTACGCATTTTGCCGTCAACTTTCATATCAACAAGGATATTTTCGTTTACGCCATCATAATCCCATTGATCAAATGGTGTTTTTTGATATGCCCAAACAACTTCACCCGTTTTAGCTTTACGAGCAAAAATTGTCATTGACCATTTATTATCCCAGTTACCTGAGTTAATTTTAGGGTTATAAGCATTACATTTTTCATGAGTCAGGTTTTTACCTGTTTCACCACAACGGTAAGCTGGAGACCAGTGACCAGGGTTACCTGTACCGGAGTAAACAATATCTAACTCTTTGTCATAGCTGAACCATGCCCAAGGTGCACCACCACCGATTTTCCACTCATCATTTGGATAGGTAATCATTCCTAAATCATGACCGTAAGTACCGTAATGTGGGTTATCTTTATTTGTTTCAGGTGTTAGACATACATCTTTATCTGAACCTGTGCTGTGACAAGTCCATACCTCTTTACCTGTTTTTAAATCATATGCCACCATACGACCACGTGCAGCAAACTCATCACCACCAAAACCAGCATAGACAAGATCACCCGCAATCATTGCAGGACCCGTGTGTGTTTCACCTTTTTCTGGGAAGGCGTGCTTAGTGATCCACACTTCTTCACCTGTAGAGGCATCAAGTGCGATCAATAAACCATCTAATGTATGGAATACAACCTTGCCATCTGCATAGTTAAGACCACGGTTAACCGTGTCACAACAAGCACGAGGTACAGCAGACATATCACGATCAGTTTTCTTATTGTAGTTCCAAACTTGTTGTGGATTATCTGGATCAGATAAATCTAAAGCTTGAACAATATTAGGCCATGCACTTACGAAGAACATCATGGGTTTACCGTTGTGATTGACCACCACGGGTTGACCTTCATGACCACGTAAAGCACCGGTAGACTGCTCCCACGCCATGTGTAAATTACCAACTGTTTTTGTGTTGATATCTTTTAGACCACTATGGCGAGTCAGCGCCATATCACCACCCGGAGACCCCCAAAGGTTTTGATCTTTATTGTTTGCAATGATTTCATCATTTGCTAATGCTTGACCAGCAAGGCCAAGCATTGCAACAGCACCAAGTGCTGCAATAGATGATTTCAAAGTAAAGTTTGTTTTTTTCATTCCTCTTCCCTTCTATTATTATTTTAGAATTTAACCGCGTAACCCTTTTCGGATTGCGTAGGGAAATGATAATTAAGTGATAATCAAATAGATTGAGAGCAGCTCCCCTATGCCACTAGGAAACACTCCTTGCATAAGTGGGAATAAAAAAATAAGCGGACACAATGCAGATTCCAATCTTGCCATGTCACGAAAAGTCTCAATGTAATGGTCAAATATTGATGCATAAAATTTAAGCAAATGATTAAGTCGTTCTTATTTTAGCTTTATTGAGATTATCCCCCTCATCCCAACCTTCTAGACCTTAGCTCTCTCCTGTTGGAGAGGGCTGGGGTGAGGAGATAAAATTAATGATTGAAATAAATGTTGGTACCTCTAATCAATGAAGATGCAGATTTTTTATTTCGTCATCCCAGTATGCTTCTAGCTGGGATCTGCTTAGTACAATAGATTCTCGATACAAACATTCGAGAATGACGGGAGCTATACCCTGCACCCTCATTGATCGCAGCTATATACCCAAAAGACACAAAAGCACACGGTGAATTATTTTAAGTAAGGCGCTTCTAACTAGTAGGAATCGTAATAGGTTGAGCTTGTTTCCATTGTTCAGCCAACGCCTTTGCCTCAGTGAGTTGAGACTCTTCTAAATTTGCTTCTACTTCTCTTTTGATCTTTTGAGCTTCTGCATGGCCATCTCGAGTAGCCACATCTAGTAACGCATAAGCAACAATAAGGTTAGAAGCTACACCTACACCTTCTTTATACATCATGCCCATTGTATATTGCGCTTTATAATGACCTTGTTCAGCAGACTGTTTAATCCAATGTGCTGCTTGCTGTTCATTTTTTTCAACGCCATTGCCTTCTAAATATAAAATGCCTAACATCAGCTGAGACTTAAAGTGCTGTCGTTTTGCCGCTTTTTCATACCATACTGCTGCGTCTGTATAACTTTGATCTACGCCCCACCCTTTAGCGTACATATCCGCCAGCGCATACTGTGCAGGAGAAAAGTCTTGTTCCGCGGCTTTTCTATACCACTTAATACTTTGCTCTGCATTCTTAGCCACGCCCTGCCCTTTGGTATACATCACACCAAGGTTATATTGAGAGTTAATATCACCTTGTTCAGCCGCCTTGGCATACCATTGTGATGCTACTTTATAGTCCCGTTTAACACCCAAGCCATCGTCATACATCACTCCCATAATATATTGTGACTTAATATCACCTTGTGTCGCTAATGGTTCAAATTCATTAATAGCAGTATTGTAATCCCCTACTAGCATGGCAGATTTTCCTTGTAAGAAATCTGCATTTGCTAACATCGGCATCATTGCAAGAGAGAGGGTTGCCATTGTTCTAAACTTTCTTTTTTTCATGATTTACTCCTTTACCTTTAATGTCTTAACGACATTCCTATCCTTCTATTACGCCACACTTAATAGCCAAGCGAACTAATTCTACGGGGCTATTTACACCCAGCTTTTGTTTTAATAATGTTTGATAATTAGCCACCGTTTTTTGGCCAATATTTAATAATTTAGCGATCTCATCAACCACCTTGCCTTCAGCTAGAAAACGAAATACCTCAAATTCACGTGCAGTCAATTTATGTGTAGGATTATCGTCTCCAGATAGACTTTGTAGAGCAATTTTCTGAGCCATATCTGCACTTAAATAATTTTTACCTGATGCAACATCCAATACAGCATTAACCAAATCATCAGCGTCACCTGACTTAGCCACATAACCAACAGCACCAGAGGTCAGGGCTTGAGTCGCAAAGGTGGCATTTTCATGCATTGAAAATATAATGACCTTTGCATCCTGATAGCGAGCTAAAATCCTTCTTAAAGACTCAAGTCCTCCCATTCCAGGCATTGACATGTCCATCACCAATACATCGGGTAAACACTCTCCGAATAGCTGATAAGCTTGCTCTCCACTTTCCGCTTCAGCAACCACCTCAATGCCATCATATTGCTCAAGTAACCGACGAACGCCTGAACGTACAACAGCATGATCATCTGTTAATAGAACGCGTATAGATGTGCTCATTTATCCTTACTCCTTACACATGGGAATTCAATATTGACGCTAACACCGTGATGAATAGAGCTCTCAAGCTCAAACTTACCCAACAAAATGTCCACTCGCTCTTTCATACCTGCCAAACCAAAACCTATTGATTTACTAGATGTATCAAATCCATCCCCATCATCTTTTACCGACACTATTATTTTTTCTTCATTACGCAGCACATTAATACACACATTCTTTGCTTGAGCATGACGAGCAATATTGGTTAAACACTCTTGAATAAGGCGGTAGACGGTGATCAAAACGGTTTCATCTAAGTCATTAAATGTACCGTGAATTTGATAATCAATTTCAATCTCTTTATGGCGATGGTGCCAGCCATTAATTAGCTCTCCTAATGCGGCTTCAAGCCCTAACTCATCTAAACCACTTGGGCGAAGACGTTGCAGGATATGATGGACAATATCCATCATCTGCCGAGCCACAGTATCAATTGCTGAGGCACTTGCTTTCGATGCTTCAACCGTTTTTGCTTTTAAAATAGCCGAAGCATCAACATGAATAGCTGTTAAATGTTGGCCAATTTCATCATGAAGCTCACGAGCAAGACTCTTTCGCTCCTCTTCTTGCACTCGGATCAACTGCTGGGTTAAATGGCGATTATTGGCAATACTATCTTCCAATGTTTTTGCCATTACATTGAATTTATCGCTGATCCGACTTAGTTCTGGCAAGGTAAACTGAGGAAGCCTTGATGTTAAGTTACCTACTTCTAATTCTGTTAAGGCCGCCAAAATATTATCAATAGGTCGCAGTGCTCGCCCAACGGAATAATAAATAAGGATATTGACGACAATGAAGAAAATCCCAACGAAGATCAACATACCCTGAACTTCTTCCCATACCTCAGCTATTTCATAAGAAGGATCAGGTGTAATAACCAACTCACCTACAATTTGACCGCGTCCATATACTTGCCGTTTTGTTGCTGGCATTTCCCCTGTCACCGTATCCATCATTGAAATAAACCATGAGGGAGGTAAGTCCTCTAACTGTGTAGACTGATTAGTATCTTGTAGATGTCCAAAAGAATCGTAGAAATCTATTTTCAAATGTCGAACATCGGATAATTTATTCAATTGAAACAGTGAACCCTCTCCTACGCCTGCAGGAGACACCATGCCATATACCGAACTGTAATAAAGGATTTCAGAATCCAGCATATGTAAAGCCAATATAGCTGTAGATGCAATCTCAGCCTGTACATTGCCACGTGCATTTTTAATTGTAAAAATGCCACCACCGATAATCAGCGTTAAAAATAACAAGACCGTGATGATGAGATTTATTCGTAACTTTAGATTCATTCGAAAGCTGAGGTTTATTTATGAAGAATGCAGTCTCTAGCATTTGAAGATAAATATATATAGGAGTAATTCCTCATTTTTATACTTAACGTCATTCTGCATGTTTCGCTCAGACATGAAATCTAAAGCGATTGCACGTGCTTGTGCTTCTGTGATTTTTGCATATTTTTTAAATACGGCATCATCAGCAGATACTTCACGTTCTACTTCAACAACAAAGCCTTCTTCAGCATTACATTCAACATTGTAGTTACTGCCATCTTTACCTTCGATATCAAACTCATAAAACGGATCATCGCCTTCCATTTTTAATTCAACTTTACGGGCATCACCGGGAATAGTATCTAAAGCAGCATCTAAACATACTTCAATGCCAACCAAATTCCAGTCTTTGATATCGTCTAAATCAGCTTGATCGCTAGCGTAAATATTTGAAGAGAGTGCAAGAGCCAGAGCGGCAGGCACGATTTTTAAGAGAGTGTTCATTATTATGTCCTTGTTAGAATCATCAATTCATTAAAAAAATGAATGATTATTTTCTACCCACAAGAACAACAATCACTGCGGCGGCTATTATAACTGAACATAAAATAAAATAGGAGTTTTTCCTGAATGTTTATCCATAAGCCGCAGTGAAGAGTGAAGACCTTTTCAATTTACAAGATTTTATATATACCGGTAATTATTCAATCTGCAGTTTTTGTATCCCGTCATCCCAGCATGCTGTTAGCTGGGATCTGCTTAATACAAGATCCTCGATAAAAACGTTCGAGGATGACCATGGGGAGCGAGTCTAGGATGTCCATGGGGAGCAGGGCGAGGATGACGGAGTCTGTAAGCCCTGCAGATTGAATAATTATGGCCACCACTTTAACCAGTCTTAATCAGCCCCAAACGCATAGCAATATGTGCCAACTCCGCCGCATTGCTCACATTCAACTTATTCTTAATTTGCGTATTGTAATTAGCCACAGTTTTATACCCCAAACATAACTCTGCCGCCACATCGTGTGCTGATAAACCTTTCGCCAGCAAACAAAACACATCAAACTCTCGTGGTGATAATGCATCCGCAACCGCATGTAATTGCTCCGTATCATTATGGCGAACATCTTGCACTTCCGGCAATAAACCCGCCTCAATATATTTTTTTCCTTCCGCCACGACAGAGACAGCCGTCGCCAACACCTCCGCGGCACTATTTTTACTCACATAGCCCTTTGCCCCAGCCTGCAAAGCTCGTTCAACATAAATAGCCTCATCATGAATGCTATACACCAAGATAATAACGTCCTCATTCTGCTGGCATAAACGACGAATCGTTTCCAAGCCACCAATACCCGGCATCGATAAATCCATCACCACCACATCAGGTAAAAACCGACTATATTCCTGACATGCCATTTCCCCCCGTTCAACATCAACAATCTCACCAATAAATGGTTGAGATTCTAATAACATCCGAAATCCAGCCCGCACAACCGTATGGTCATCAACCAATAAAACCTTAATGTTCTCTCTCATGCTCCATCCTCAGAATAAGGCAACTGAACCACGACCGTCACCCCTTGTCCTTCAACCGACTCAAATACAAACTTTCCACCTAAACTTTCCGCACGTTCACGCATCGCCAGCACCCCGAAACCGTGTTGAGAAGCTTGGCCGCCCACACCATTATCAGCCACCGTCACCCATACCTTATCATTCTGCTTCGTCAAAACCACCGACACTTCCGATGCCTTCGCATGACGAACTACATTGGTTAAACACTCCTGCACAATACGATAAACATGGATGGCGACATCCTTATCCAAACCCTCCAACGCGGCATCATAATCCATCACCATTGCCAAATTAGTATGTCGACGACGCCACTCATTCACTAATTCCGTCAATGTCGCACCCAAACCTAACTCGCCCAAACTTAAGGGATGCAAGGTCTTCATCATTGACCGCACCACCTTCGCCAAATGATTACAGATTTCAATAATAGAATCTGCCACTTTAGGAACATTTGCATTACCCTGCTTCGTCGTCACTGCCATCGCCTTAATTGCCGTTAACGATTGTCCCATCTCATCATGCAACTCGCGTGACATGGTTTGCCGTTCTGTTTCCTGAATCTTCATTGTATGGCGAGCCAAAGCTTGGTTACTCTGCTCAGCGGTATTCAATGCCAACGACATCTCATTAACCTCCTCTGCAATCGCATCAAATTCACGAATATTAAAGTGAGGTAGCTGAATATCATAACGGCCCGACTCCACCTGCCGTAAACCAGATAAAATAGAATTCACCGCCCGTAACATCGAATGAAACACCAAATTCACAGCCAAAAAGATCACACACACCATCGCAGCAATAGACCAGAAAAAAGCCTTTGATTCACCCCATGCCTCACTGATTTCATCCAATGGATCGGCTTTAATAAAAATAGTCGTAATCGTTCCATCCGCCATTGATACCTCATACTTCTCAGTGAAATAATTCGTTTTCACCGCATTAATGAACCAAGTAGGAGGAAGCGTATTTGACTCATTCACCACCCGTTGCGTCATAAACTCCACCGCCTTTTTGTTTGGCTCCACAATAGAAATTTGTAAATGACGCGCCTGCTTCAAAGCACTAATTTGCGGCAACCAATTACTGCCAGAGCGACTAGAAACAGGGACCTGCGCAAAACCAAACTCAATCATTTGCAAGGCCAAATTAATCGATGACTGCACCTCTTTCGCCACCGACTGACGCGCCTGCCACACAGCCGTAGCACCGCCTAACAACAGAATCAACAACACCGACAGAAAAATTCGAACATTAATTAACGAACGTAAACTCATCTTCTTTTAATCCATAATTTTTTATCGAACCATACACGATAATTCATCTACTTAATGAAATATGTAAAAGTCTATTTTTTTACACTTAACCACAAAGAGCACCGAGTTTTATCTCCTCACCCCAACCCTCTCCAACAAGAGAGGGAGT
>JAQRMU010000091.1 GCA_028598975.1 Gammaproteobacteria bacterium | reverse complement strand
CTGTGGTCTTTTTAGCTAAGTATCTGAAAAATAAAGTAGTCATTTTTGGCGTATAAATTGCACTTTTACTTTTTTTAATAAGTAAGAGAGTAATGCGAGATATGCACATTCCACACAAACGAAAAGCCTTATCCCTTATGCTGGCAACAGTTATGGTTTCAGGTTCAGCATTCGCTGCTGAAGATAGCGTTGAATTAACAGAGATTGAAGTCATTGGAACAACACCTCTACATGGTGTTGGTTTACCGGCAGATATGATCCCTACTAATGTTCAGTCTGCAAATGCTGAAGATATTGAACGCGTTCAAGGCTTAGATATTTCTGACTTTATGAACAAAACATTGGGAAGTGTGAGTTTAAATCAAGCTCAAAATAACCCTTTCCAACCTGATTTGAAATATCGTGGTTTTACCGCTTCTCCTTTGGTCGGTAACGCGCAGGGCTTATCTGTATATATGGATGGTGTTCGTGTTAATGAACCTTTCGGTGATGCAGTTAACTTTGAGTTAATTCCAGAAGCAGCTATTTCTAGTATGAATTTAATGCCAGGTTCAAATCCTGTATTTGGCTTAAATACACTAGGTGGTGCGTTATCTATTCAAACCAAAAATGGTTTTAACTTCCAAGGCCATGAACTTGAAGCTTACACCGGCTCATTTGGAAGAGATTCAGGCACCATTTCAAGTGGTGGCAATAACGGCACCTTTGGTTACTTTGTAACAGGTTCGATCACTAAGGAAGATGGTTGGAGAGATGAGTCTCCATCGCGTGTTGAGCAGTTCTTCTCTAATTTAAGCTATCGAAATGAAACTTCAACATTGGATTTAACATTGATGTCGATTGAGAGCGACTTAAATGGTAATGGTGCATCTCCTGTTGAGTTAGTTGCAATGGATACAGAAGCAGTATTCACCCATCCAGATAATACGCAAAATGATTTAGAAATGTTTGCCTTGAGCGGTTCTCATTGGCTAAATGATGAGACGCTGTTATCTGGAAATGCTTATTACCGTTCAAGTGACCGCTCTACATTTAATGGTGATGGATCTGAGTTATCGGTTATAGGTAATGACCTAGGTGAAGATGAAGATGGTATTGATGGTGTATTCGATGGTGATGATGAAATACTTACAAATGATGCAGCTGCTCTTGGTTTTGCAGACGGTGATGATGTTGCATTAAATAATACTAGTGAAACAGAACAAGATAGCTACGGGTTCGGTCTACAATTTACATTCCTTGATGAAATGTTTGGCAAAGAAAATCAGTTAATTGTCGGTGCAAGCTATGATCGCTCTGATGTTAAACATACTTCTCAATCTGAAATAGCCCGCTTCACGCCAACACGTGGTACAGATGGAACAGGTTTTATCATTGATGAAACCGTTGTAGACGGTGATATCGACACTGAAACATTCAGTTTATATTTCACTGATACAATTTCATTAACGGATCAACTTGCATTAACCCTAGCTGGTCGTTATAACCGTATCGAAATTGATATTTCAGGTACTAGTAAAGGTGGTGATCAAGACTTAAATGAAGCAGGTGACAAACATGTATTTAACCGTTTTAACCCTTCAGTTGGTTTAACTTATGCTATTGAAGATAATTTAAGTGTTTATGGTAGCTATAGTGAATCAAATCGCGCACCAAGCCCTTCAGAGTTAACATGTGCATATGATGAATCGCGCGCAGAGCAAATTCAATGTGCATTACCTAACTCATTCTTAGCAGATCCACCATTAGATGATGTTGTTGCAAGAACAGTTGAAGCTGGACTACGAGGAAAAAATACTGGTGTTAATTGGAATGCTAACGTTTATTACACAGAGCTAGAAGATGATTTATTCTTCTTCCCTGCGACTGAAGATGATCCAGCTGATCCACGATTAAGAACCGGTAATTTTGACAATATTGATAAAACGGCTCGAGCTGGATTAGAGTTAGGTCTATTTGGTGAAGCGGATAAATTAGATTGGTTTGCTAACTACTCTTATGTTCGAGCTACATTTGAAGATAAATTCCAATATGCACGAGAAGTGGATGAAGAGTTAGAAACATTTACTGTTAATAAAGGTGATCGTTTACCAGGCATCCCAGCTCATAATGTTAAAATTGGAGCCGATTATCAGTTTAACCAACAGTTTACACTTGGTTTTACAGCCTCATATCACTCTAGCCAATACTACCGCGGTGATGAAGCAAATGAAGATAAGAAGATTTCTTCATATCGCGTTGTAAACTTACATAGCCGTTACAAACTGAATGATAATATTCAATTCTTTGCAAAGGTTGATAACTTATTTGACAGTGAGTATGAAACATTCGGTTTATACGGCGAGCCTGATGAAGCGCCAGGATTTGACTTCGAAGACCCTCGTTTCGTTGGTCTAGGTGCACCACGTGCTGGTTGGGTTGGTGTTAAAATTTCAATGTAAGACATAGTGAAAAGATCAGGCTACTAGTTTAGTAGCCTGATTTAAATTTAAATAGAATAAAGAGAAAATAGCATGACAAAAAAATTAATTGCATCAGCAATCTTAATGGCAACAAGTTCTTTAGCTTTTGCTGGTGAAAACCCACATCAATTTGAAAAATGCATGACTTCTGCATTGAATGAACGTCCAGGTAGTGTGGTAAAAGTTGAAATGAAAAACGAAGAAGGCGCTCATATGTATGAGTTCGATATTCGTGGCATTGATGGTTCTGATTGGGATGTGGAGTGTAATGCTCACCGCGGTTTAATTTCAGAAGTTGAGCGTGAAGTAGATAGTGCAAATCACCCATTGTTTAAAGCGAAAATGAAGGTGAGTGAAGCAGATGCTCGTAAAACAGCTTTAGCTATTTACCCTGGAGAAATCACTGAAGTTGAATATGAAATTGAACCTAATGGTGCTGCTTCATATGAATTTGATATTGATACAACATTAAACCAAGAAATGAAAGTTGAAGTTGATGCTACATCAGGTGAGATTGTAGAAGCTAACCGTGAACTATGGCAAATTGGCTTAGAGTAAAAAAGAGCAGTTTTAAGGCTCCTCTTAAGGATAAGTCTTAGCCTTACTCTCAACCATGATATTAGCAATAATATCGTGGTTTTTTTTTGAAAGTAGGTCGAGTTTTAACTCGACATGTTGGGCTAAAGCTCAACCTACGGCAGCATGTATACCGGTAATCATTCAATCTGCACATTTTTATTTGGTCATCCCAGCATGTTTTTAGCTGGGATCTACTTAATGCAATAGATCTTCGATAAAAGCATTCGAGGATGACAGGAACGTAAAAGCTGAAATTTCATGTGTCACAGGTATAACAGCGAAAGTTAGCTCACTAGACAAATCGCATCGATAAGTCGATAGCTCGAATATCTTTGGTTAGAGCGCCAATAGAAATACGATCAACACCTGTTTCAGCAATCGCTCGCAAACTATCAAATGTAATGCCACCAGAGGCTTCAAGTTTAGCTTGCCCTTGATTGAGTTCAACTGCTTTTTTCAGTTCTGGAATATCAAAGTTATCAAGAAGAATAATGTCGGCCTCTGAATCAAGTGCTTGTTTAAGCTCATCAAAATTCTCAACTTCTACCTCAATAGCAATACCCGAATGTAATGCTTTAGCCTGTTGAATCGCCGCAGAGATAGAACCAGCAGCATTAATATGATTTTCTTTAATCAAAATGCCGTCGTATAAGCCTATACGGTGGTTAAAACCAGCCCCACAACGCACTGCATACTTTTGAGCTAGTCTAAGCCCTGGTATCGTTTTACGGGTGTCTAGAATGTGAACAGGAATTCCAGTAACTACATCGACATACTTTTTTGTCAGTGTTGCTGTTGCTGACAAAGTCTGTATGAAGTTCATTGCAGTTCGTTCACCAGTGAGTAGGGAACGAGCCGAACCATGTAGTGTACAAACAATGTCATTTTCCACCATCTGTTCACCATCTGAGAAAGCCCATTTGATGGTGATATTAGGATCTAGTTCTTTAAAAACTTCATTTACCCAGGCTTGCCCGCACAATGTTGAATCTTCACGGGTAATGATTGTGGCAGTTGCTACTGCATCAGCAGGAATTAAATCGGCTGTTAAATCTTGTTGACCGACATCCTCTTGTAATGCTAATTTGACCTGAGAATTAATGAGCTGAGCAGGAATGGTATTTTCTATCGTCATGTTCAACATTTACATTTTTAAAATTAAAGGTGATTAGGGTAACGGGTGAAGGCGCAATTTTCTATCTTTTTAGGTTATTTTCTGAATAGTGTGCGTGATCTGGCTTTCATTGCTGCCGTCATTGCCTTCTTTCAACAACCCATCCCAAACTTAGGTGAAATACTAGGTGGCGTGTTGTTAGTTATGTTGGGCTTAACATTCTTTATTCGCGGTTTAGAAATGGGTCTATTTCCTCTCGGTGAAAGTATGGCCTATGCTTTTGCGCGCAAAGGTAGCGTGTTTTGCTTATTGTTATTTGCCTTTATCAGTTTATTTGAGCGTCTAAAGCTATCAAGAGCACCCGTAACGGATAATGGGCAAATTGGTGGCTGTAGTGAGCCTCACATGAATGATCTTACATTGAATAAGGAAGTAAGCTTTGCAGATTGAACGCCAATTAGGTTTATTATCTGGAATAGAGTATCACTCGTCACCTAATCAAGATGAACGTCCTCGTACTGATGATATTAGTGGTATCGTTATTCACAATATTAGCTTGCCGCCCGGTGAGTTTGGAGGTGGCTGGATTGATGACTTATTTCTAAATCAACTCGATCCAACGGCTCATCCCTATTTTGAACAAATAGCAGAATTAAACGTATCAGCACATCTGCTAATCCGTCGAACTGGTGACGTTATTCAGTACGTGCCTTTTCATCAACGTGCATGGCATGCTGGTGTTTCATCTTGGGATGGACGTGAACGGTGTAATGATTTTACGATTGGTATTGAAATGGAAGGCTGTGATGATAAGACCTTTGAGAAAGAGCAGTATCAGCAGTTAGCAGAGGTTATTAAAGCCTTATGTGATAGCTACCCTAAATTAACTACAAAATTGGTAAAGGGACATCAAGACATTGCACCTGGTAGAAAAACAGATCCCGGTCCTCATTTTGATTGGTCGTATTTGACTACATTATTGGCGGAGTGAGAAACGTGCAATTTCATTTATCTTGGGTATATATACCCATGTTGCTTCAACCTGCATATTTTCTTATTCCGTCATCCCAGTATGCTTTTAGCTGGGATCTGCTTAATACAATAGATTCTCGATAAAAACACTCGAGAATGACACTGCCAGCAAGATCTGCATTTTCAAGTAATTTGGGTATAGCATTTATAAATTTCAAACATAAAAAAAGCCACATCAGTAAACCGATGTGGCTTTTTAATTTTTATTGACTAAATATTATTGAGTGATAGCAACTAACTCAATTTCAAAAATCAATGTTTCGTTAGGGCCAATTGGAGAACCTTGACCAGCGCCACGAGGACCATATGCTAAGTTAGCAGGAACAACGATTTCCCATTTACCGCCTTCTTTCATAAGTTGTAATGTTTCTACCCAACCTTGAATTACGCCAGTAACAGGGAATGTTGCTGGTTCGCCACGGTCGTATGAGCTATCGAATACAGTACCGTCTAATAATGTACCTTTGTAATGTGCGATAACTTTATCTTTTTCTGTTGGTGTTGCGCCATCACCTTCTTTGATGATTCGGTATTGCAAACCACTTTCAGTTGTTACAACGCCATCTTTCTTAGCATTTTCTTCCAAATAAGCTTGAGCAGATTGTTGCTTTTTATTCATTTCTTCAGCCATTTCTTTGGCTTTTTCTTGTTGGAATGCACCAATTACTTTCTCAGCAGTTGCTTGATCAAGTTGTGGCTGTTTGCCAGCAAACATATCTGCAACACCAGCAGCGAATGCATCCATTTCAAGTTCAACGCCTTCAGCCAGCATATTTTGACCGACTTGAATGCCGAAGATGTAACTTAGTTGTTGTTTTTCAGTTTCTAATTTAGCGGCATGATCATCAGCCATTACAGGAGCTCCAAATAAAAAGGGAATAAGTAAAAGGGATTTTAAATTCATTTTATAGTCTCTAAAAAGTCAATAATGATTTGTCTAAAGTCATCAATTTCTGATGCTGACTTAATTAGTCAGAAAAAGATTGATAAAGTTCAGCAACGCCGGATTATCGCATAGTTTCTAATGGTATGTCCCCCCCGAGTGTGTAGATAATAACAGAGCAAAAAACTTGGTTATTATTTTAATTGATACTATAATAGTCTCAATTGAGAGGGTTATACATGTTACGCATGGGAAAGCTGACAGATTATGGCATCGTTTTGATGAGTTATCTGGCATCACAAACATATCAAAAGCACAGTGCACACACACTATCAGATGCAGTACAAATGCCTTTGCCGACAGTTCGCAAAGTATTGAAAGCATTGTCGCAAGGTGGTTTGTTAACGTCAGAGCGTGGTGCGCAAGGTGGCTATAATTTAAGTCGTAATCCAAAGCAAATATCAGTAGCTGAGATTATTACTGCGATTGAAGGGCCTATTGCCTTAACAGAATGTGTGAGTACTGAAAGTCATTGTGAGCAAGAGCCTCATTGTGACGTGCAAACTAACTGGACCCGAATTAATAATGCTGTTTCTCATGCATTAGATGAGGTGAAGTTGGCAGACATGCTAGTGCCGCACACTTCTGGCGAAAGCCCAATACATTTTTATCCATCTGCATCGAAGGTGGAGTTAGCAATATTACAAGATGGTGAGTTCCATGGCTGAAGAACAACAGCAAATAGATGACGTATTAGAAAGTGATTACCAAGCTGGTTTTGTCACTGACATTGAAGCAGAGAGTTTACCTCCTGGCTTAAGTGAAGAGACTGTGCGTGAAATCTCACGTATCAAAGGTGAACCAGAGTTTTTATTAGAATGGCGCTTGCAAGCATTTCGTCACTGGTTGACGCTTGAAACACCTGAATGGGCGCACGTTAATTATCCTGAAATCGATTATCAAGATATTAGTTATTACTCAGCACCTAAGAAAAAAACAGATGGTCCAAAAAGTTTGGATGAAGTTGATCCAGAGTTACTACGTACTTATGAAAAGTTAGGTGTACCACTTGATGAGCGTGCTCGTTTAGCGGGTGTTGCTGTTGATGCCGTGTTCGACAGCGTTTCTGTTGCCAATACATTCCAAGATAAGCTGGCTGAAGAAGGCATTTTGTTTATGCCATTTTCAAAAGCAGTGCATGAACACCCTGAATTAGTTAAAAAGTATTTAGGTAGTGTTGTTTCTTATAAAGATAATTTTTACGCTGCTTTAAACTCAGCTGTATTTAGTGATGGTTCATTTGTCTACATTCCTAAAGGCACACGTTGCCCAATGGAACTATCGACTTATTTCCGTATTAATGCGGCGAATACAGGGCAGTTTGAGCGAACATTGATTATTGCTGATGATGATGCGTATGTGAGTTACTTGGAAGGCTGTACAGCGCCAATGCGAGATGAAAATCAATTACATGCCGCTGTTGTTGAATTGGTTGCTCATGACCGTGCTGAAATCAAATATTCAACCGTGCAGAACTGGTATCCCGGTGATGAAAATGGCGTCGGTGGGATTTTTAACTTTGTAACCAAACGTGCCGCCTGTCGGGGTGAGAGTTCAAAAGTATCATGGACACAAGTTGAAACAGGTTCAGCTATAACGTGGAAATACCCAAGTGTTATTTTGCAAGGTGATAACTCTGTAGGTGAGTTTTATTCGGTTGCAGTAACGAATAATATGCAACAAGCTGATACCGGTACAAAAATGGTTCACTTGGGCAAAAATACTAGCTCAACAATTATTTCAAAAGGTATATCAGCAGGGCGCTCACAAAATGCATACCGTGGTTTAGTGCGAGTCGGACCTAATGCTGAGAATGCACGTAACTATACGGAATGTGATTCATTATTAATGGGGGACCAATGTGGTGCTCATACTTTCCCATATATTGAAGTTAAGAATCCTACTGCTCAAGTTGAACATGAAGCATCGACATCAAAAATTAGTGAAGACCAATTGTTCTACTGTAAGCAACGTGGTTTGGATGTTGAAGATGCCGTATCTATGATCGTCAATGGTTTTTGTAAACAAGTCATGCGTCAGTTACCAATGGAATTTGCTGTAGAAGCACAGAATTTATTAGGGTTGTCATTAGAGGGCTCGGTTGGGTAAAAATATAATTACGTCATTCCCGCGAAAGCGGGAATCCAACGATAGTGACTATTTCAACAGCCCATGGATCCCCGCATACGTGAGGATGACAAGCTGTATTTTAAAAGAGATTAAACATGCTAGAAATTAAAAACCTTCATGCCAGCGTTGATGGCAAAGAAATCTTACGCGGCATAAACCTAACCGTAAATGCAGGCGAAGTGCACGCAATCATGGGCCCAAATGGCGCAGGTAAAAGTACATTATCAAATGTATTAGCTGGTCGTGATGGCTATGAAATCACGCAAGGTGAAGTGATCTATAAAGATGAGAATTTATTAGATCTTGAAGCTGAAGAACGCGCTCAACGTGGCGTGTTTTTAGCATTTCAATACCCTGTAGAAATTCCAGGTGTCAGCAATATCTATTTATTGAAGGCTGCCTTGAATGCTGTGCGTAAACATCAAGGTTTAGATGAGCTTGATGCCATCGACTTTTTGACCTTAGTTCGTAGCAAACTAGAATTGGTCAAAATGGATGAAGAATTCTTACACCGTGGTGTCAATGAAGGTTTTTCGGGCGGAGAGAAAAAACGTAATGAGATCTTGCAAATGGCTTTATTAGAACCTTCATTGGCTATCTTAGATGAAACTGATTCAGGCTTAGATATTGACGCATTAAGAACGGTATCAGAAGGGGTCAATGCTTTACGCTCTGATGATCGCTCAATTGTGATGATCACCCATTACCAACGTTTACTTGATTATATTGTGCCTGACTTTGTCCATGTACTGTCTGATGGTCAAATTGTTAAATCAGGTGATAAAGAGTTGGCGAAAGAGTTAGAAAAAACGGGTTATAGCTGGGTTAATGAAGATGCCTAGTAAGAAAACATTAACTGATTTGGCAACGCCTTTTGCCAATGTGACAGCCGATCTCGGTCAACATGTTGCGTGGTTAAAGAGTTTACGCTTAAAATCATTGGTACAATTTAATAAGCAAGGTCTTCCTTCAAATAAACATGAAGACTGGAAATACACCAGCTTATGGTCTTTATCACAGCAAGAATTTACTCATAAAGCAGAAGAAAGCGACGTAAGTGCTGAACAATGTGATCAGCTTGCCTTATTAAACGATAACTACCGTGTCGTGATTATTGATGGCATTTTTTCTGCTCAACTTTCACAACTAGATAACCTTCAAGATGGTTTAACAATTAATCCATTATCGACTGAAGAAGGCTTAGCAAAAGCACAGCCTGACCTTGGGCGACAAATTGACATTACAAAAGCAGGCTTTAATGCACTGAATACCTTATTGATGAATGAAGGTTTCGTGATTACCGTTGATAGTGGCGTTCAAATTGAAAAAACGATTGAAGTAATTGTGATCAATACGGGAACCACGCCTAATCTAGCCACACATTTACGTAATGTGATTGTGATGGCTGATAATAGTCAGGCAACAGTGATAGAACATTATATTGGTTTAACGGATAACGTATCTCTGACCAATGTTGTGACTGAGGCAGTATTGGCGACAAACGCTGAACTAAACCACTATAAACTTCAGCAAGAATCTAGCAATGCATTCCACATTGCGACCTTAGCTGCCAAGCAAGGTTCAAAAAGCCAGTGGAAAACCAATAATATTTCTCTAGGTGCAAAACTTGCCCGTAATGATGTCCATAGCCAATTACTCGGGCAGCAATCACATGTTGTTATGGATGGTTTGTACTTAGCCAATAATGAACAACATATTGATAATCACACGCGTATTGATCACACCGTGGCTAATACAACTAGCGAAGAGCTTTATAAAGGCGTTTTAGATGACAAGAGCCATGCCGTATTTAACGGTAAAGTGATTGTCCATAAAGATGCTCAAAAAACTGATGCAAACCAGCAAAACCAAAACTTACTTATTTCTCGTGGTTGTGAAATTGATACCAAGCCAGAGATGGAAATCTATGCTGATGATGTGAAATGTGCACACGGTAGTACGGTAGGTCAAATTAATGAAGATCACTTGTTCTTCTTACGAGCTCGAGGCCTAGATGAAGTCAGTGCACGCAGCTTGTTGACTTATGCCTTTGCTGTTGATGTTTTAAACCGCATTCCATCTGAAGAGATTCGTCAGGCACTTTCTGCAGTGATTGAACAACGCTTACCACAAGGTGGTGTATAAGCATGTTAATTACCACTACGTCATTCTCGTTGCTCACGTCATTCCCGCGCAGGCGGGAATCTATGGACTGCTCAAGTATTGACTATCGTTGGATTCCCGCCTGCGCGGGAATGACTGCTGGAAATAATCTTGATCAAGAAATGAGTATTACACCATGTTAGATTTACAGGCCATCAGACAAGATTTTCCTATTTTGCATCAGGAAGTGAATGGGCAGCCCTTGGTTTATCTTGATAATGCTGCAAGTAGTCAAAAGCCAGTTCAAGTGATTGATGCGATTGCTGATTATTATCGAAAAGATAATGCCAATGTTCATCGAGGTGTTCACCGTCTAAGTCAACGTGCAACGGATGCTTATGAAGCCTCACGTGAAAAAGTACGCAACTTTGTTAATGCACAGTCTGATAAAGAAGTTGTCTTTGTTCGCGGTGCAACAGAAGCTATTAACTTGGTAGCTCAGAGTTTTGTCCGTCCTAACTTGAATGCAGGCGATGAAATTTTAATTAGTCATATGGAGCATCATGCCAATATCGTTCCGTGGCAAATGCTGTGTGAGCAGACAGGAGCAAAATTAAATGTCATCCCAATGAACCTAGAAGGTGAGTTGGACTTATCAACATTTGACGAACTACTAACGGATAAAACAAAGGTTCTAGCGGTAGGGCATGTATCTAATGCATTAGGGACTGTTAACCCGATAAAAGACATGATTTCTAAGGCACATTCAAAAGATATTCCGGTATTGATAGATGGTGCACAAGCTGTGCCTCATATGGAAGTTGATGTACAAGACTTAGATTGTGACTTTTATGTATTCTCTGGTCATAAAATGTTTGCACCAACAGGTATTGGTGCACTTTATGGCAAGCAAGATTTACTTGAAGCAATGCCGCCTTGGCAAGGTGGGGGGGATATGATTCTCTCCGTCAGTTTTGAACATACTCAATACAATGAATTGCCTTATAAGTTTGAGGCAGGCACACCGCATATTGCAGGTGCAATTGGTTTAGGTGCTGCGATTGATTATATGCAAGACCTAGGTATTACTAATTTAGCCAACCATGAGCATGATTTATTAGTTGCCGCGACTGAAAAAGTCAGTGCAATGGATGGTGTAAGGATTATCGGAACAGCTAAAGAAAAAGCCAGTGTATTGTCATTTATGATTGAAGGAGTTCATCCACATGATGTGGGTACTATTTTCGATCAACAAGGTGTGGCAATTAGAACGGGGCACCATTGTGCTCAACCAGTGATGCAGTTTTTTGGAATACCAGCCACAGCGCGTGCTTCATTTGCCTTTTATAACACGATGGAAGAAGTCGATGCCTTAGTTTTAGGTATCAAAAAAGTACAGGAATTATTCGCATGAGTTCAGCAGATTTAAGAGATCTCTACCAACAAGTGATCATGGATCACAATAAAAAGCCTCGTAACTTTCATGACATGGATGATGCAAACCACTTTGCACATGGTAATAACCCATTATGTGGTGATGCCTTAGTAGTGTATGTGAAGTTAAATGATGACGTGATTGAAGATGTAAGTTTTCAAGGCAGTGGTTGTGCTATTTCAGTTGCATCAGCATCATTGATGACCGAAGCATTAAAAGGCAAAACGGTTGCCGAAGCTGAACATATTTATCAACAAGTTCATAAGCAAATGACAGGTGATGAGTTTGATGCAACCGCATTAGGAAAGTTGGAAGTCTTAAGTGGTGTTAAAGAGTTTCCTGCTCGTGTTAAATGTGCAACATTATCGTGGCACACGATGCACACAGCGATGGACAATGATCACGATGTTTCAGTGACGACAGAATAGGGTTTAGTGATGAGTAATGAATATTTTGAAGTGACAGCTGAAGATCTCAAAGAAGATGTGATCGATATGTTAAAAACCATCTATGATCCTGAAATTCCGGTGAATATTTACGAGTTAGGTTTAATTTACGATATTGATATTAATGATGAATTAAATGTCGACATTAAAATGACCTTAACAGCGCCTGGTTGTCCAGTTGCACAATCATTCCCTGGAGATATTGAAGCCAAAGTGGCTACAGTCCCAAGCGTAAATGAAGTTAAGGTTGAGTTAGTCTGGGATCCACCGTGGACAAAAGATCTGATGAGTGAAGCCGCACAGCTACAATTGGGAATGTTTTAAACTAATAGGTTAAGCTTATAAATTGAATCATAGTGGCTATACTCATGTAATATACCTGTACCGGTAAGCACTTAAGATACGGACAGTTAGTATCCGTCATTCCGCATGCTTTTAGCTGGGATCTCTTCATAAAATACGAGCCCCGCCTCTAAAAATATGTGGGAGTGACATCTTCAGTGTATAGCGATTGCATCCGTAATATTGTTAAAGTAAAGGTAAAACTAAGGACATCAAATGTTAACAAGTAGAATCATTCTAGTCAGTCTTTTCATAGTGTGTCTAAGTGCTTGCCAAACAGTTAAATTTGGCGATTTATTTAGCGGTAGCCCCGAAAGTGAAAAATCGGCACCATCAGAAGCGCCAATGGTTAAAGAAACAGCTATGCAACCTCAGCAATTATTGTCGAGCTTATCTGTTGAGAGTAAACAAACATTTAGTATTGATGATGAATCACGTGCGCAAAAAGCATTAGAAGACAGCTACACCAACCAGCCATCACAGTGGCAGAATACCAGTAGCGAGCTAGTTATCTTACCGGTTAAAACCTTTGAACAAGAAACGGGTAAATTTTGCCGAGAATACAAAGGAACAGTAATTACAAAAGCGAAAGAAATTGGAATCACATCTACTGCGTGTCGACAAGACAATGGATTGTGGGTTCGTCAGCTAAAATAGCGGAAACCTTATCTTCTCACCCACCCCCAACAGGGGGATAGGATAAAGTTCTAGCTTCCCTGCCTAAAGCGAGAAGGCTAGGATGAGGGTGAATAGCTTGAATAAAGTTAAAATCAGAACTTGTCAGCCTCAGTTTACCAAAAGCATGACTATCTTGATTTTATCTCCTCACCCCGGCCCTCTCCAGCAGGAGAGGGAGTAAAACCTTAGCACCTCCCGAGCCATTTCTTACAGGAAAGGGAGTTGAAGTTTTGGCTCCTTCTCCCTTGAGGGAGAAGGTTGGGATGAGGGTCAGGGCAAGAGCATTTAATTTGGTGCTGCTAATGATATAGTCATTACTGCAGATGAATTTGAAATGAGTCTTAATGCAACACTCGATATGGAGGATGATGTTGGTAATGGGTTAATTCTTAATGCAACTAGTATGAGGTTAGATACTAGTTCAACAATCTCAATGTATGGTGATAGTGCTATAAATATAGCTTCGGGAGGAAACTTCCAAGCTTATGCGAGTGGTGTGCATATGAAAGGAAGTTCTTCATTTGATGCCTCAGCAGCCTTTAGCCAAATAGGTATGGGTAGCATATTTGTTTTAGATGGAACTAGCACAGCAACTGCAACCTTCGGTGTAGATACTTCAGGGGGAACTACAACAAATGATGAGGGCGAGTTAAACTTATTTGGCAACGCTCAGTTTTGGGATTTCCCAGATGGTATTATCGGAACTATTACCTGTGATAGTAACCCTGCAACAATAGCAACTGCATATGATTTCACAAGCTTGTGCGGCACAACAACACTATAGATAGTAAAAGTACTAAGGTTAAAGCCTCGATATTTATCGAGGCTTTTTTTTGCCTATAAGCTAAGCATGATATGATATACCGCAATGTTATCCCTTAATAAAATCTTCGATAGATTTGGTAAAAAGAAGCCCCGAATACGTGGTAGAGGAATAAGTCATAGCCCTGAAGCGACTATTATCCCTCGTTCTGAACATACTATTTCTCGTAAACAAATTAGTTCTGCTGCCTTAAAAGTCTTATATGGTTTAAAAGAAGCAGGTTATGACGCCTATTTGGTGGGTGGTTGTGTGCGCGATTTATTATTGGGTCATGAGCCCAAAGATTTTGATGTGGCTACCAATGCTTCGCCAGAAGAAGTGCATAAGGTCTTTCGACGTAGTCAATTAATCGGTCGTCGTTTTAAATTAGTCCATGTCCGTTTTGGCCGTGAAATCATTGAAGTTGCAACATTTAGAGCACCTCCAGAACTAGAGCAGCATGTTGATGATGCTGGTCGGATTATGCGTGATAATGTCTATGGCACATTAGAGCAAGATGCGTGGCGACGTGACTTTACGATTAATGCGCTTTATTACAATATTAATGATTTTTCGATTGTTGATTTCACCGGCGGTATTGCTGATCTTAAAGCGGGCAAAGTTAAATTAATCGGTGATGTTGAAACACGTTACCGTGAAGATCCTGTTCGTATGCTTCGAGCAATACGTTTTGTTGGCAAGTTGGGTTTAATATTAGACGATGAGACAGAGCGTCTTATTCCTATACTCGCAAAATTATTAGCTGATATTCCTGCTGCACGTTTATTTGATGAGTCGTTAAAGTTATATTTAAGTGGTAATGCAGCGGTAACACATGAGTTGTTATGTCACTACCATCTGTTTGAGCAGTTGTTTCCTCAAACCGATAAAGTGTTACATAGTGAGCAAGATAACTATCCTCGTACCTTATTAATTAAAGCCTTAGAAAATACGGATAAACGTATTGATGAAGGAAAACCTGTTACGCCTGCATTTTTGTTCGCAGCCATTTTATGGGAGCCTGTTCGTCAGCGTTGGCAAGAACATATTGCGCGAAATACTCCACCGATACCGGCATTACAACGTGCGGCAACGGATGTCATTATGGAGCAAGTTAAACGCGTTGCTGTACCAAAGCGTTTTACGATTATGACACGGGATATTTGGACTTTACAGCCTCGTTTAGAGCAACGGTTTGGTAAACGTGCCCCTCGTTTATTAACGCATCCAAAGTTTAGAGCAGGCTATGATTTCTTATTATTACGTGCCGAATCAGGTGAGCCATTAACTGAACTTGCTGATTGGTGGACACAATTCCAGATCGCGACTGAAGATGAACAGAACGTGATGGTTAAAAATCTCGCTCCTGTCAGTAAGAAAAGAAAACCTCGCCGTCGCAGACGAAAAAAACCAGCCGCAAAGAGTGAATGATGAAAGGTGTTTTTATTGGTTTAGGGAGCAATTTAGCCGAGCCTGTTGCTCAGATTGAATCTGCTATTACTGCATTGAATGATGCTGATGAGATCACGGTAGTTGCTCGTTCATCTTTATATTCAAGCCCTCCGATGGGGCCGCAAGACCAGCCAGATTATATTAATGCAGTTGTTGAAATAGACACGACTTTATTTGCACATCATCTATTGGATGCATTACAAGCAATTGAGCAACAACAAGGGCGAGTAAGAGAGCGTCATTGGGGTGAGCGGACAATAGATTTAGACTTACTTGTCTATGGTAATAATATTTTAGATGATGAACGCCTACAGGTTCCGCATCCTGGAATAAGCGCACGTTCATTTGTGTTATATCCTTTGGCAGAAATTGCCACAGACATAGCAATTCCTACTATGGGCAAGATTGAACAATTGCTTAAAGACTGCCCACGTGATGGTTTAGAGCGAATGGAATAAAGATGAATACACTTGCAGTATCACACCGTTATATTGTTGTTGAAGGCCCGATAGGGGTTGGTAAAACGCATTTAGTAAAACGTTTGGCTGATAGCTTCTCTGGTACAACATTATTAGAGCAACCCGAACATAACCCTTTTTTAGAAAAGTTTTATCTTCAGCCAAAACAGTCGGCATTGCCGACCCAACTTAGCTTTTTAATGCAACGAGTTAAGTTGAGTAAAGATCTCCAGCAAGATGATTTTTTTAATGATCTTCAAATAGCGGACTTTATGGTTGAGAAAGATCGCTTGTTTGCTCAAATCACCTTAGATGATGATGAGCTCGCTTTGTAC
This sequence comes from Gammaproteobacteria bacterium, assembly GCA_028598975.1. Lineage (GTDB taxonomy): Bacteria > Pseudomonadota > Gammaproteobacteria > Nitrosococcales > Methylophagaceae. The sequence continues at coordinate 3,487 of JAQRMU010000091.1, read as the reverse complement.
AATATGGTTTATGATAACTTGACCATGCATCATCGCGCGCCAGACTTAGTGATTTATCTGCAAGCGCCATTAGCGGTGTTAAAAACACGAGTGACGCAACGCGGAATTGGCTATGAACAACATATTGAAGATGCGTACTTGCAACGTTTAACAGATAGTTATGCTGACTTTTTTCATTATTATGATGATTCACCATTATTGATTGTGAATGCAGAACAAATTGATCTTGTGAATAGTGAACAGGATTATCAAAACTTGTTAGAGCAGATTAGCACATTGCAAAGTGGTAGACAGTATTACAACCCTTTACCGGTAAAAGAGAAATAACGATGAGTCGGCTAAATTTAACGAATCTTCGCAAAATGAAAAGTGAGCAAAATAAAATTGCCATGCTCACGGCCTATGATGCTAGTTTTGCCTATGCATTGGAACAGGCGGGTGTTGATGTCATTCTTGTTGGTGATTCTCTTGGCATGGTTATTCAAGGGCAAGAGAGTACATTGCCGGTAACTGTTGAAGATATGATTTATCACACTCGAAATGTTATTCGAGGTAGTGAAACAGTATTTGTGATCGCTGATATGCCTTTTATGAGTTATGGCAATATTGACCAAGCTATTAACAATGCTGCGCGCTTAATGGCAGAAGGTGGCGCTCAAATGGTTAAGCTGGAAGGCGGTGCCATTGTTGCTGATACGATTAAACAGTTAACACAGCGAGGAATTCCTGTGTGTGCTCATCTTGGTTTATTGCCTCAATCAGTCCATCGTTTAGGTGGGTATCGAGTGCAAGGCCGAGATGAGGAAAGTGCTCAACAATTACTTAGTGATGCCCAAACATTACAACACGCAGGTGCTGATCTTCTAGTTTTAGAGTGCGTACCTGCCGATCTTGCTGAACGTATAAGTAATGCGGTAGATATTCCAGTAATAGGTATTGGGGCTGGTGCAAACTGCGATGGTCAAGTATTAGTTTTATATGACATGCTTGGGCTAACACCTGGGAAACGGCCGCGATTTAGTCATGACTTTTTGGCTGAAACAGGTGCTATCCCTGCCGCAATAACTAAATATGTTCAAGATGTTAAATCTGGACAGTTTCCTACATTGGAACAGCAATACTGATGCAGTCAGTTGATCAGCTTGACGCATTACGAGAACAAGTTCAACAATGGCGCGACGATAAGCGAAGCATTGCTTTTGTGCCAACAATGGGTAATTTACACCAAGGGCATTTATCACTTGTTCGTAGAGCACAGGAACTGGCTGATAAAGTTATTGTGAGTGTGTTTGTTAATCCATTACAGTTTGATGATAAAAATGATTTATCGGCATATCCGAGAACTTTAGTCGCAGATATAGAAAAGTTAGAGTCAGTGGCAAGTGATCTAGTCTTCACCCCCACGGCTGATACGGTTTATCCAAATGGTATGGATGAACAAACGGTTATTACAGTACCGAGTATGGACAATAAACTGTGTGGGCAGGCTCGGCCTGGACATTTTGATGGTGTAGCCACCGTTGTCGCTAAATTATTTAATATGGTGCAAGCTGATTTTGCCGTTTTTGGTGAGAAAGATTATCAACAACTACTGTTAATTAGAAAAATGGTCAGTGATTTAAATATTCCCATTACTATTATTGCTGGTGAAACATATCGAGAGAAAAATGGCTTAGCGATGAGTTCTCGTAATCAGTACTTAAATGCGAAACAGCGTGATATTGCTGCTGCTTTATATCAGAACTTACTTAGCATAAAAAACAAGTTAGAGCAGGGCGATGAAGACTTTTTAGCTTTAGAGAAATATGCAGTGAAAAGCCTACACGAATCGGGCTTTGTTCCTGATTATGTTGATATTCGTCGCGCGGATGATTTAGAGCGAGCAGAAAAAGGGGATAAGTCTCTACGGATTCTAGTTGCAGCTCGCTTAGGAAATGCACGATTGATAGATAATATTGCCTGTAATCTTGCTTGATTTCGCCTAAAAAGCGATAATATGCCGTTACTCAACTACTGAATTGTCGTAAATGCAACTGACTTTACTCAAAACAAAATTACATCGTGCCTGTGTTACTCACTCGGAATTAGAGTATGAAGGCTCATGTGCGATTGATAGCAACTTATTGGAAGCTGCGGGTATCCATGAATACGAACAGATCCAAATTTATAATGTTGCCAATGGTGAACGTTTCACAACCTATGCTATTCGAGCTGAAGCGGGGTCTAACATCATCTCTGTGAATGGTGCTGCTGCACATAAAGCCTCTCCAGGTGACCGCATTATTATTTGTGCCTACACTGCAATGGATGAAAAAGAGGTCGCAACATTCAAGCCTACTCTTGTGTATTTAAATGAAAAAAATGACATTATCAATACACGCCATGCCATTCCTGTTCAAGCCGCGTAGTCTATAATTATGATTGAGAAGTATTTTGAAGCTGCATTATGGAATAGTCGCTTTGTCGTTATTGTTGCCGTCTTAGTAAGTTTGGTTACTGCATTTGCTATGTTTTATATGGCTTCTGTAGATGCGTATTATTTGGTCTCACACCTTGGTGATTACGCATCAGCAGACCTAGTTGGCGAAGCAAGAAAAGACTTTCGAGCAGGGACCGTGACTCATGTTGTTGAAGTGATCGATGGTTATTTATTAGCTACCGTATTATTAATGTTCTCACTGGGCTTATATGAACTATTTATTTCAAAAATAGAGCAAGCAGAGTCTTCTGAAACGCCTTCTGTTTTAGCAATTCATAGTCTTGATGACTTAAAAACACGTCTTGGTCGCGTAATTTTAATGATTCTGATTGTTAACTTCTTTGAGCATGCCATTAGTATGGAGTTTCATGGACCATTAGACTTGCTTGCATTAGCAGGTGGAATAGCATTAATCAGTCTTACTCTTTACTTAACACATGTTGAAGAACACTAACCCCCCCCCTTTATGGGTGATGTTAATCTGATCATGTAATAGCTAGAATGTGTCTAGAAGATGGACCTTCTGGAAGATAACATCATCTTTAATTAAAGTTTTAACATGGCTTTTCTTTTTTCCCCTAGCGATTAATTCGCTAGGGGATTTTTTTTGTCCTGTATCCGTGACAAAAAGATAATGTGTTAATCATATTTTCAAGTAAAGCTTGGTCTATATTCACCCATAGAGTCACGAATTACTTCTTATAAATAGACTCTACAACACCAATATCATGGGTATATACCCGTGATACATGAAATTGCAGCTCTTCGCCCCCGTCATCCTCGAATGTTTTTATCGAGGATCTAGTGCATTAAGTAGATCCCAGCTAAAAGCATACTGGGATGACCAAATAAAAAATGTGCAGATTGAATGATTACCGGTATAGAATTTACAGTTTTTAGTGGTGATATTGGGAGTGATATTTTCCTGTATAATATCCCGCTTGATGTTAAGTCTGCACTACCGAGTAGTACGTTTATCCAAAATATTTGAAGATATCGCGGTAGTAT
>JAQRMU010000090.1 GCA_028598975.1 Gammaproteobacteria bacterium | reverse complement strand
GGATCGTTGATCTTTGAAAAATGAGTAATGAAGTTGTTTGTCATGTCAGTAAATCTCCTTTGATTTACTGATCTGATCCTTATTTACTCAATTAGTTCCCTGTTTTAATGATCTTGCCCTGTTATTTGGGTATTTATAATTCTATGATTATTTTACCCATATTGTTTTGCAAAAATTTACACATATCTCTTTTTCTTAGATATATGTTTATTGTGTCATATCGCACAGTTTTGGCAACTGTTTTATGTGCTTGTATTAAGAATGCTCTAAATTAAAGGCCGTATGAAGTGATCTAACTGCAAGCTCTAAGTACTTTTCATCGACAACAACGGATATTTTTATTTCAGATGTTGAAATCATGCTTATATTAATATTTTCATTAGCCAATGTTTCAAACATTATGTTTGCGATCCCTGCATGAGACCGCATGCCAACACCAATAATAGATACTTTTGTGATTTTATTATCACTAATAATTTCTCTGGCACCTAAGCTGTTAGCTGTTTTTTGTAAAATTTTCAGCGCAGTATCATAGTCATTGCGGTGAACTGTAAAGGTGAAGTCTGTTGTTGAATCGTGGCCGGTATTTTGAATGATCATATCAACTTCAATATTTTCCTTGGCAATTGGGCCAAGAATCTTTGTTGCGATACCAGGATGATCAGGCACACCGAGAACGGTAAGTTTTGCTTCATCTCTGTTAAATGCAATTCCTGAAATAACAGCTTGTTCCATTGTTGGGTCCTCAGCCGTAATTAATGTACCACCACCATCTTTAAAAGAGGAGAGTACACGTAACGGGACATTATAATTTCGGGCAAACTCGACTGAGCGAATTTGTAATACTTTTGCACCAAGACTTGCCATCTCGAGCATTTCTTCATAAGTTATTTGATCTAAGCGACGTGCTTCAGATACGACTCTAGGGTCAGTTGTATAAACACCATCAACATCAGTATAAATTTGGCACTCGTCTGCTTTTAAAGCTGCTGCGAGTGCGACAGCTGTTGTATCAGAACCACCACGTCCTAGAGTTGTAATATTGCCTTGTTCATCGCAGCCTTGAAAGCCTGCAACAACAACGATACGGCCTTTTGATAAGTCTGAACGTATTACGCTATCATCGATTTCCATGATGCGCGCTTTATTATGTGTGTTATCCGTTAAGATGCGAACTTGGCTACCCGTATATGAGGTTGCTTGAACGCCTTGTTGTTCGAGTGCCATACAGAGTAGGGCAATAGTAACTTGCTCACCTGTAGATAAAAGAACATCTAGTTCCCGACCTTTAGGTTGATCATTTAACTCATTTGCTAAACTAATAAGTCTGTTTGTTTCTCCACTCATTGCGGAAAGAACAACAACTAAATCAACCCCTTGCTGTTGATGCTTAATCAGTTTTTTTGCAACTTCTTGAATACGTTCAACCGTGCCTACGGAAGTTCCACCATACTTTTGTACAATTAATGCCATTTTTTTAACTATCCAACTTTGAACTAATCCAGCTTGAAACTGAATCTAATGCTTCACTTAGGTTTTCAGGCTGAGTACCACCGCCTTGAGCCATATCTGGGCGACCACCACCTTTACCACCAACCTGTGATGCAACATGTGCAACAAGATCGCCAGCACGAACTTTATCTGTGGCATCTTTAGTAACACCGGCAATAAGTGTAATTTTGTCGCCATCAACAGATGATAGGATAATAGCTGCGGTACCCAATTTATTTTTGAGTTGATCCACTGTATCTCGCAAGCTTTTAGCATCTGCGCCATCAAGTTGAGCAGCAAGTACTTTTACGCCAGCAATATCTTGTGCTGAACCTGATAAATCACTGCCTGCACTACTTGCCAATTTTCCTTTTAGGGCATCTAGTTCTTTTTCAAGTTGGCGAGTACGTTGAACAAGTTGTGCTGTTTTTTCTTGTACATTATCAGGTTTCGATTTGATGAGTTCAGCAACTTCATTTAATCGAGCTTGGTTTGTATCAATATAGTCTAGCGCACCATCACCTGTTACTGCTTCAATTCGACGAACACCTGATGCGATGCCAACTTCAGAGGTGATTTTGAGTAGTCCAATATCACCCGTACGGTGAGCATGTGTACCACCACATAATTCTGTAGAGAAGTCACCCATGCTTAATACACGAACATCTTCTTCGTATTTTTCACCAAATAAAGCCATTGCCCCTGATTGTTTTGCATCATCGAGAGACATGATATTTGTTTCAATATCATGGTTAAGGCGAATTTGTTGGTTTACTAAACGTTCAATTTCGTGCAGTTGTTCATCTTGAACAGGTTCGAAGTGCGAGAAGTCAAAACGTAAACGTTGCGCGTTAACTAATGAGCCTTTTTGTGCAACATGGTCACCTAAAACCTGCTGTAATGCAGCATGCAATAGATGTGTGGCAGAGTGATTTAGTCCTGTTGCAATACGGTTATGTTCATCAATATGTGCAGTAACCACATCACCTATTTTAAACACACCATTTTCACATAAGCCAATATGAGTAAATGCTTTACCTTGTTTGCGAGTGTCGGATACTTCAAAGTTAGCGACTTCTGTTGAAAGCTGACCTAAGTCACCAGCTTGGCCACCAGATTCAGCATAAAAAGGACTCTGATCAAGAACAATAATACCTTCTTGACCTTCCGTAAGTTGGTCAACATGGTCACCATCAATCAGAATGTTCGTAATAGTCGCTTGTTGACGTGGAGAGTCATAACCACGAAACTCTGTTTCACCTTCAATTGAAACTTGTTCTGACAGTCCGCCAGCAAACTGGCTAGCAGAGCGAGCTCGAGTACGTTGAGCTTCCATTTCACGCTCAAAGCCAGCAACATCAAGCGTTAGGTTGCGTTCACGAGCAATATCAGCAGTTAAATCAATTGGAAAACCATAGGTGTCATAAAGTAAGAATACTGTTTCACCAGGAATTTCTTTGTCCGACATTTCAGAAATTGTATGTTCAAGAGTTTTTAAACCTTTATCTAAGGTTTTTTCAAACTGGAGTTCTTCTTGTTTTAATGCACGCTCAATTAAAGGCTGTGCTTTTACAAGCTCTGGAAATGCTTCGCCCATTTCAGCTGCAAGAGGAGCAACCAATTTGTAGAAGAACGTTTCATTCAAGCCTAATTTATGTCCATGACGAACTGCTCGACGGATAATACGGCGTAAAACAAAACCTCGTCCTACATTCGAAGGCTGAACACCATCAGTAATCATAAATGCACATGAACGAATATGATCGGCAATAACCCGTAATGAAGTATGGGATGAGTCTTCTGTGCCAGATAGAGCTTGTATTGATTTAATCAGACGTTGAAATAAGTCGATGTCATAATTGTTATGAACATCTTGTAATACTGCAGCAAGGCGTTCTAGCCCCATGCCTGTATCAATTGACGGGTTAGGAAGATCTGTCATTGTTCCATCAGCCGCACGATCAAACTGCATAAAGACTAAATTCCAGATTTCAATATAACGATCGCCGTCTTCTTCTGGTGTTCCCGGTGGTCCACCAGCAACATCTTCACCATGATCATAAAAGATTTCACTGCAAGGTCCACAGGGTCCTGTATCACCCATTGACCAGAAGTTATCTTTAGCGCCAATTCGTGATAGACGAGCAGGGTCAACACCAATTTCTTTTATCCAGATATCAGCTGCTTCATCATCTTCATCAAAAACAGTCACCCACAATTTTTCTTGTGGTAATGCTAATGTTTCAGTTAAAAATTCCCAAGCATATTGAATGGCTTCACGTTTGAAATAATCACCAAAACTGAAGTTACCTAACATTTCAAAGAAGGTATGGTGGCGAGCCGTGTAACCGACATTTTCTAAATCATTATGTTTACCGCCTGCGCGAACACAACGCTGGCTTGTTACCGCTTTAGAATATTTGCGTACTTCTTGGCCAAGAAATAATTCTTTAAATTGCACCATGCCTGCATTGGTAAATAACAGGGTAGGATCATTGGCAGGCACAAGTGGGCTACTGCTTACAATTTCATGACCTTTTTCTTGGAAAAACTCCAAAAAGAGTTGTCGGATATCTGCGCTACTTTTCATATCGTTTCAGTATTAAAACTTTCAGTTATTTGTTCATGAGTAAAACCACGAGATTGCAAAAACCGTTGCTGTTTCGCACGGTCTTTAAAATCATCAGGACTTTGCTCGCCAAAACGTTTGCAACGAACAGTCATTGCAAGCGAAAACCAATCAATGTCAGCTTGTTCTAGTGTGTCATTGATAAGCTCAACAGCAACACCACGTTCTTTTAATTCTTGTCTAATCTTTTGGCTACCAAACCCACGTTGTGAACGATAACGTGTGTAATTTTCTGCAAACCGTTGGTCACTTTGTAAATCTTGTTCTGTTAATCTATTGATGACATTAATAATGTCATCATGTTCAAACTCTGTTTTTGCTAATTTTGTGACAAGCTCCGAGACGCTATGTTCACGACGAGACAAGTAGTTCATCGCTCGTTCTCGTAGCGATTGCTTTTTCACTATTTAGCAGTGTCTTCAGCTTCAACTTTGGCATCAGTAGGTATTTCTGCCGGCAACATAATCGCTCGTATTTTTGCCTCAATCTCATCTGCCATCTCTGGGTGTTCTTTAAGGTAAGTTCGAACATTATCTTTACCTTGGCCGATACGTGTACCACTGTAGCTGTACCACGCACCTGATTTTTCGACGATATTTTCTTGAACACCTAAGTCAATTAATTCACCTTCATGTGAAATACCTTGACCGTAAAGAATATCAAATTGAACTTGCTTGAATGGTGGGGCTACTTTGTTCTTAACGACTTTAACGCGCGTTTCATTACCTAAAATTTCATCGCCTTTTTTGATTGCACCAATACGGCGAATATCAAGACGAACTGAGGCGTAGAACTTGAGAGCATTACCACCTGTTGTTGTTTCTGGGCTACCAAACATAACACCAATTTTCATACGAATTTGGTTGATGAAAATAACCAAAGTGTTTGAGCGTTTGATATTTGCTGTTAATTTACGTAACGCTTGTGACATCAAACGAGCTTGTAGGCCCATGTGACTATCACCCATGTCACCTTCAATTTCAGCTTTAGGTGTTAATGCAGCAACTGAGTCAACAACAACGACATCGACAGCACCTGAACGCACCAGCATGTCAGTAATCTCTAATGCTTGCTCACCTGTATCTGGTTGCGAAACTAATAAGTCATCAATGTTTACACCGAGCTTTGCAGCATAGAGTGGGTCTAGCGCATGTTCAGCATCAACAAATGCAGCAGTACCGCCGGCCTTTTGCATCTCAGCAATAGCATGCAGGGTTAGTGTCGTTTTACCTGAAGATTCTGGGCCGTAGATTTCAACGACTCGACCACGTGGTAAACCACCAATGCCTAAAGCAATATCAAGACCAATTGAGCCTGTAGAAACAGCATCAATATCACGCGCAGCGGCAGAGTCACCTAAACGCATAACCGCGCCTTTACCGAATTGCTTTTCTATTTGACCGAGTGCAGCACCTAATGCTTTTTTCTTATTGTCGTCCATTGTGTGAGCCTTTGTGGAATCCAAGTTAATTTAAGCGCGTGATTATCCCATATATAGCCTTTAGTCACTAGCGTTTTTGATGATTCCACTTAATGCCGTTGACACCGCTTGTCGTCTGACTGCATCACGGTTTCCTGAAAAGTGATGGAGTACTGCTTTAGCGGACTTTTTACTTGCCCATGCAATCCATACCGTGCCCACAGGTTTATCCCGTGACCCACCATCAGGTCCCGCTATGCCAGTGATGGAAACGGCTATGTCGGCATTAGAATTTGAGAGGCAACCTTGTGCCATTTCAAGTGCAGTTTGTTCACTAACGGCACCAAATTCAGTTAATGTACTGTCTTGAACATTTAACAAGTCTTGTTTTGCTTGATTGCTATAACTGACTACACCACGATCGAACCATGTGGAACTACCAGCAATATCCGTACAACATTTAGCCACCCAGCCACCAGTACAAGATTCAGCCACGCTGAGTAAAAGGTGATGTTTGAGTAAATATTTTGAAATTTGTATTGTTAATTGTTGAAGTTCAGCATCAGAAATGTTTTGCATGAGATACACTATCGCAATGTCTAAAACTCAAAATCATACTCCAATGATGACGCAATATCTGCGTATCAAATCTGAAAACCCAGAACATTTACTGTTTTATCGCATGGGTGACTTTTACGAGATGTTTTATGACGATGCTCATAAAGCCGCTGAATTACTAGATATCACGCTTACAGCTCGTGGTAATAGCAATGGTTCGCCAATTCCTATGGCAGGTATACCGTACCATGCTGCAGATTCTTATTTATCTCGATTGATAAACTTAGGTGAATCGGTCGCAATTTGTGAGCAGATTGGCGATCCCTGCGCGAGTAAAGGGCCGGTAGAACGTCAGGTTGTACGTGTGTTAACACCGGGAACCTTAACGGAAGAAGCATTATTAGATAGTCGTAATGAAAGCTTACTCGTTTCAATATCGGAAGATAAAGGTCGTTATGGCCTTGCTACGGCAGAGTTAAGTAGCGGACGATTTACTGTCAGTGAATTGAACTCATTAACAGAAGTTCAAGCGGAATTAGCGCGACTGCAAGCGGCTGAAATTTTAATAGATGAATCGTTAATTGAACCTTTAAACTTATTTGATAAACAACTCCGCTCATTGCCGCCATGGCATTTTGAATTAGACACTGCGCAGCGGCGATTATGCGAACATTTTCAAATTCAAGACTTGAAAGGCTTTGGCTGTGATGACTTAGATTTAGCCATTGTTGCAGCAGGATGTTTACTCAATTATGCGCAAGAAACACATCGAACAGCCTTACCTCACATTCGAGGACTAAGCCTTGAGAAAACAAGTGATAGTATTCGTTTAGATCCTCAATCTCGCCGAAATCTTGAGTTAGAAACAAACTTATCGGGTGGACGAGAACACACATTATTATCAATCATTGATAAAACCGTCACCCCAATGGGCGCACGATTACTCAGACGCTGGTTATTACGGCCTTTACGCCATCATGAGACCTTGCAACAGCGTCAACAAGCTATCCAACAGTTTCTAGATACTCAGTCAATAGATGCTATTCAAGACATATTGCGTAATTTGGGTGATATTGAACGGATTGTGGCGCGTATTGCACTAAGTACAGCAAGACCGCGTGATTTTATGCACCTTCGTAATACCTTGGCGTTATTGCCAAAGTTACATAATTTACTGAGTGATTCACAAGCCAAACGTTTAGTGCAACTCGATCGTGATTTGGGTACTTTTCCAGAACTATTAATCTTGTTACAAACAGCATTAATCGATGAACCTCCGGTGTTAATTCGTGATGGTGGTGTTATTGCTGATGGCTATAACGAAGAGCTCGATCATTTACGTACTATTCGTGACCGAGCCAGTCAGTTTTTGAGTGACCTTGAACAGCGTGAGCGTGACCGTACTGGGGTTCCAACCTTGAAAGTGGGTTATAACCGCGTGCATGGTTATTTCATTGAGATTAGTCGTTCTCATCATATTGAGGTGCCAACAGAATATGTTCGCAGACAAACACTAAAAAATGCAGAGCGCTATATAACACCTGAATTAAAAGGCTTTGAAGATCAAGTCCTCAGTGCCAATGAACGTGCATTAGCTTTAGAAAAATCATTATATGAAGCGTTATTTGAGAAGTTAGCACCTGATTTAGCAGCACTAGAAGTATCAGCAAATGCCTTAGCTGAGCTGGATGTAATATCAAACCTAGCAGAGCGTGCAGAAACATTAAATTATGTCGCCCCTGAGTTTAGCAATCAGGTAGGAATCAACATTATTGCTGGTCGACATCCTGTTGTTGAAAGCGTGACAGAACAGAACTTTTGTCCGAATGATGCTGATTTAACTGACGAGCAACGATTGTTATTGATAACAGGACCGAATATGGGGGGGAAATCTACTTATATGCGGCAAGTGGCATTGATTGTACTGATGGCTCATATGGGGAGTTTTGTTCCTGCTGATAAAGCTGTTATTGGGCTGGTAGATCAGGTGTTTACACGCATTGGTGCATCAGATGATTTAGCATCGGGTCGCTCGACATTCATGGTTGAAATGAGTGAAGCGGCCAATATTCTTAATAATGCAACACAACATAGTTTAGTGTTAATGGATGAAATAGGGCGGGGAACGAGCACCTTTGATGGCTTGTCGTTGGCATGGGCATGCGCTGAAAAACTGGTACGTGACATAGGTGCACATACTTTATTTGCGACACATTATTTTGAATTAACCGAGTTGCCTCATTTGTATGACAAAGCCATCAATGTTCACCTTGATGCGATTGAACATGGCGATAAGATTGTCTTTCTACATCAATTAAAATTGGGTGCAGCTAATCAAAGTTATGGCTTGCAAGTGGCTAAGTTGGCTGGTGTACCTAATGATGTGATTAAAGCGGCTAAGAATAAGTTGCAGAAGTTAGAAGTCAATAGAATTGAGCCGGTAGATGATACTGGGGAATCTCAGACAGACTTATTTAATCAGCCAATAAAAGAATCAGCGGTTGAGCAGTATTTAGAGTTAGTTGATCCAGATGAGCTAACGCCAAAACAAGCTCAAGAAAAGCTCTATCAATTAGTTGCTTTACTCCAAAAATAGCTAAGTTGTAGGAGCGGCTTCAGCCACGAAGGCCTTAAGGGTTGTTCGCGGCTGAAGCCGCTCCTACAGAATAAGAATGATTTAACAAGTCTTGAGCAATGGTGTTTCTACGTTTATGACGCACAGGCTGTTTCATCATTAAGGCAAAAGCATGCCACTGTTGATTGTCATCAACCGTGTAGCCTGCCAAGGTGCTGACATTGTTTAATGTGCCAGATTTAGCATAGATGTTTGTTGTCACTTCAGGAAGTAGCATTTTCCATGGGCGAAAGTCATTTAATAGCTCGACTAATTGTTTTGGCGACAAGCGATTATCTCTAGATAAGCCAGCCCCTTCATTTAGCGTAATACCTTTCCAGGAAAAATGATGAATAAGTGTTGATTCCATATACGTTTTTACATCATTAAAATTAGCGGGCCGTTGGAGGTGTTCTGCAGCCAGTATTAATACCAGTTGGTTCGCAATAAAGTTAGTCGAATACTTCATCATAGGGCGAATAAGCTCTCCCATTGATTTGCTGTTTTTATGAATATAATAAGGCGTTTGTTGTGGCACCTTACCCCAAATAATGTCATCAGCAACAGAGACCCCTTGCTCTCTTAGAAGCACGGCTAATAATTCAGCAAAATACTGCTCGGAATTTTGAGAAGAAAACCCCGTATTGATACGAAGTGCTTTTTTATGAATTGTCTGCTGAGAGGCGATGTTGAGTGCCAAGGCTGTCATAGGCGTTTGAGTTTCAGCAGAAACTATTTTGCCAGCGCGTTTTTTTACATCAAGTGTATTGAAATTAGCGGCAATAGCGCTGGGGATTGCATCATAAGGGTTGTTGCTTTTACTTGCGCCGGGAACGGTTAAATTGCTTTGGAATAGAGATGAGTCTAAACCGATAGTTTCAATATCCGTTAAGCCTAACGCTTTCAAGTTTTTGGCAATAAGACGAATTTCTTCAGAGACTAAAAAAGGGTCGCCGCTGCCTTTTATCCATAATGTCTTGCTTGGAGTGTCTAGATAAAAATGAGTACGGAAGTAATGATCTTGTCCCCAATGTTTTAGGGCTAACCATGCTGTGATTAATTTAGTTGTTGAGGCTGGAATATAGGCTTTATTTTCATTTGAGGAAAGTATGACCTGTTCTTGATTGTCAACAATCAATAGGCCAGCATCGTGTAGTTCAGGGTAGTGATTTAAAACATCATTAGAAAAGCTAATTGGTGACCAAGTTAATAATGTCATCAACGAAAAGATGAAGAGCGATGTTACTTTCATTCTGACACCTTTCCTCTGAGTGCTTTTGTTCTACCTCGTAAGGTTTTACTATCCATTCGTCTTTTTTGTGATCCTTTTGTTGCCTTGGTTGCTCGTCTTGTCTTTTGTACTATCGTCACGCTTTTAATTAGTGCTTGCAGTCGTTCAAGTGCATCGCCACGGTTTTTTTCTTGTGTGCGATGTTGTTGGGCTTTAATAACAATAACACCCTCTTTGTTAATGCGGCGATCTTTAAGCTTTAATAAACGCTGTTTATAAAAGTCGGGTAGGGATGATGCATTCACATCGAAGCGAAGGTGAATTGCAGATGACACTTTATTAACGTTCTGTCCGCCAGCACCTTGGGCGCGAATAGCTGAAAGTTCAATTTCATCGTCAGGGATCGAAACAGTTAATGATATTTGCAACATGGTAGATATTAGCGGCTATAGTTAGGCTTTAAGAGTAAGCCACCATCAATCGCAACAAATTTTGATGCAGAGTTTATTAATGAACGAGCGGTGAGTTGGGCTACACCATAGACTTCTACAGGAATATCAAAGTCAGTTTTTACTTTATCAACTAATACATCAAAGTCACCATCACCAGAGACCAAAATAATGACATCAGAATTTTTTGCACATTCCATAATATCCAGCGTGATGCCGACATCCCAATCACCTTTTGCCGAGCCATCATGTCGCTGTATATAGGGCTTTAACTTAATGTCGAAACCAATTGCTTTTAATATATTTTGAAACTGCTTTTGTTTATCATTATCTCGCTCAACCGCATAGGCAAAGGCATTTGCAACAGTTCTATCCTGCGTTGCTTTAGACCAAAATTGATTGTAATCAAAATGACAATTAAAGGCCTGTTTTGTTGTGTAGTAGACATTTTGAACATCTACAAAAATGGAGACTTTTTTCATAAATTAGGCTTTTTAACGAATAGAAACATGTTCAAATTAGCTTGGGTTCGGGCAGGTGACTACACGTTTAATGCCGATATTTCGCAGGCTCTTTGAAGTCGATTACATTAGCAATAGGCGGTGGTATTTGCACATGAAAGCCTTGAGTTTCTAAGCTTTTAATTACTGTATTAACATCTTCGCGGGCTAATTTTCGTTCAGGAGATAGGTCAACTTCCATAACAAATAATGGCTCTTTTCCCATTGAGTCATAAAGTGCTTGAGGCACATTAGAAAAGTCATCTTTTTTTGTAATATAAAGATAGAGTTCGTCTTTTTTTCTGCTTTTGTATATATATGCAATCATAGTCATTTAAGAAATAGGTGGATGGTAGATAATTTGAACAACGGTATTTGCAGGATCATAACAATAAAAGCTACGTGCACCATCACGATGTGTTCGTGGGGGCTGGCGGATTTCAACATTATTCTCTTGTAAAAATTCAAACCATTCATCGACTTGTTCAGGTGTTTTAATGATAAAACCAATATGATCTAGTTTTTGGTTCCCACTAGTATCAAAGTCTTTCGCTGCACGGTGAAGTGCTAAATTATCATTGCCTGATGTAATATACACATTATCAGGATCAGGTCGCCACTCAACTGTCATCCCAAGTAGATCTATGTAGAACTTTTCACAGGCTTCTAAATCATTAACAAATAGGGCAACGTGGCGCATTCCACCAGTAGCTACTGGGCGCTTCATAATTGTTCACCAAATACATGACGGCAACACTTTTGCCAAACATCATGGCCAAACTGGCGTTGAATAACAAGAGATAGAGCGACCGAGCCAGAAGCAAGCAACTTATCATGAAAATCTTTTAATTCAGTCGTGTTTTCTGGGTTAATAATATCGCGTAAGGCATTAATTAAAGCCCAACCTACTGCATAGCTCATAGGCACGGTGGGTGACTGGCTATACCAGTTTAATTCCCCGAGTGCTTGTTCATGACTAAAGCCCAGTGCATCAACCATTTTTTGAGCCGCATCTTCCAATGATAAATCTTGGGTATGAATTTCAACATCAATGATAATGCGAAGAGCGCGCCATAAACGATCTCGTAACATAATGATACGTTGACCTTTATGACGTTCAAAACCCTGCTCTAACATCATTTGTTCACAATATAATGCCCACCCCTCATAGAGTGTTGCACTTGGATGTAAACGTCGTAGAAGCTGACTACCTTGATTGGAGTGATTGGCAGTCACAAATTGTAAATGATGACCAGGCCATGCCTCATGGACACTGGTTTGACTAATTGCAGCAAAGTTATGTTCTGCCAGTTCTTCCTGAGAATTTGGCGGAGTAACATAGTAATAGCCAGTTTGAGATAAATCAGCAATACTAGGATCAAGATACGCTGCAAATGGAATTTGATGTTGCAAAAATTCAGGTGTCGTTACAACAGTCAGTGTCTGTTCTGTTGGTAATGAGACTAAGTCATATTCACGTAGAAAATCTTGTGCAGCCTGCATTTCCTGTTGATAGTGGGGGAGAAGCTGTTCGGTCTCTGGGTGGTGCTGCTGAATCGATGTAATAGTTTCATCACTGTTATTTAACTCAGCATCTAATTCTTGTTTGGTTTGCTCAAATAAACGTTGACCAAACTCACGCAAGCTTTGGCTATTAATAGGTAAAAAATGCTGTTGTTTTAGTAAGCGTTCAAAATGTGCTCGACCACATGAAAAGTTACCACTACATTGCGGTTTAAGGCGTGTTAATGACTGAGAAAAACTCTCGAGTGCTTTAGCTGCATCTGCAATTGATTGCTCAATCGCATCATCATTGCTCATAAGGTCAGCGATAACAGGATGTTGATGGAGGTGGTGTAAATAATCAACACCAGAAACAGCCTCAGCTAATGCCATATCAAGCCATACTTTAGGAATAACGCTAGGTACGGTTGATAAATAATTCTTAGCATCACGAATATGACTAGGAATTGCAGCCAAGCGCTGTTGTAATGCGTTAGCTAGATCTTCAACAGGCCTGATTGTGAGTTGGTGTAAGGCATTGATGGGTAAAAATAAGGTTGGATCACGATGACGCCAGTCATGATCCATCAACGAATGGTGATCCAACTCCGCGCAACCGTGTAAGACCTGATAATGTATTTTTCGTTCAGGATCTAAGTCATCAAATTCAATTTCATCTAGTGCTGCAAGGCATTTTTCATTAAGTACGATTTGAATTCCAATCGTTTCCTCATCATGAGGTCTCAGTTGACCTGCATAGTCTTCAATACCTGCTTCTAGCGCTTCTTCAGGATGAAACCGGCACCATGTTGATAAGTAGCTTTTCTCAATACGGTCAAAAGCCAGTTGGTGTGAGTTTAAGTCATTAGTCGACATCGATAATCTCATAGTCGTGAGTGATTTCTGCTGTTTTACCAAGCATCAGTGATGCCGAGCAATATTTTTCAGTTGATAATTCAACTGCACGCTTAACTTGGGCTTCTTTTAAGTTCTTTCCAGTCACTTTGTAGTGTACGCGGATTTTAGTGAATACTTTCGGAATTTCGTCGCTACGCTCACTACCAATCTCAACAACACAGTCGCGTACATCTTGACGACCTTTTTTTAACATTTGGATCATGTCAAAAGACGTACAGCCACCCATTCCTAATAATAAGAGTTCCATTGGTCTCATACCTGTTCCATGCCCACCAAGCTCTTCAGGACCATCCATTACAATTGTGTGCCCTGTGCCAGACTCACCAAGAAATTGTACATCTTCGATCCATTTCACTCTTGCTTTCATTATTTTGCCTACAAAATATAAAAAATAGTGCTAATTTTGCCATATTAACTTGCTTGAAGGCAGAGTTAGTTTACTATTAAGATATATTTTTTTTGCTTGAGTAAGAAAGTTGCTGTTCGATACTGAAGGATTTTGATGGATTATTTTAAGCATAAAGCACTAGAAGAGGGCTTAGCGGATTTTTTTCGCTGTTGTCATACGAAAAGTTATCCAGCAAAGTCGATCTTAATTCGGCCGGGCGACTCTGCAGACACATTGTATTATGTGCGCGAAGGTTCCGTGTCTGTAACAATGGAAAATGAAGAAGGTGAGGAGTTGATCTTTGCTTATTTAAATCAAGGTGATTTTTTAGGTGAAATTGGACTCTTTACCGATGTTGAAAGTAGAGGTGTAACTGTTCGGGCTCGCACTGATTGTAAAATGGAAGAAATCAGCTACCAACAGATTAAAGTGCTTGCCGATAATCAATTAAAGGCATGTTATCCCACCTTATTGCAATATCTAGCAGAACATATGGCGAAGCGCTTGTTATCTGCGACCCGAAAAGCTGGTGATTTCGCATTTTTAGATGTGGCAGGCCGTGTCACTGCTGCACTGTATGAAATGGCTGGTCAGCCTGATGCGATGAAACATCCAGAAGGTGTTCAGATAAGAATCACTCGCCAAGAAATTAGCCGTATGGTTGGTTGTTCACGAGAAATGGCAGGCCGCGTTCTAAAAGACCTGCAAAATCAGGGAGCAATCTGGTCTCACGGTAAAACGATGATCATCTATGATGATGAACATCGGAAAGGGTAATTACCTCGAAGTCAGCTTAATTAGCTAAAAAGGCTACTTAACTGCAAACCAGGATCTTCCGCCCGCATAAATGCTTCGCCGACTAAAAACCCATTTACATTATGCTCACGCATTAATTCAACATCAGCAGATGTATGTATACCACTCTCTGTAATAACAGTATGGTTTTCTGGAATGCGACCTAATAAATCAAGCGTTGTATTAAGGCTTGTTTCAAAAGTACTTAAATTACGGTTGTTAATGCCAATAAGTGGTAGGTTGAGCATCAGGGCGCGTTCAAGTTCACTTAAATCATGAACCTCTACTAAGACATCCATACCTAACTGCATAGCAAGATCAGAAAGCTCAATCAACTGTTCATCATTCAAGCATGAAACGATAAGTAAAATACAATCAGCTGAAATCGCACGTGCTTCAAATACTTGATAAGGATCGACGATAAAGTCCTTACGTATCACTGGGAGTGAGCAGGCTTGTCGTGCTTCTTGTAGGTAAAACTCATGACCTTGGAAGAAGTCATGATCCGTTAAAACTGATATGCATGCTGCGCCATGCTGTTCATAACTTTTTGCAATATCAGCAGGAATAAAGTTTTCACGTAGTAAACCTTTACTTGGCGATGCTTTTTTAATTTCTGCAATAACGGCTGCATGGCCTGAATTTATTTTAGCTTCAATAGCAGCGACAAAGCCACGCGGTTCATCGGCTTTCTCAGCCACTTCAATCAACTGATGTTGTGATACTTTTTCTTTACGTTCGGCAATCTCTTCATATTTACGTTGAACGATTTTTTTTAAGATATCAGGTGTCTCAGACATGTTTAATTCTTTATTTTATGAGTTACTACAAGCGATAAGAGCATCAAGCTTTTCTTGTGCTTTACCGCTATCAATGGTTGTTTGAGCAAGCTTAATACCATTAGCAAGTGAATCTGTAAGATCTGCGGCATAAATAGCTGCACCTGCATTGAGGACAACAATATCTCTTGCTGCTCCCAGCTTGCCTGAGAAGATATCTTTAATGATGGCTAAACTTTCTTGTGCATTGCTAACAGCAAGTTGGCCAATATCACAGCGGCTTAAACCAAAATCTTCCGGTTGAATAGTATACGTAGAAATGATGCCATCTTTAAGTTCTGCAACCGTACTATTTGAACCAATGCTGATTTCATCAAGCCCATCATCAGCATGAACAATAAGTACATGTTTGCTACCGAGTTCTTTTAGAACATGCGCCATTGGTTCAACCCACTTTTTATCAAATACACCCAAGACTTGATTAGGTGC
Source organism: Gammaproteobacteria bacterium (assembly GCA_028598975.1). Classification (GTDB taxonomy): domain Bacteria; phylum Pseudomonadota; class Gammaproteobacteria; order Nitrosococcales; family Methylophagaceae. The sequence goes on along the minus strand of JAQRMU010000090.1, from coordinate 12,194 downwards.
TTGAGCAGGATTTGTTAATGGGCCCAGTAGATTAAATACAGTTCGAACCGCCATGTCTCGGCGAGGGCCGATGGCATGTTTCATTGCTCCATGATGCTTTTGGGCAAACATGAAACCAACACCAACTGTGTCGACACAGTGTTTAACCTGTTCGGGTGTAATTTCTAGGTTAACACCTGCGGCTTCAAGCACATCAGCACTGCCTGAACTACTGCTAATTGAGCGATTACCATGCTTGGCAACTTTTGCGCCCGTAGCCGCAACCACAAAGGCACTGGCTGTTGAAACATTAAACGTGCTTGCGCCATCACCACCTGTACCACAGGTATCAACAATATGATCGCCTGATATGTCTACTGGTGTTGCTAAACCACGCATGACTTTTGCTGCGGCAGCGATCTCTGTAATAGTTTCGCCTTTCATTTGTAAGCCAACTAGAAAACCACCAATTTGAGCCGGTGTTGCTTCACCGGTCATGATTTGTTGCATGACCTCAGTCATTTCATCACTGGATAAATCGTGCTGTTGGATTACAGTTTTAATTGCACTAGGTAAATTCATCACTATTCTCTATCGATCAAGAAAGTTTTTAAGTAAATCATGACCTTGCTCTGTCAGGATTGATTCTGGGTGAAATTGAACACCTTCAATTGGCAATGTCTTGTGCTGTATGCCCATTATTTCATCCATACTGCCATCTTCACGTTGAGTCCATGCAGTAATGTCAAAACAGTCTGGAAGTGACGCTTTATTGATAACCAATGAATGATAACGTGTTGCTGTAACAGGATTTGTTAGACCTTTAAAAACACTGGTGTCATTATGATAAATAGGTGACGTTTTACCATGCATGATTTCACGAGCATGGATGATCTCTCCACCAAAGGCTTGGCCAATTGATTGATGACCTAAACATACGCCAAGAATAGGTTTCTTACCTGCAAAGTGTTTAATAACGTCGAGAGAAACACCGGCTTCATTTGGGGTACACGGACCTGGTGAAATAACAATTTTTTCAGGATCTAAAGCTTCTATTTCTTCAATTGTAATCTTGTCATTACGATGTACGTGTACATCCGCACCCAGTTCACCAAAGTATTGAACAAGGTTGTAAGTAAAAGAATCATAATTGTCGATCATTAATAACATGTGAGTTCTACTTATGTTTAGAGTGTTGAGGGACATCGAGTCCAGACTCAGCCATAGCAACGGCACGGAAGACAGCGCGTGCTTTGTTCATTGTTTCTTGCCATTCCATTTCTGGCACAGAATCATAGACGATACCAGCACCAGCTTGAATGTGTAATGTGTCATCTTTAATCACTGCTGTACGAATCGCAATCGCCGTATCCATATTGCCAGACCATGATAAGTAACCGACAGCACCTGCATAAACACCGCGTTTAACGGGTTCTAATTCATCAATAATTTCCATTGCACGTACTTTAGCTGCACCACTAACAGTACCGGCAGGGAAGGTTGCTCGTAATGCATCAATACAGGTCATATTAGGTACAAGCTGTCCTGTTACATTTGAGACGATATGCATCACATGAGAGTAACGTTCAACAATCATTTTAGCAGTGAGTTTAACGGTACCTACTTGACTAACACGCCCTGCATCATTACGACCTAAATCGATCAACATAAGATGTTCTGCTAACTCTTTAGGATCGGCTAATAAATCTTGTTCTAACGCTAAATCTTCTTTTTCAGTGCTACCGCGAGGGCGAGTACCTGCAATTGGACGAACGGTCACTTCATCATCTTCCATTCGTACAAGAATTTCAGGAGACGAGCCAACAATATGGAAGTCTTCTAAATTGAGGTAATACATATATGGTGATGGGTTTAGCGTACGTAGGGCACGGTATAAATCCATTGGCTGAGCCGAGAATGGGATGGATAAGCGTTGCGATAAGACCACCTGCATAATATCGCCATCGGTAATATATTGTTTCGCTTTTTCTACAGCATCAATAAAACCATCATGGGTAAAACCTGAAATGAAGTCTTCTTCATTCACTTCTTTACCTGTATTAGAAGAGCTATACTTCGGTGTCGCTGTTCTTAAGTGTGTAGTAAGCGTATCAAGGCTTTTTTGTGCATTCTGATACGCATTATCTGTGTTTGGATCAGCATGAACGATTAAAAATAAGCGGCCACTCAAATTATCAAAAACAATTAAGTCATTAGATACCATTAATAGGATATCTGGACAGCCTAAGGGATCAGGGTTGGGACACTCACCTAGACGTGGTTCTACATAACGAACTGTGTCGTAGCCAAAGTAACCGACTAAACCACCATTAAAACGAGGTAGGTTATCTAAGTCCGGTACTTTGTATTGCTGTTTAAATGTTTCAATCCATGACAAAGGATCGTCAGAAGTTGTTGTTTCAATTACTTCGCCGCAATGTTTTACTTCAATATCGTGCCCAGTGATTCGAACAATCGTTTCACTGGGTAAACCAATAATTGAATAACGTCCCCATTTCTCACCACCATGAACCGATTCAAGGAGATAAGAATAGGGAGCATCAGCAAGCTTGAGATAGGTACTCAATGGTGTATCTAGATCTGCCAGTACTTCACGTGCAAGGGGAATGCGGTTATAGCCTTGTTCGGCTAACTGATTAAATTCGGCTTGATTCATAGGGTTTTAAGTACTAATTACGTTCTGTAACTCTGCAAAAGAATCAATCACAACATCAGGGTTAGCGGTATGAATATCTACACCATGATTATAACCATAACTCATGCAAACAATAGAAAATCCCGCTGCACGAGATGCTTTAACATCGCTGATAGAATCACCAATCATCATTGCATTTTCAGGTTTAACATTAAAGAATTCTGCACCGTGTAACAATGGCGCTGGGTGAGGTTTCTTCAAAGGTAGTGTGTCGCCACTAATCACAATTTCAAAGAAATCGAACAAACCTAAATCTTTTAAAATTGTCAGTGTGAACTGCTCGTCTTTATTAGTGACACAGCCAATACGAATGCCTTGATCTTGTAACCACTGTAAACCTTCTTTAACAGACGGATATAACTGACTACGTTTACTTGCATTATCAGCATAAAGTGCCATAAAGATCGGAGCAGCTTTAGCATAATCAGCATCACTCGGTTCGCCATCAAGTTGATCAATGAGTGCACGTTGAATTAAACGTGGCACACCATTACCAACCCAGTTTCTTACTTTGGCTTCACCACGAACAGGCATGTCTAACGCCTTCATCGTTTCATCAACACACCAAGCGAGATCAGGCACGCTATCTACTAGCGTGCCATCGAGATCAATTAGTACTATTTCTGGTTTAGTTAATTTCATCTTAAATGATGATTAAACGTTAGCTTTAGCTAGTTCTGAACGGAACTCAGCCATCACTGTATCGTAAACATTGGCGTCATCAGGGTTCTTAGCACCAAATAGAGCTGAACCTGCTACAAATGTACGCGCACCTGCTTCAGCAATTTCACGGATGTTGCTAGGCTTAACACCACCGTCAATTTCAAGATCAATATCAAAACCACTTGCATCAATCATTTTGCGCGCTTCTTGAAGCTTGTCTAATGTATGAGGGATGAAAGACTGACCACCAAAACCAGGGTTAACAGACATCAATAAAATACGGTCAACTTTATCTAAAACATGTTCAGCTAAAGAAATAGGTGTTGCAGGGTTGAATACTAAACCGGCTTTACAACCTTCAGCTTTGATTAATTGCAAGCTGCGGTCGATGTGTTCAGATGCTTCAGGGTGGAAAGTAATAAATGATGCGCCTGCTTTAGCAAAGTCAGGGATGATACGGTCAACAGGTTTAACCATTAGATGTACATCAATTTCATGTGTTACACCATGTTTACGTAACGCATCACACACTAGTGGACCGATCGTTAAGTTAGGTACATAGTGGTTGTCCATCACATCAAAGTGGACAATATCAGCACCTGATGCCAATGCGTTGTCAACTTCTTCACCTAAGCGGGCGAAGTCTGCAGAAAGGATAGATGGAGCAATTTTAAATTCAGCCATAGTATTTACTCTTTATTAAGTTAATGTTGCACTTACGGTTCAAAACCCAATACTTTACCGTATGTGAGTGTTTTTTTCAGCTTTTGTAAAGATCAGTAATTAATTACAGGTATATACTAGTGACAAATTTACAAGCTAATGCTTAAAGGAACGTTTAGTGAAGCAGTTTAAAACAGTTTGGCTGAGCATCATTTTTCTTGGACTATTGCCATTGGCTTGGGCCGAGGGAGAAGATGCTGTAGCTACGATAGCTAGTGACGGTGCAAGTAGTGACAGTCATAAAATGTTACGACAAACAAATGACGTGAAAGGTTATCAATCATTGTCCGTTGCGGGACAGGATATAGATTCTGCTTATTTAGAGGAGACACTCGGTGAGCAATACGGTGCAATAATCCTTATACATGATCAAGGTGAACAGTTTGAAAGCCAAGGTGTTATTACGCCATTGCGTCACGATTTACTTGAATACGGTTGGTCAACACTGTCATTGTCATTTGATTATCCATATGAGCCTAATATCTTACTTTCTATGTCGGAAGGTATGCTTGGGGAGCAAGTGGACTCATCTGCTGCTACACCAGCACCTGGGCCTAAGGTTGATAGTTTAGACGCTAACACATCAACATTACCTCCTGTTTCTAACCAAGAACGGATTCAGACTGCACTTGCCTTTTTGCAAGCAAAAGGTGTCGAAAGAATTGTTTTTATTGGTCATGGCGCAGGAGGTGACATGGCGATTGAATTATTAGATACGATAAAAACACCTATTTCAGCATTAATCTTGGTTGGATCTACAGCGCTACCTAAAAATGATATTTTTAATGCCTTTAACTTTCCTATTTTTGATGTTTATGGTTCTAATGATTTAGAGCAAGTGCCTGCCGCTGTGCAGCATAGAAAAATTGCAATGAAACGTATTGGTAATACGCGTTATCAATCTCGTCGTATTGTCGGTGCAGACCACTTGTTTTCTGGCTTGCAAGCAACATTAACGGCAACGGTGAGTGGTTGGCTTCGGACTAAATTTGTTGAACAGGCTGATAATTAATTTATGAGACTTTATTACGATGGTTTAGTCGTTCATCAAGCACACTCCGATGATGGTGTGATCGAGGTTGTTGATCTTGGTGACACGCGATCATTACACTTTGGTACATTTCCCCGTCAAAGTAGCATGTCATTACGAACCCCCCACACACTTGAACTAAGCTATACCGAAGCGATGATGGCGTGTTTACTGTTAAATTCAAAGCCAGAAAGAGTACTTGTTGTTGGTTTGGGCGGCGGTTCTTTAGTTAAGTTTTTACTACATCATTATCCAGAATGCCATATTGACGTTATTGAATACCGGCAGGATGTGGTTGATGTCGCTCATGCTTATTTTAATGTCCCTAAAAATGACCAGCGACTAAATATTCATGTGGGTGATGGTTATTTATTTGTTCAAGAGCGTTACTATCAAGCGGATGCCAGCTATGACTTATTGCTTGTCGATGCCTATGATCATGTTGGCATGGCGGCGAGTGTGGGAGTACAAGCATTTTTTGATGCATGTGCAGGCTTGTTAACATCCATCGGGGTGATGAGTATTAATTTATGGGGGAGTGATAAACCATTATTTAATCAGACTATGGAGCGAATCAATCATAGCTTTGAAGGTCGCTCGATGATTTTACCTGTGAAAGATAAAGGTAATGTTATTGGCTTAGCAATGATGCAAACAGTGACTAATGCGGCCTTAAAGAAGTTGAAAAACACAGTGGATAGGCAAGAGCTTGAGCTTAATATTAATTTACCGAAATCACTACATAATTTGATTCGCCAGAACCGCTCAATAATAAACAGGTTGTTTAGCTAGATGAGTGCTTCCTTAAGAGAATGTGCAGTGGAGAATTTAAAATGAAGCAGTTTATAGCCTTATTTATAGTGATTGTGTCGGTGGTTTGTCCCGCACAGGCTAATGAGGATATTGAATTAGTTGTACTTCGTTCTGAGCACCAGTTATTAGTCAAAAAGAATGGAATGACATTAAGGACGTTCAAAGTTGCTTTTGGTAGTGGTGGTAAAAAGGCAAAATTGAGAGAAGGTGATCACACAACACCAAAAGGTCAGTACCAAATAAACAGAATGAGGAATAGCGACCGTTTTCATTTATTTCTGCAACTTAATTATCCGAATATGAATGATGCTAAGCGAGCATTAAAAAATCACTCAATTAGTCGCCAGCAATATAGAGATATTCTTGATGCGCATAGTCAAGGTAAATTACCACCGCAAAATACAGCATTAGGTGGTGCAATTGGTTTGCATGGTATTGGCCTTGAAACAAAAGATAAAATAGAAATTCATCAAATTGCAGATTGGACTCAGGGCTGTATAGCCATGAGGAATCATGAGATTGAAGAGTTAAGTCGCTATATTGATGTGGGTACAGTCATTAGCATTATTGATTGATTCCCGAGTGTTTTAATCGGTTATTTGTTAGAATGGGCTATTAAAACTATTTAAACCGGTACACCGAGGCTTTATGCAATCAGCACCTGATCTTTTTTCCTATCGCAAATTCTGGGCGCACCGTTTTGGTGTTGCAGCTCAATTGCCGATGTCACGTGAGGAAATGGATGAACTCGGCTGGGATTCCTGCGACATTATTCTTGTTACAGGGGATGCCTATGTTGATCACCCTAGCTTTGGTATGGCGCTTATCGGCCGACTATTAGAATCGCAGGGGTTTAGAGTTGGTATTATTTCTCAGCCAGACTGGTTAAGTGCTGACGATTTTAAGCAGTTAGGTAAGCCAAACTTATTTTTTGGTGTCACTGGCGGTAATATGGATTCAATGGTGAATCGTTATACCTCAGATCGCCGAATTCGTACCAATGATGCCTATACTGCTGATGGAGAGGGAGGTAAACGTCCTGACCGTTGTGTTGTACCTTACAGTCAACGCTGTCGTGAAGCCTATAAAGGCGTACCTATTATCATTGGTGGTATTGAGGCAAGTTTGAGACGTATCGCCCACTTTGATTATTGGTCAGAAAAAGTACGTCGTAGTGTCATTATGGATGCCAAAGCGGATATCTTGGTGTACGGAAATGGTGAGCGACAAGTGGTTGAAATTGCCCACCGTCTCGCACGAAATGAAGATGTCAAAGACATCATAGATATTCGTGGCACAGCGGTTGTCGTTAAACATGGTCAGCGAGAAGGCTGGTGGGAAAAAGACTCAACAAGTGTTGATGCGCCAGGAAAGTTGAACGCACCGATTGATCCCTATCAAATGAAAACAGCCACATCATGTGATGATGACCAAAAACAGTCCAAGCAAAAAAACACGGCAGATGATGGTGCACAAATTATTCATTTCAAACGTGCAGAAGTGCAAGATAAGCAACACACAGTCGTTCGTTTACCTGCCTATCAAGCGGTAAAAGAAGATAAAGTTTTATATGCTCATACCTCACGTATTTTGCATTTAGAGACTAATCCGGGCAATGCCTTTGGTTTAGTGCAGCAACATGGCGAACGCGATGTTTGGTTGAACCCGCCACCTATTCCATTAACGACAGAAGAGATGGATGCGGTGTTTGACTTGCCTTATACGCGAGTGCCACATAAGCAATATGGCAAGAAGAATATTCCTGCTTATGAAATGATTCGTTTTTCGGTCAATATCATGCGTGGTTGTTTTGGTGGCTGTACGTTCTGTTCTATTACAGAGCATGAAGGCCGCATTATTCAAAGTCGATCTGAAGACTCGATTATTAAAGAAGTAGAAGCAATACGAGATACAACACCAGGGTTTACGGGTATTATCTCTGATCTGGGTGGACCAACAGCCAATATGTACCGCCTTGCTTGTAAAAGTAAAGAAATTGAAGCAAGTTGCCGCCGTTTATCGTGTGTTTATCCAAGTATTTGTAAAAATTTAGGTACGGATCACACACCACTTATTAACCTTTATAAACGAGCGCGTGCCTTACCGGGTATTAAAAAGATATTGATCGCATCAGGCTTACGCTATGACTTAGCGGTATTGTCACCTGAATATGTAAAAGAGTTGGTGACACATCATGTGGGTGGTTATTTGAAAATAGCACCTGAGCATACTGAAGACGGCCCGCTGGACCAGATGATGAAGCCGGGGATTGGAACCTATGATGCCTTTAAAACCATGTTTGATAAGTATTCAAAAATGGCGGGTAAAGAGCAGTACTTGATCCCTTATTTCATTGCGGCACATCCGGGAACAACGGATAAAGATATGATGAACCTTGCTATTTGGTTGAAACGTAACGGCTTCCGTGCTGATCAAGTACAAGCCTATTTACCATCACCAATGTCTGCCGCAGCAGCAATGTATCATTCGGGTAAAAACACCTTAAGCAAAGTGAAGCGAAAAGGAGGTGATGTTACGGTGCCAAAAGGTATTAAAGTAAGGCGCTTACACAAGGCTTTCTTACGCTACCATGATCCTGAAAACTGGCCAATGTTACGTGATGCATTACAAAAAATGGGTCGTGCAGACCTTATCGGTAATGGTAAGAAGCACCTTATTCCGACATGGCAGCCAGCAGGTACAGGTGGTCAAGGTGAGGGTAAGCGGGTGAGTCGAAACACTAATCGACCAAATGGCAATAAGCCTGCTCAGAAAGGCAAACGGTTCCAAACGCAACATGTGCGTCCTGCATCGAAAGCTAGGCCTGCTAAAAAGAGACGTCGTTAGAATCTGCTAATTGGTATAAACGGTCGAACTCTTCTTCAAGGCTATTTTCTGGAACAGCTTGGCCAACTTGGCTATACCAATAGTTAGCATTGTTGAGATCGCCTTCTTCTCGGTGTAGATAACCATGTACAAGGCTTGCAAGTTCATCATGATAATCTTGAATCAAACTGTGAGCACCTTCCCAATCACCTTGTGCTGCAAGGTCGAGTGCTTGAACGTGTTCTTCTGCCATGTCATCACCCCTCATAAGCTACTACCATCCAATAATAGCAGACCACCAATAATCCCCATAGGTGAAGTGATCACCATAAAACTTAATAATATGATTTCACGCACCACAAATAGTGCATCAATTAGATATGACATTTATTTCTCCTTCAATAATGTTGGATTGAATTATAATTAGCGCCTATTACAGTTAAATGATGATTTTGTGACCAAATTATGAATATTCTTGCTTTAGATACATGTACTGAATCTTGCTCTGCCGCCTTACTTTATAACGGTGAACTCTTTGAGCGCGTTGAAATGACGCAACGTGGCCACTCCGATCTTATTTTAGGCATGATGGATGAGGTGTTTCAGCAAGCAGATACCACGATATCAACCATTGATGCCGTTGCTTTTGGTCGAGGCCCTGGTTCATTTACAGGTGTTAGAGTCGGTGTTGGTGTTGCACAAGGTATCGCTTTTGCACGTGATGTTCCTGTTATCCCCGTTTCAACACTACTCGCTGTTGCACAAACTGCCGCTGATCAGTTGGACATTGACTATATCGCTGTGGCAATGGATGCACGTATGGGGGAGGTTTACTGTGCGAGTTATCAGCGAAAAGATGGCACTGTTGAACTAATCGATTCGGAGCGTGTTTGTCCTCCAGAACAATTTAAACCACCTAGTGCACAACAATGGGTTGGTGTTGGTACTGGTTGGGGAGAATATGATGAGGTTTTACGCGAGAATTTTTCAGGCCATTTAGATGATGTAGCCGTTAACTATTATCCAAATGCATCAGTCATGATTAAATTAGCCAAGATTGAAGCAGAAGCAGGACGAATGGTTACGGCAGAACAGGCTTTACCCATATATCTACGAGATAATGTTGCCAAGAAAAAGGCGGAGCAAAAGAAATGAGTCAGTCAGATTCTATTTATGCATCACCACTTGATACATTAATTGACTTTCGTTTTGATGAGCGTGTGGTTGATGTATTCCCTGACATGATTCAACGCTCTGTTCCCGGCTATGGCACGATCATTTCAACCATTGGTATTTTTGCTGCAAAATATGCCCAAGAGAATAGCCACTGCTATGATTTAGGCTGTTCTTTAGGTGCTGTTACTTTATCAATGCGCCAACGAATTAAAGCTGAGAATTGCGACATTATTGCGGTCGATAATTCACAAGCAATGATTGAACGAGGCCAAACAATCTTGGCATCTGACCAATCGTCAACCGTTCCTGTCACAATGCTTTGTGCAGATATTAATGATGTTGAGATTGAAAACGCATCGGTTGTAGTAATGAACTTTACCCTGCAATTCATACCTCTTGAAGAACGCTTATCGTTAATTAAACGTATCTATCAAGGATTAAAATCGGGCGGTGTTTTGATTTTGTCAGAAAAAATTGCCTTTGATGAACCCGAAAGGCAGGACTTTCAAATAGATATTCATCATGATTTTAAGCGAGCAAATGGCTATAGTGATTTAGAAATAAGTCAAAAGCGTACAGCGTTAGAAAATGTATTAATCCCAGAAACAATTGCAACGCATCAACAACGTTTAAATGAGGCTGGTTTTGGCTTTAGTGATGTCTGGTTTCAATGTTTTAACTTTATTTCATTGGTGGCGGTTAAATGAATCCTTATGAGTCGCTATACACTAAGCTGGATGAAATGGACTTGTCTGCTTGGTCGAAAGAGTTACAAACGATAATTTCTGAGAAGCTTGCATCCGATGGTGGTCATGGAAAAATGACGGGCTGGAAAAGTGCGTTAACTGCATTGCCAGATATAACACCGTCTCATATTGAACTTAAAAGTGACGTTGAAATAGGTGACGCTACTGACTTATTAGATGTTGATCGCGATAAGCTTATCGACAAGCTCAAACAGTTTCATCCATGGCGAAAAGGGCCTTATACGTTTTTCGGAATAGATATTAATACCGAATGGCGATCAGACTGGAAATGGGATCGGGTACTGCCACATATACAGCCTTTAAAAAATCGTAAAGTACTTGATATTGGTGGTGGAAATGGTTATCACGGTTGGCGAATGCTAGGAGAGGGCGCTGATTTAGTATTAGGCATTGATCCTACCTTAGTTTTTGTTATGCAATACCATGTGATGCAACGCTATATTAACAATGACAGTCACTATGTATTACCCATTGGTATTGAAGATCTCCCTGAAAACCTAAGATGTTTTGACACCGTATTTTCAATGGGCGTGTTGTATCACCGTCGTTCCCCCCTAGATCATTTATATGAACTACGTGCATGCTTACGTTCGGGCGGTGAACTCGTGCTAGAAACATTGGTTATTGAAGGTGAAGAAGGTAGCGTTCTTATGCCTGAAGGGCGTTATGCCAAAATGCGTAATGTTTGGTTCTTTCCTTCAGTAGCAACGATGGAATTATGGCTACGTCGCTGTGGCTTTAAAAACGTTTCTTGTGTTGATGTTTCAACCACAAGTTTAGAAGAGCAGCGGCCAACTGATTGGATGACATTTGAATCATTGGCTGATTTCTTAGATCCCAATGATAAAACCAAAACATTAGAAGGCTATCCCGCGCCTGTGAGAGCTGTCTTTACTGCAATAGCACCCTAATTTACACAAAGAACCTGAAAGTACCTTTATCACAGTACTTAGTGCATAGCCTTTGGGTAGGGGGAACATTCCTATACCTAGGTTTTATCCTTTATACTCAATAGTTACTAACAGTTAGAAACTACCTAAATAATCTCAAAAAGCTCAGTATTAAATCACCGTAGAGTTTCAAGCATAAATATGGCTTGGCTTATACAACGTGAACACTAAATACAGGAGCTTAATCATGAAAACTTTTAACTATAAAAAACTAACTATTGCACTAGGTTCAACCTTGTTACTAGCTGGGGCGCTTAGTGTTTATGCAGCAGATTATTCAGGCAGTTTCGAGGGTACCATTAGTAAGCAAGATGGTTTGCCAATTGATCTTACCGGTCAACATGTCATGGCGCTTGGCTTGAGTTCTGGCATTAATAAAAGCACAGGCAATATGGACTACTTTAATGGTGGAGATATTGTTGTCACAGATATTGTGGATATTGTTAATGGCAATGGAACACATAGTGGCTACTGGACTGTTAGTCAAAATGGTGAGACGGTCACCAACAAACTAACAGGAAAAATGACTACCGTGATGGCTGCCGATGGAA
>JAQRMU010000009.1:11279-42995 GCA_028598975.1 Gammaproteobacteria bacterium | reverse complement strand
TAAGCCTTGTGTTGTATCACCCATTGGGTGTTGGTGCGTTTTGTCACAAACCATTATACAGCCAAGGCTTCCTGAGTTTTAGTGTTTTCTATCTAGAGATTAGGGGTTATCTATACGACTGTTATACCGAGCCATTGTAGAAAAGTCTTTTTGTTTTGTATCAATAATAAGTCCATTGAAGACTAACCCCGGCCCAGGAGTGATTATTATCTTATCCACAATTGGGTGGTAAAGATCCTGTTCTTCATAAGAAACCCCAAACTCAACGCTCCTATTTTCATCAATATCCCAGATGGTTTTATTCGCTAGACGCCATGAGTTAACATTGATCTGAAAATTTCCACCTAGTGCTTTTGAGCTGGCTTGATCACGATCAGCATTAACCTCATCCCGAGTTAATGCCCCTGCTAACTGCTGATCATTCTCCAGATACGTTGCATAAAAACGGCTAGCTACTGAATCAGATATTCTCCAGCCTGCATTGGCATAAAGGCCATGACGGCTTTGCTCATTATGATCGCGATAACCATCCCACTGTTTATCTTCAATAGTAATCAAACCATCAAATTGTTCATTAAATATTTTACTCGCTGTTGCACGTGCTAATACTTGACCATGACTACCTGCATTTAAGGACAATGTAAGCGGTGCTGTGTCATAAGCTGTTTGAGTAGTAAAGTTAATCGCACCACCTAAAGTGCTGGCACCATATTTCAGTGCGTTTGCGCCTCTTGCTACCGTGGCATATCGCGCACTTAAAGGGTCGATAATACGGTTATGATTGTTACCATCGGCTGATGTGACAGATAATCCATCTTGCAATAACTTGATGCCATTCATATCGTAGTCAGTAGCATCTAGGTTAGAACCTCGACTAGTGAAAAAGATAGTGTCATTACCACTATCACTCGTTGCAAAAATCCCCGGCACATAACGTAACATATCGGCAAGGCTAGAAACATTCCGCTCACTAAGCTCATCCATGTCAATGAAGCTCACACCACCTGACGTTAACATTAATTCTGCACGTTCAGCTTCCAAGCCAAGCGTAGCAGGTGCATTATGACTTGATAACACTTCGATGCTATCTAATTCAACTGAAGAGGGGTGTTCTGCTGCAACTGGAGAAGCAAACATTGAACATAGTAAAGTGATTGACAGCGTGCTTCCTTGCAACTGACGTTTGTGCAAAGCTGTAAAGTTCATCTTAATTCCAAAATTAATAATATCGCACCAACATCATTACCCAACTTTAAACTTGGGTATTAAGCTAGCGTTGATCAGCGCGGTATTTTAATTGTTAGATGAATGCGTAATTTATGTCATTTACACCTTTTTGTGTGAAATGACATAATCGAATTTAGTATAAAGCAATATTCTTATCTACTTAATTTGTATTCACTTTGCTTAATGATGATGAGCAGAACCTTTAAGCACCTTTAATGATGGGGCAGGACTTTTATAGTCATGGGCGTTTTTACCAACAGCTGGAATCTCATGCCAGTAGATTTCACCTGATACACATTCCTGTCTAGTTGGAAAATATAGCGTTTGTGGTGATACAGCAATTTTTGCTCTGAAAGTAAATTCATCAAAATTCTGATCAAGTAACCCACCACCAGACCAAATTATCTTTCGTACATCTTCCGCGTATTTTTTACCATAAGCAGTATAGGGCACACTAAGCTTTTCCTTCACAACGTCAACATTCCAATTAGGCTTAGGCATAGGTTTTGCTCTTTGCACCCCTTCTGGAATTTCAACCGTAATTCTTGTGGTAGTAGATCCTTGGCAACCATGTCCGATTCCTATCACCCCTTTATAGTATGCTCCAGATGTAACTGATTTATTCTCAAAAGTAGCATGAGAAAAAGCCAATGAAGGAACTGTTAGCAGTAGATAGATTAGGGGGAATTTCTTATTCATAGCTGACATTTCTCGTTTAAGTTTTGTGGCGATTATTTTCATATACTGTTTTATAACACTTAATGTGGACATATAAATCACTTACATTAAGAAAAACTAAGCGGGTTTAATTTAAGAGGATCGTAAAGGATAAAGCATTCAAAACTAGAATCGGACAGCCCTAATCTTCTATTTTTTAGAGTGTTACTATCAGGTTTTAGAGCAACAAATTCTACCTGCACACTTGTAATGTTATAGGCCTTTTGATCAGAATAAAGGCCCGTCAGAGTTATCAGCTTAAGATTTTTACCGTAGTTTACTTATTTTCACATAAACTTCACTAATGCTTATCAATTAGGCTATCTAATTTATGAACCAAAGCCTGTTACATCAGCCGGCATAGGAATAGCCTTGCCAGATTGTGTCACCATATCAGCCTCAGAACGCATTAAGTTTGTTCCAACAAAACCACCAAAGCGATAAACCCATGAATCAAACTGCTTGTTTAATACAGTAATCTCTTCTTGCACTTGGTCAGCGGTCTTTAATACATTCAATGCTTGAATATCTTTTGGCGCATCTCCCAATACCGAGCTTTCAGCACGGATTGTTGAATAATAGTAACCATCTTCAGAATCAAATGAGGTTTCAGTAATGATTTTCAAACCATCAAATGTTAGAAACTCTGCCGTTACTATTTCAGATTCACCTCGAGAAAAATCACTTGCTGGCTGAACGTCTTCCATTTTCAATTGAAACAAACTACCGGCAATATCATAACCAAGTTGAGCATATTTAAAGACAGTTTCATCTCGATCTTCTGGTGTTCCAAATTTATCTTTTTGACCTAAACTGATAATCGTCGCAGTCGAACCATTAGGTTGAATGATATTTACTTGTGCAATACGCTCACGAGCAATATTAATCACCTCACTCTTAATCCAGTTCAACATGAGAGGATTAATATTAAGGTAACCTTCAGCCAACCAGGCACGCTCTTCACCAGCACGACGTACATAAAACTGACGCTCTCCACCAGTTTGGCCTAACTCACGCTCACGTCCAAGAACAAGTCCAGCAACAACCTCTTCACCTTGAAGTAAGTTAATGTGAATAGATTCACCACCTTGCTCCATTCCTTCAAGACTTAATACAGCAAGCTGTTCAGGCTTATCTGTTTTTCGTTCTAAAATCTTAGCCTCAGATAAATCAACTAATGCACGTTTAACAAGATTAAAGTCAGCAAAAAAACTCCAACGTTCTTTAATGAACCAATCTTCGCCTTCTTTATATAAGGTAAATTCGTCCTGAGAACTCTTTATTTTTATCGTATCGACACCATTCAACTGACCATAGAGCTCTGGGAATAACAATCCTTCATCATCACTCGTATTGCTCGGACGTTGAATTGTAATCAACATTAATAGCACCATCACCACAGTGATAATGAATAAAACAGTCAGGCTATTTAATTTTTTTATCATTTTTTACAAACCTATTTCGAGGATTATTGAAAACCCTGTTTTACTGGTTACGACCTTGAGTACGCTTACGAACACGTAACCAACCAGTAATAATTGCTAGTAGTGCAACTAATAAAGGCACAAGACCTATATTAAAGAATTTTAATTGAGTATCTAACTTATCAATATCCTTACGTAGATCACCTTGAACATCTCGTAACTCTTGCTGTGTTTTATGCTTCATTGTACGAAGTTCAGCAATTTCTTTTTGTTGTTCTACATTATGGAGCTCTTTATCACTACCACTTCGTTCAACTTGCATTCTAGCGATACGTTGATCCGTTTCTTTTAAGATCTTTTGCAACTCACGCTCTTTAGTTCGGTACAACTTCTCAGCTTCACGTTGCAAGTCTAAAACACGATCAAATGGGCGAGAAAAACCTGATCGAGAACGAACACTAATCAAGCCATTTGTTTCAGACATTTCATCAATCGCATTAATTAAAAAATCAATATTATTAGATGTGCTGTAAGAAATTTGTTCGCCATAAAAATCTTGTAATTGAACCCAAAAGCGATCTTTCAACATATCTACATCGGCAATGGCAATCACATCAATCGCTTGTTTAGATTCATCTAAGTGCTTACGGCCTTTTTGTAATTTTCCGTCATCCCCTTTTACACCATCAGGGAAAGCCGTTTTCACCATACCATTTACACGGGTAGCAATAGGGTAGCTCAATGTACCAGCTTGGTATTTAGTCAATAATGCCATTGGATCATTACGGAACTGAACCACACGCTTATCCACCAACATCGCTTCATTGCTTGATGAAACCAGTGGTGTAAATGTTGTTTCAGCACCTTCAAGTGCTTTGAAATAACCCGCTGTAGCAACCTCAATTTTCTTCAAATTCCCAGTAATTGCCTGCTCATTATTAAGCTGATCTGCTGGAATGCCCTGCCACAGTACATAATCAATTGGCTTATTGCCTGTACGAGCACCAAAATCTACTTTAATCGCAGTTTTACGGTCAGCGACAACATCAGCAGCTGAACGCTCGAATCCCCACTGAGAGAACAGTTCTTTCATATTTGAACTACGAGAATAGACCATTGCTGCCATTGGATTATCTGGATCCTTCTCTGGAATATCACTTTCAGAATAAGGGTCAACATAGGTAATCAATTTACCGCCAGCCAATACATACTGATCAATAGCATAAAGCGTACGTTGTTCTAACTCTTTAGGATGAACCAACATCAACACATCAACACTTGATGGAATTCGTTTCACATCAGCAGGTAACACAATGACATTGAATAATTGACGTAATTCAGCCATAAATGCCCAAGGCTTAGCACCACCTTCTGTTGCGGTTTCACCTTTATGTGGGTCATATTCTTCACCATTAACTTCTAAAGAACTCATCACAGCCACTGATTTTCTTTCAGCACTTGATAGTTTATAGATTAATTTAGTGATGTCGTACTCAAGCACATCTTCTTTTTCTGGTTGGAAAAATGAAATACTCTCAACACCATCAAGTAAATTACTACCCGCTAAACCAAGATAAAGTGGATCCGTTGCACCATCAATAGGTACACCTTGAAGACCATATTGTTTTGCACGTTGCTCATTATCAGTAAAAGGCTTTGGATTGACGACAATCAAACGAATCATGCCATTAGAGGCACGTTGATATTCTTCCAATAATTCTTGTACTCGTTGAGCATAGGACTTAATACTTGGTAATTCTTGAGCCACTTGATCTGAATAATACAGTCTTAATGTAAGCTGTTCATTCAATGATTCAATAATATTCAAAGACCCTTCTGACAAGGTATAAAGCTTGTCTTGCGTCAAATCAATACGGGCTGATTTCAAATTACCATTGGTCACAATATTGAATGATAGAAATAAAATAACAGTCAGTATTAAACCAGCAGTCGATAATAGTTGTTTATTCATTTAACGATAACTCCTAATCGGCCTTACGGGCATTAACAACAATGGCATTAGCAAATAACCAGACCAAAATGACAGATGCGAAATACAACATATCTCGCATATCAATCACACCCTTAGATATTGCATCAAAATGCGTTAAGAAACTGAATGAGCTAATCGCATCAACAAGTGCTACAGGCGCCCAACTACTAAAGAAATCAAGAACGATTCCATAACCACTCAATACAAAAATCAGGCTGACAATCAAACTTAATACAAAGGCAATAACCTGATTTTTTGTTGTTGCAGATACACATGCACCAATCGCTAAAAAGCCACCAGCCATTAAAAAGCTACCTAAGAAACCAGCAAAAATAACACCATTATCAGGCGTGCCTAAGTAGTTAACAGTAATCCATAAAGGAAAATTCAATAATAATGCTAAGCCTGTAAAAGCCCATGCTGCCAAGAACTTTCCTAATACCGCTTCAAAAACTGAAACAGGTAAAGTCATCAACAATTCTATTGAGCCACTTTTTCGTTCTTCTGACCATAATCGCATTGAAATTGCAGGAATCAACAATACATAAAGCCATGGATGAATAGAGAAGAATGGATACAAATCAGCTTCGCCACGTTCAAAGAAGTTACCCACAAAAAATGTTGAGAAACCTGTTAACAATAAGAAACTGATAATAAATACATAAGCGACTGGCGTTGCAAAATAGCCACTTAACTCACGTTTCATAATAAACCAGATATTATTCATGTTCATCATATCTACTTAGCTCCACCCATTGTAATGGTACGGAATACTTCATCTAAACGCCCATGTTCAGCATAAAGTGAATCGACCTGCCAATTATTATTACGAATTGCTTGTGATAATTCGGCTGTAATTTGTTGACCATTTTGAGGATAAACTCGGAAACCTCGAGCCCCTGGTAATGATTCAATTTCTTTTACATAATCTAGTGCAGTCAAAAAGGCTACCAAGCTATCATCATCAACATCAACAACAGATACACAAACGGCATTATGATAACGAGACATGGCTTCAAGCTCATGCGGCGTACCATCAAACTTTAATTGACCATTTGCAATCAATACATTGCGGTGACATAGCGCATGCACTTCTTCAAGAATGTGTGTTGAAATAATGATCGCTTTATCATGAGCCATATCATTGATTAACATGCGTACTTCATGCTTTTGGTTTGGATCTAAACCATCTGTAGGCTCATCAAGAATCAATACTGGTGGATTATGCAAAATAGCTTGAGACAAACCAACACGGCGTTTATAACCTTTCGACAAGGTTTCAATTGGCTGATACATCACATGCTTGATTTGCGCACGTTCTGCAGCAGAGTCCACCGCCATTTGTTTTTCTTTGCCAGATAGTCCACGAATATCAGCGATAAACTTTAGGAAACCATCAGGTGTCATATCAGCATACGCTGGCGCACCCTCAGGTAAATAACCTAAACTCGCTTTAACCGCAATAGGATCTTGAAGTACATCATGACCACATACGCGCACAGTACCTCGTGTTGGGGTTAAGAACCCCGTCACCATCTTCATGGTCGTTGATTTACCAGCACCATTAGGACCTAGAAACCCTAGAACCTCACCTTTTCTTACTGAAAATGACACACCATCTACGGCTTTAATCTCACCAAAATGTTTGGCAAGATTGTCGATCTCAATTCTCAATGACATACAAAAGCGTCCCCCGCTTCATCAATATTTTTTGCAAGCCGCACATTATTCTGGGGTTAGTGACTACAAGTCAAGTTTGTTTTATTTATCCCCCCTAGAATTGGTATTGCCATCCTCACATTAAGAGAATAGTCTACTTACCTATATCTTAGGTTTAGGTAAGCAATGACACATGGCAATGACACAACTGATTCAACAAGGAAAAGATATGATCTGGTCATTCACTGACCGATTCCAAGATCCCGAATCTCGACAACAAACAATCAAATTTATCAGTGGTTTTGTGCTTGGCATCATTTTATTACTGCTTCTTATTATGCTTTGGTGGGATCGCTCACCCGCAAGCTTCGATCCCGTTAAACATAGCCAAGAAGTAGCAACAGCAAAACAGCAGCACATTGTCACGGGATACACATCAACACTGACGCTCATTAAACTTACTAACAGCCTACTGAATAAATCTGGTGGCTATCTAAGCAATGATGTGATTCCCCCATCAATATGGATGGACAATATTCCTAACTGGGAGTTCGGTGTTTTAGTTCAAATCCGTGATTATTCTCGTGCATTACGTAATGATATTAGTCGCTCTCAATCTCAATCATTAGAAGACGCAGATCTTGCTATCGCCGAACCACAATTCAATTTTAATTCTGAATCATGGTTATTCCCCCCAACAGAACGTGAATACCGTAAAGGCGTTACAGCATTAGAGTCATATCTAAATCGTCTCAGTAACACTGAACAAGATGATGCTCAATTTTATGCTCGTGCTGACAACCTTGCTGATTGGCTGGCTATTGTCGAAAAACGTCTTGGTAGCCTATCGCAAAGACTCAGTGCCAGTGTAGGCCAGATTCGTATTAATACTGATTTAGCGGGCGACCCTGATGCAAACCAATCAACCCCAGCACCAGCAGAACTCATCACTAAAACACCGTGGACAGAAATTGATGATGTTTTTTATGAAACACGTGGTTCAGCATGGGCGTTAATACATTTATTAAAAGCAGCTGAACATGACTTTGCTGATATTCTTCAAAAGAAAAATGCCTTAATCAGCCTTCGCCAAATAATTCGTGAATTAGAAGCCAGTCAAGAATCCGTGTGGAGCCCCATTATTTTAAATGGCAGTGGCTTTGGTTTTGTTGCCAATCATTCATTAGTGATGGCATCGTATATCTCTCGTGCAAATGCGGCAATTATTGATTTACGCGCCTTACTGAACCAAGGTTAGCCACTAAGAAACACCAACAGAAGTTATCAATATTTTAAGGCGCCTCTGATCAAGTCATGATTGTTTTATACTGATAATCATTCAATCTGCACATTTTTTATTTAGTCATCTTGGCATGCTTTTTTATTACCGTCATCCCAGCATGCTTTTAGCTGGGATCTACTCAATACACTAGATCCTCGATAAAAACACTCGAGGATGACTGGATCCCTACCCTGTCAGCCTGAGCGCAACCGAAAGGGTCTCAGCCCGCCACCACAAGGTTCCTTGGCTATCGTTCGGAATGATATTAAAAAAAGCACTCGGAATTACGGTGATGAAAAAACTGTAGTTTCACTTATCCCAAAACACCTCAACCTGCTGGCAAGATAGCTGTTTAGTTCAAGACATCTGGATAAAACAACTGCTGACCACCTTTTTTAAAATCGGCAATAATGCCTTGCCCTTCTTCACTGGTTACAAAATCAATATACTTTATCGCTAAGTCATAGTTAGCATAAATATGCTTTTCAGGGTTTACTGCCATAACATGATAAGGGTTAAACAATGCCTTATCACCTTCATAGGCCACCACTAAACTCATTTTATCGGCATAAGCGATTTGAGTGCCACGATCTGTCAATGCATACGCTTGTTTCTCATCTGCAATTTTTAATACTGCCCCCATGCCTTGTCCAGCTTGGATATACCACTCACCTTGCGGCTTCACACCAGCATCAGACCATAATTTCTTTTCTTTTTTATGGGTGCCTGAGTCATCCCCACGTGAAATAAAAGTGGCTGATGTGTTGGCAATTAATTGTAGCGCTTCCGTTGCAGACTCTGCCTTTGTTAGTTGTGCCATATCACTTTTGGCACCGACAATCACAAAGTCATTATGCATCACTGCTTTGCGATCAATAAAGTCACCTTGTTCCACATAGTTGAGTTCAGCCGCAGGTGCATGAACAAACACCACGTCCACATCCCCATTGCCACCAATCTTTAATGCCTTGCCTGTACCCACAGCAATAACATCGACTTTAACATCGTATTTAGCTTCAAATACAGGATGCAATACGGCTAATAAACCTGAGTTATCTGTACTAGTGGTAGTGGATAGCTTTAAATGCTCAACAGCAAGTGCTGAGTGTGTGCTAACGGATAATAAGGCTATCGTTAGCCATGTGTTCAATTTCATTCTTTTTTCTTTCCTATACCCGTGATAAATGAAACTGCAGCTCTTACGTTCCTGTCATCCTTGCGTGTTACATCCCTGTCATCCTCGAGTGTTACATCTCTGTCATCCTAGAGTGTTTTTATCGAGGATCTAGTGTATTGAGTAGATCCCAGCTAAAAGCATGCTGGGATGACTAAATAAAAAATGTGCAGATTGAATGATTACCAGTATATAACACTTATAGTTCGCGCACCCAATGACCCGATTTACCTCCGGCTTTCTCAAGTAAACGAATATCCGTCATAATCATGCCGCGATCAACCGCCTTACACATATCGTAAATGGTCAACAAACTCACTTGTAATGCAGTCAAAGCCTCCATTTCAACACCTGTTTGTCCACTTGTTTCTACTTGAACACGGCACTGTACGGCAACCTCATCCTCTAATACTTGGAAGTCAACACTCACCTTCGTTAATGCCAGCGGATGACATAGCGGAATTAAATCAGCGGTTCTCTTTGCCGCCATAATGCCCGCAATACGAGCGATACCAAGAACATCACCTTTTTTATGATTGCCTTGCTTAATCAAATCCAAGGTATTGTCTAACATCATTATCTGCCCTTCAGCAACAGCGACCCGCTTAGTGATAGATTTATCACCAACATCAACCATATGAGCTTCACCAGCTTGATTAAAATGTGTGAGTTCTGACATGTCTAAGCTTCCTATAAAATGATATCCTGTAATTTTGAATGAATAGAAGACAACAAGCAAATGAGTATTCAAGTTAAATTCTTTGCCAGCCTACGTGAAAAAATGGGTATCACAGAAACCAAAATAGAGACTGCTTCTACCGCTGGTGAAGTGTGGGATATGACAACCAATAATGCCGACCGCCCATTAAATGTCTTAGTGGCAGTTAATCTTGAATATGCTCAATATGACAGCCAAGTTAGTGATGGCGATGAAGTTGCCTTTTTTCCTCCAGTAACGGGTGGCTAATATGGCAACTCAACTCCTAGCCTATCCCTTCGATCCTTACCACTCGATTGTAGAGCATCAACAACACGCTGCGCTTGATAAACAATTTGGTGCGACAGCAAGCTTTATCGGCACAATGCGTGACTTTAATGATAATACCAATGTCTCCTCGATGGTCTTAGAGCACTATCCTGAAATGACGCAACATTATTTAGATAAACTCGAGCAACAAGCTAGACAGAAGTGGGATTTGCTCGATGTATTAATTATTCACCGTGTTGGCAGAATTAATCCCGCTAATCCTATCGTATTAATTGCTTGCTGGTCAGCACACCGTCGTGCTGCACTTGATGCCTGTGCATGGCTAATTGAAGAGCTCAAACACAATGCTCCTTTCTGGAAAAAAGAAACAGGGCAAGATGGTGAACGTTGGGTTGAAAAAAATACGGATGGCTTTTAAATTTTATTCACTCATCTAAACTGCTGAACACTTAAAATGCAGGGAATCCATGGGCAGTGAAAATAGCCACTATCGTTGGCTCCCCGTTTTCACGGGGATGACAGACTTTTACTATTTTTTACAGGTTGAACGATTACCGGCATAGGTATCAACACGCGTCTTAATCCTTAGTTTTATATCTCCTCACCCCAACCCTCTCCAACAGGAGAGGGAGCTTTAGTCCCTTCTCTTCCTTGAGGGAAGCTTTAGCCCCTTCTCCCTTGAGGGAGAAGGTTGGGATGAGGGAGACCGAATGATTATGGCTCTAAACCCAAGGAACCCCAAAGCTCATCAATACGGCTAACAACTTCAGGATCACGTTCAATAGGCTTTCCCCATTCACGATCTGTTTCACCCGGTAATTTGTTCGTCGCATCCATGCCCATTTTAGAACCTAAACCTGAAACAGGTGAGGCAAAATCAAGATAATCAATAGGTGTATTTTCGATTAAAGTTGTATCACGTGCAGGATCCATTCGGGTAGTTATCGCCCAAATCACATCATTCCAGTCTCGTACATTGACATCATCATCAACCACAATTACAAACTTGGTGTACATAAATTGACGTAGAAATGACCAGATTCCCATCATCACACGCTTGGCATGACCCGGATATTGCTTTTTCATACTAACCACTGCCATTCGATATGAACAGCCTTCTGGTGGTAAATAGAAGTCTACAATCTCAGGAAATTGTTTTTGTAAAATCGGTACAAACACTTCATTTAAAGCAACACCTAAAATAGCAGGCTCATCTGGTGGTCGGCCTGTATAGGTGCTGTGGTAAATAGGATTTTCTCGCTGTGTTATTCGTTCAACAGTAAAGACGGGAAATTGATCAACCTCGTTGTAATAGCCGGTGTGGTCGCCATAAGGGCCTTCATCAGCCATATCATCGGGATAGATAAAACCTTCTAATACAATTTCAGCACTGGCTGGCACTTGCAAATCATTGCCAATACATTTCACTAGTTCAGTTTTTGAGCCCCGTAACAGGCCTGCAAAGGCATACTCTGACAAACTATCTGGAATCGGAGTCACGGCCGCTAAAATAGTAGCGGGATCACAGCCTAAAACAACACTAACAGGAAACGGTTCGCCCGGATGTTCCTCTTGCCATTCTTTAAAGTCTAATGCACCACCACGGTGTGATAACCAACGCATAATAACGCGATTTTTACTCAACACTTGCTGACGATAAATGCCCATATTTTGGCGTGGTTTGTGAGGGCCTTTTGTAACTACCAGTCCCCATGTAATCAAAGGTGCCGCATCTTCTGGCCAGCAATGTTGAATAGGATACTGGCTTAAATCAATATCATCCCCTTCAATCACTTGTTTCTGACATGCCGCTTTTTTAACCACTTTGGGTGCCATATTCAGCACTTGTTTAAAGATGGGCATTTTCTGCCACGCATCTTTCATTCCTTTTGGCGGCTCAGGTTCTTTTAAAAAGGCTAATAACTGACCCACTTCACGTAAGGCTTCTACGGAATCTTCGCCCATGCCTAAGGCAACACGATGTGGCGTTCCAAACAAATTAGCCAATACGGGAATATCACTGCCCTTTGGATTTTCAAATAATATTGCCGGGCCACCAGCACGTAATACCCGATCGCAGATCTCGGTCATTTCTAGAACAGGATCAACTTCTACGCTAATACGCTTTAGTTCACCTCGTTGTTCTAAATGGTCAATAAAGTCTCTGAGATCGGTGTATTTCATTAGGCCGCAATCCCACTATGACGTAATAAAGCATCAATCTCAGGTTCGCGACCACGGAATTGAACAAATAATTCCATTGGTTCACGTGAGCCACCTTGTTCTAAGATTGATTCTAAAAACTCAATACCTGTAGCGCGGTCAAAAATGCCTTTTTCTTCAAATTTAGAGAAGGCATCCGCCGATAACACTTCAGCCCATTTATAACTGTAATAACCCGCAGCATAACCACCCGCAAAGATATGTGAGAAGCTATGTGCAAAGCGGTTAAATTTAGGTGGCTTAACAACGGCAACTTGCTCACGTACTTCTGCCAAAATTTTATCGACTTGTTTATCTTGTTCAGGATTAAATTCAAGATGTAAACGAAAATCAAATAATGAGAATTCCAACTGTCTCACCATAATCATTGCGGATTGAAAGTTGCGCGCTGCAATCATTTTATCGAATAAGTCTTGTGGTAAAACATCACCGGTTTCATAGTGGCCTGAGATTAGATCTAAGGCCTCACGCTCCCATGCCCAGTTTTCCATAAATTGACTTGGTAGCTCGACCGCATCCCATGCTACACCGTTAATTCCTGATACACCTGCATGATGGATCTTGGTCAACATATGGTGCAGACCATGACCAAATTCATGAAATAACGTCGTTACTTCATCATGGGTAAATAAGGCGGGTTTGTCACCAACTGGTTCAGAAAAATTACAGGTTAAAAATGCCACAGGCGTTTGAATGCCAGATTCAGTTTGACGACGAACTAAGCACTCATCCATCCATGCGCCACCACGCTTATGATTACGTGCAAAAAGATCTAAATAAAACTGACCTCTCAACTCTCCTTGTCCATCAAAAATATCAAAGAAACGAACATCCTTATGCCAAACATCAACATCATGACGCTCTTTAATATCAAGACCGTAAAGACGGTTCACGACAGAGAACAAGCCTGATACTACTTTATTCTCTGGGAAATAAGGTTTCAGCTCTTCTTGTGAAATTGAATAGCGTTGTTGACGTAATTTTTCGGCAAAATAAGTAACATCCCATGCTTCAAGTTCTGTCATATCAGCTATTTCATTAGCAAACGACTTTAACTCTTCGAACTCTTCTTCGGCAATCGGCTTAGAACGTGCCGCCAAATCGCCCAAAAAGTCGAGAACTTGCTGTGGGGATTGAGCCATTTTAGTTGCTAACGATCGTTGTGCATGATTATCAAAACCAATTAACTGAGCAAGTTCATGACGTAGTTTTAGGATATCCGTCATGATCTCGGTATTATCCCATTTGCCGGCACTCGGGCCTTGATCCGATGCTTTAGTTGCAAAAGCGGTATACATCTCTTCACGAAAATCACGGTCATCAGCATAAGACATAACGGGCATATAAGAAGGGAAATCTAAGGTAAACACCCAGCCTTCAACTTCATCACGTTTTGCAAACTGTGCGGCCATGTCTTTCGTTGATTCAGGTAAGCCCGCGAGCGACGTTTCATCCGTAATATGCTTTTTCCACGCATGGGTTGCATCCATCAAATTTTCTTCAAACTTGGCCGTAAGTTCCGTTAACTTTTGTGAAATTTGCTTAAACTTGTCTCTATCTTGTTGTGATAATTCAACACCTGATAATCGAAAATCACGCAATGCATTATTAATTACTTTTTTCTGAGCAATATCTAAGCTAGAAAAATCTTCACTGTCAGCAATCTGTTTATACGCAGTGTATAAATCTTCATTTTGACCTAATTCAGTACCGAACTGGCTTAACTTAGGTAAACAGGCATTGTAAGCAACGCGTAACTCGTCAGAATTCATCACAGAATTCAAATGACTAACTGGTGACCATACTTTATCTATAGAGGCATCAAGTGCTTCCATCGGAAGAACTAACGATTCCCATGTTGGTCGCTTGTTATTTTTCAGTACTGCTTTAACGGTTTCTTTCGCCTGCTCAAGCACCTGATTCAGTGCTGGCTCAACATGTTCAGACTTGATTTCCAAAAAGGCAGGTAACGTATTATTTTCTAATAAAGGATTGCTCATATTCTTTCACAAAGTGATTAATAAATTAGGATGATTATACTGCAAGGCAGACTATCAGGCTTCATCGGCTTATTTTTGCATTTATACCATGATAAATGAAGAGGTAGAGCTTACAGCTCCCGTCATTCTCGAATGCTCTTATCGAGAATCTATTGTATTAAGCGGATCCCAGCTAGAAACATGCTGGGATGACGAAAAAAATCTGCATCTTGAATTATTGCGGGTACATAAGGACAATATTAAAATTTCGTTGCAAACATGCCACGTCAGAATAAACTCATCGGCTTTTACACCACATAAACTTGATCCACTCCCCTAGTCCATGAGATTATTCTTCTCAATCTAACCCTATTAAAAGTATTAGAAATACAAAACGTGCGAAATTTCACACTATTATTAAAGCTCGGCATACTGAGTGCAGTGCTGACACTGTCAGGTTGCGCAACAACAAACTCGACTGTCGGAGTTAACGACCCACTGGAAGGGTATAACCGTGCAATGTACTCATTTAATGACACACTTGACCGCGCAATTATCAAACCTGCCGCGAAAGGTTACGATGCCGTTTTACCTGATCCGATTCAAAGAGGTGTCAGTAACTTTTTTAGTAACTTAAATGAAATCACCGTTATTCTTAATGACTTGCTTCAACTTAAATTTGGTCAAGCATTTGATGACACAGGTCGCTTTTTATTAAATAGTACTGTCGGTATCGCTGGTATCTTTGATGTTGCGGGTTACGCTGGTCATAAAGGACATGATGAAGACTTCGGTCAGACATTAGGTGTATGGGGTGTAGAACCTGGTGCGTATGTGGTATTACCCTTTTTCGGTCCACGTACTGTCCGTGATTCATTCGGATTAGTCGCTGATATTTATACGGATCCTGTTACTCATATTGATGATGTTCGTACGCGTAATGCCCTAAAAGCAGTCAAGGTTATTGACACTCGAGCAAACTTACTTGGCGTTGAAAAAGTACTTCAAGAAGCGGCTGAAGATGAATATAGCTATGTTCGTGATGCCTACCTTCAACGTCGTCAAAACCTTGTTTATGATGGTAACCCACCTGAAGAAGACTTTGATGTATTTGAAGATTAAACCATCTTCATGGGACAAGTAAGGTCCAAGCACATATAATAAAGAGCCGGACAGCTGTCCGGCTTTTTTTTTATCTAAATTTTGAAGCATTAAGCTGTATTTATGACTACCGTACTTTTTATTCTCGCTATTGTTGCTGGCTTTGCTGTTCTTATCTGGGGCGCAGATCGTTTTGTTGATGGTGCAGCAAATATTGCCACTAACTTTGGCATATCCCCTCTTATTGTTGGTTTAACGATTGTTGGCTTCGGCACATCAGCACCTGAGATGCTGGTTTCGGCACTCGCCTCATTTGATGGCGCTCCTGCATTAGGTATCGGTAACGCATTAGGATCTAATATTGCTAATATCGGAATGGTATTAGGCATTACCGTTCTAGTCTCCCCTCTCGCAGTCCACTCGGATACTTTAAAGCGTGAATTTCCAATGCTGGCCTTTGTTATGGCAGTCTCCTTATTTTTAGTTTGGGACCTACATTTAGGTTATTTAGACGGCATCATCTTATTCTCCGGTTTTATTCTTACGCTATTTGGAATGGCTTACCTTGCAATAAAAAGTAGTAAAAGTGACCCTTTAGAACAAGAATTTGAACAAGAATTCTCTGAACCAAAAATGACAACTCAGCAATCAATACTCACTTTTATTGCTGGACTTGTAGCCTTACTTGCTGGGTCAAAAGCACTTGTCTGGGGTGCAACAGGCGTTGCTCAATTATTAGGAGTGAGTGACCTTATTATCGGTTTAACCATTGTTGCCATTGGAACCAGCCTACCAGAACTCGCAGCCTCAATTATTTCAGCCTTAAAGAATGAACATGATATTGCTGTAGGCAATATCATCGGCTCTAATATGTTTAACTTACTTGCCGTATTGGCAATGCCAGGATTAATTCAACCCTCGCAGGTAGACACTGCATTATTACAGCGTGACTTTCCTTTCATGGTTGGCTTATTTGTCATGCTCTATTTCTTTGCCCGTACGGGTAAGAAAGGCCATATCGGACGCTTTGCCGGTGTCGCAATGCTATTTGTTTATATCGCATATAATGGTCTACTTGCCTATCAAAGTATGCCAGGAATGCCAGCGTGACCGATACTGAAGCTCAACAACTAAAGTCTTTGGGACTTGCCGTTATCAATACTGAACTTGAGGCAATATCAGCCTTGCGAGATCGTATTGATGATAACTTTGTTGCTGCCTGCCAACACTTGCTCAAATGTGAAGGGCGTATTGTTGTTATTGGCATGGGAAAATCTGGCCATATTGGTGGAAAAATTGCGGCAACTTTAGCAAGCACAGGTAGCCCTGCTTTTTTTGTTCATCCTGGTGAAGCGAGTCATGGTGATTTAGGCATGATTACAGATAAAGATGTTGTGCTCGCATTATCAAACTCAGGTGAAACAAGTGAAGTCTTAACCATACTGCCACTGATAAAACGTTTAGGTATCCCTCTCATAGCAATGACAGGAAAGCCTTTTTCAACGATTGCACAGAGTGCCCATGCCCACATTGATGTGAGTGCAGATAAAGAGGCGTGTCCTCTAGGTTTAGCCCCTACATCAAGTACAACGACAGCCTTAGTTATGGGCGATGCCTTAGCAATTTCCTTATTAGAGGCTCGTGGCTTTACTGCTGAAGATTTTGCCTTATCGCACCCTGGCGGCAACCTTGGTCGACGCTTGCTACTTCATGTCAGCGACATCATGCATACAGGCCAAGCAATCCCTAAAATTAATGATAAAGCACTGATCAGCGATGCCCTAGTCGAAATGACCGATAAAGGTCTAGGAATGACTGCGGTCATCAATGGAAACGGTAATATCGCTGGTATTTTCACTGATGGAGACTTACGTCGTGTCTTAGCTCAAACAATTGATGTTCATACCACTGTCATCGCAGACTTTATGACAACTAACTGCATCACTGGTCAACCAACCATGTTAGCCGCTGAAATTTTAGAACTGATGCAACGTCATAAAATTAATGCATTATTAATAACAGATGATGAACAACAACTTGTTGGTGCAATCAATATGCATGATTTACTTCGTGCCGGCGTTGTATAACAACAGCCTGATGATTAGGATTTAATATGCAAGATATTTTAGCTCGTACAAAAGATATAAAACTGGTCATTTTTGATGTTGATGGGGTGCTCACTGATGGCAGTATCATTATTGGTGATGATGGCGAAGAATATAAAGCCTTTCACTCCCGTGATGGTCATGGCATGAAGCTCTTACAATATACAGGAGTCGAAATTGCCATCATTACTGGACGGACATCAAAAGTGGTCGAATATCGTATGAATAGTTTAGGTGTTACTCACCTTTACCAAGGCCAGAAAGTGAAGTTACCCGCGTTTGAAGAACTTATTGGACAACTCGGGCTAACACCTGAGCAGTGCGCTTATATAGGTGATGATTGGGTAGACTTAGCTATTATGAGTCGTGTTGGCCTTGCTGTTGCAGTCCAAGATGCCGATGCACTTGTCAAAAAACATGCACATTGGATTACACCTGCTAACGGTGGCAAAGGCGCAGCACGAGAAGTGTGTGAACTAATTATGGAAGGTCAAGGTACCTTACAAGATCAAATTGAACGCCACTTCTAACTTTTCTTTTTTAGTTAAAATTTTTCTGCCGATTCTAGCAGCAATAGCCGTGTGGCTATTATCTGGTGAAGAAGCTGAACAGCGTAATTCATTAGAAAGTGAACTAAACAAAGCCAGTGATTATGCAATGACGGATTTTACACTGACTGTCATGGATAAAAATGGCAATCCAGCACGCATTATTTCAGGCACTGAAATGGCCCATTATCCTGACGATGACAGTACCGAAGTGCTCATTCCTTCAGTTCAGTTTATTGAACCAGAAAAAGATACATGGCTTATTTTTGCAAACAAAGCCACAACGCAAGGAAAAGGTGATGATATATTGCTCACCGGCAATGTCATCATTACTCAGCAAGACAATCGTGATATTGAGTTACGGACTGAAAAACTCAACTTAGATACACTTCATAATACGGCATACACTGACCTTGCAGTCAGTATGAAATCAGCTTATGGCTATTCAGAGTCTATTGGACTACATGCCTCACTTGAAGATAAAATGATAAATCTCCACTCAAGAGTAAAGGGGCAGTATGATGCGCCAACAATACAGTAAATTATTCATCACTTTCTTAATGCTTTTACCTGCATTGGCTCTCGCCCTTCCTAGTGATCGCGAGAAACCTATTGATATAGAAGCAGATCATGCCCAACTAGATGACGAGAAAGGTGTCACCCAATATAAAGGGACGGCAATACTCACCCAAGGTTCACTACGAATTGAGGGGGATACCATTACCTTTTATTACGATGATGATAAACAGCTGACAAAAGCTGTCGCCCAAGGTGAATTTGCTACCTACCAACAAATCCAGAAACCAGGTGAGCAACCTATCAAAGCTCGGGCATTACAGATGGAATATCATGCCAAATCACAAAAAATATACCTTCTTGGTAAAGGGCATGTATGGCAACAGGGTGATGAATTTAGTGGTGATCATATTGAATATGACATTACAAAAAATATTGTAAATGCACGTTCAAAACCAAGTAAACCTGGTGTAAAACCACGTAAAGGTGAACGTATTCATATTATTATTCAGCCACCAGGTAGTAAAAAGAAATCTAAACCGGTAGTAACTAAAGCAGCTACGGCTCCCAAAGCGGAACCTATCACAACACCGACTGCAACAAAAAGTGATGCTTATCCAACAGCCATCACTACGACAAACTTGCATGTGCGTACAGGTCCAGGTACGCAGTACAATAAGCTCGGAATATTTAAACTAAATGCGGAACTTATTATTCTTACGGAACAAAAAGACTGGCTACAGGTCAGGGGAATGATTGATGATCAAGTTGTCATCGGTTGGGTATCTCGTCGCTACATTCAACGCACTAACTAACCGGAATAAACCGCAAAAATGAGCATACTGTCTGCCCAAACATTATCAAAAAGCTTCGGTTCTCGCCAAGTGGTAAAAGATATCTCACTTGAAGTAAAGAGTGGAGAAATTGTTGGGCTTCTCGGCCCCAACGGTGCCGGTAAGACAACAAGCTTTTATATGATAGTTGGTTTAATCCCTGTTGATCATGGCACAATTTCCCTTGACCAACGCGAACTCACACATGATCCTATTCACCAGCGAGCACAACTTGGAATAGGCTATCTTCCCCAAGAAGCATCCGTTTTTAGAAAGCTCAGTGTTGCCGATAATATCTATGCCATTATCGAAACACGTCATGATCTTGAGCAAGAAGATAAACTAGATTTACTCGAACGACTTTTAGCTGATTTTCATATTAATCATATTCGTGACTCTATCGGTATGGCACTGTCTGGTGGTGAACGTCGCCGAGTAGAAATAGCGCGTGCACTTGCCATGGACCCACAATTTATCTTGCTTGATGAGCCTTTTGCGGGTGTTGATCCAATCTCAGTACTTGATATTCAGGGTATCATCCAGGAACTAGCTCAACGGGGTATTGGTATCTTAATTACTGATCATAATGTACGTGAAACACTGAAAGTCTGTGAACGTGCTTATATTTTCAATGAGGGAGAAGTCATCGCAAAAGGCACTCCTAATGAAATAATGAAAGATAAACGCGTATTAAGTGTTTATTTAGGCAGGGACTTCCGTCTTTAAAAGCAGATAATATTATGGATGATAATACAAATACTGATTCAGTATCACTCAGACATCGTACTCACCAAATATTTGAAATTGAACATCATGGTTTAGCTCGATTCATTAATAGCGTTCTAATGCTACTGATTGCCATTACCGTTATTATTGTTTTTGTCGAAACAATGCCTCAGGTTCGCTCAGAATATACTTCATGGTTTATCTGGTTTGAATATTTCTCAATTGCTCTATTCTCAATTGAATATATTGCTCGACTATGGAGTGCCGCCGAAATTGATCCTGAACAACCATGGCGTAGTCGTTGGAGGTATGCCAAAAGCCCATTAGCACTTATTGATCTTTTAGCTGTTGCCCCATTCTATTTAGGATTATTTATCCAGCTTGATACGCGTTATTTAAGGGTTGTACGCTTATTACGAATATTCAAACTAACACGGTATTCACACTCTTTGAGTATGCTCTTTCAAGTACTAAAAAATGAACTGCCGGGCATTATTTCAGCCTTAAGTATTTTAATCATACTCATCGTATTTGCATCAGCAGGAATCTATCTCGTCGAGCGTGAAGCTCAACCTGAAGTATTTGGCTCAATCCCCCAAGCCATATGGTGGGCAACAATCACACTCACAACAGTGGGTTATGGTGACGTCGTCCCGATTACTTTTGCTGGAAAAGTATTAGGAATTGTCATCACTATTATGGGTATTGGTATTGCGGCTTTACCTGCTGGTATTATTGCCAGTGGTTTCACTACTGAAATGCAAAACCGTCGCGATGAGTTCCGAGCAAAACTCATGGCCTCATTATCTGACGGCAAACTAACTCACGATGAACTACGTGATATTGAACGTCTTAGAATATCATTAGGCCTATCGCTAAAAGAAAGTAAAGCATTGATTCGACTTGCAGGTACAGGACATATCACTCACTGTCCTCATTGTGGTAAAGACATTTCGCTCCATCCTTAAGCAATCAATTGTCTTTCTTACCTGTAACTTTGCAATCTAAACGGCCATGCTGAAGTTGGATATTAATCTCTTGTCCCAGTTCAACATCATCACTCCGTCTAATCACTCCACCAGAAAGACTATCCGTCGTAATACTGTAACCACGCTCTAGTGTATTTAAAGGGCTTACTGCAGACAGTGTTCTCATTTTCTGAGATAAATCAGACTGACTCTGACGAATTATCTTCTGTATTGCCTTATCCAATTGCTTCTTAGCTTGTTCTATAACTGTCTGTTGCTGCGTAATTTTTGGCAAGGGTGACTGAAACTGTAAGCGTTGAAATAAGGCTTTATTTTGAGAAGATAACTGCTCTAAGTTTTGTTTAATTAACAGCTGTAATCGTTCATTCAAATGAGCCAACTTATAGTGATTAGCCTCGATCTTCGCCTGTGGATGTTTTAAGCGTACTGACCAATAATCCACTTGCTGACGTTTATTATTAATAATTTGTCGCCAGCTACGGCTTAACTGCTGGGCTAAACGATCTAAACCTTGCATCTGCTGATTTATTGCCGTTAAAGGCTGAGGCAATCGTTGCTGTAGATTCCTTAAATATTGCTTTTCATCATGTAAACGATGTTTGATTAACAAACTTAATCGTCGACTATGATTAAGTACTTTTGATAACCACTGTGCCGTATCAGGCACTGCTAACTCAGCAGCTGCCGAAGGCGTTGGCGCTCGAACATCCGCCACAAAATCAGCAATCGTAAAGTCAACTTCATGACCCACCGCGCTGATGACTGGAATATCACTCGCAAAAAGTGCGCGAGCAACCAGCTCATCATTAAAGCTCCATAAATCTTCTAATGAACCACCACCACGACCAACAATTAATACGTCACATTCTTGGCGACTATTCGCTAAGGTAATCATATTAGCTATCTGTTTCGCGGAGTCTCCACCTTGCACTGCAACAGGATAAAGAATGAGATTTGCAGCGGGGAAACGACGATTTAATACCGTTAAAATATCGTGTACAGCGGCACCATCAGGCGATGAAACAACCCCGATGCTTTGCGGTAATGTCGGTAATTCTTTCTTATGTGCTTGATCAAATAAACCTTCATCACCAAGGCGATGTTTTAAGGCTTCATAGGCACGTTGCAAGGCACCACTCCCCGCCTCCTCCATATGTTCAACAACAAGTTGGAATTCACCTCGCCCTTCATACAAGGTCACACGAACACGTAATAAGACCTGCATGCCATTCTTTGGGGTAAACCGTACATTGCGATTACGGTTTCTAAACATGGCGCAACGTACTTGTGCCGCTTCATCTTTTAAAGTGAAATAAATATGGCCTGACGCAGGCATGGCAAGATTAGAAATTTCGCCCTCAACCCAAATAAGTGGAAAAGAGCCTTCCAATACACCTCTCGCCTCGCGTACTAAACGCGAAACGGCATAGACCTCTTTGACAGGTCTGTTCGCTAATGTTGTATTACTATCTAATGCCATAAAAAACTTAGAAAATATGTGTAATTCTTGTTATAATTGACGGGATAATACCACAAGTACTATCAGGAACACGCCCTATGAGAATCGCTCAAGAAGCCCTAACCTTCGACGATGTTTTGTTACTACCCGCTTATTCTAACGTAATGCCGCGAGATGTTAACTTAACAACAAAACTTACCCGAGATATTAACATCAATATTCCGCTGTTATCTGCAGCAATGGATACTGTTACAGAAAGTCGTTTAGCTATCGCAATCGCACAAGAAGGTGGTTTAGGTATTCTTCATAAGAATATGACTATTGAAGAACAAGCAGCTGAAGTGCGTAAGGTTAAGCGCTTCGAAAGTGGTGTTGTTCGCGATCCTATTACTGTCTCACCAACGGCGACCATCGGTGAAGTTATTGAATTAACTCGCGCTAATAAGTTTTCAGGAATGCCCGTTGTTGATGGCGACGATCTTGTTGGTATCGTAACCAGCCGTGATTTACGCTTTGAAACACACTTCGACAACCCTGTTTCTTCAGTTATGACAACGAAAGAAAACTTGGTGACTGTCAAAGAAAATGCTGATAAAAAAGAAGTGTTAAACTTACTTCACACTAACCGTATCGAAAAAGTACTTGTGGTTGATGATAATTTCCACCTACAAGGCATGATTACGGTTAAAGATATTCAGAAATCTACTGAAAACCCATTAGCATCAAAAGATGACCAACAACGTTTACGAGTTGGTGCTGCGACAGGTATCGGTGCTGAAAGTCAGGCACGAGTTAAAGCATTAGCTGAAGCTGGTGTTGATGTCATCGTTGTTGATACTGCTCACGGTCATTCACAAGGTGTATTAGATCAAGTACGTTGGGTTAAAAATAACTATCCCCAAGTTCAAGTTATTGGTGGAAATATTGCAACAGGTGCGGCAGCAACTGCCTTAGTTGAAGCAGGTGCAGATGCTGTTAAAGTAGGTATCGGCCCTGGTTCAATCTGTACAACACGTATCGTTGCGGGTGTCGGTGCACCTCAAATTACAGCAATCAGTAATGTTGCTAAAGCATTAGAAGGAACAGGCGTTCCATTAATTGCTGATGGTGGTATTCGTTATTCAGGTGATGTTGCCAAAGCACTTGTTGCTGGTGCTCATACAATCATGTTGGGTGGTATGTTCGCGGGTACTGAAGAATCACCAGGCGAGGTTGAATTGTTCCAAGGTCGTTCTTACAAATCATACCGTGGTATGGGTTCTTTGGGTGCAATGCAACAAAAACAAGGTTCAAGTGATCGCTACTTCCAAGAATCAAGTGAAGCAGACAAATTAGTACCAGAAGGTATTGAAGGTCGCGTTCCTTACAAAGGTAACCTTGGCCCTGTCATCCATCAACTACTTGGTGGCATTCGTTCTAGTATGGGTTATACAGGTAGTGCAACCATTGAAGATATGCGCACTAAACCTGAGTTTGTTCGTGTTACAACTGCGGGAATGAATGAAAGTCACGTCCATGATGTAACCATCACAAAAGAAGCGCCTAACTACCGCGTTTAATAATTAAAATCCCGTGCTGACTCATTCAGCACGGGTATTTGTCCCCTAGCTTCGACATCTATTTAGAGAACCTTATGAGCCACAATATTCACGACCACCGAATTCTTGTTCTTGATTTTGGATCACAATACACCCAACTTATTGCACGTCGTATTCGTGAAGCGGGGGTTTACTGTGAGCTAAGAAACCCAGAAATCACAGAAGCTGAGGTTAAAGAGTTTAATCCTAAAGGCATTATTCTTTCAGGCGGTCCTGATTCAACTATTGGTGACGAAGCTCCAGTTGCCCCTCAATTTGTATTTGATTTAGGTATTCCAGTTCTAGGCATTTGTTACGGCATGCAAACTATGGCAATGCAATTAGGTGGGCAAGTTGAATCATCTGAACATCGTGAATTTGGTTATGCTCAAATCCGTGCGCGTGGTCATTCGTCATTATTGCGTGATATTGAAGACCATGTAACCGAAGAAGGATTTGGCTTGCTTGATGTATGGATGAGTCATGGTGACCGTGTTGCAGCGATTCCAGATGGTTTTAAAGTCATTGCCAGCACAGACAGCGCTCCTTTTGCAGGTATGGCTGATGAAGAACGCAAATTCTACGGCGTTCAATTTCACCCAGAAGTGACTCACACAGCACAAGGTCAACGTATTATTGAACGCTTCTTAACTGAAATTTGTGATTGTGAAACCTTATGGACATCAGCACAAATCATTGAAGACAGTATCAGTACAATCCGTAAACAAGTTGGTGATGATGACGTGCTACTAGGCCTTTCTGGTGGTGTCGATTCTTCTGTTGTAGCCGCTCTTTTGCACCAAGCGATTGGCGATCAACTGACTTGTGTATTTGTTGATAACGGTCTTCTTCGTCAAAATGAAGGTGACCAAGTCATGGCTATGTTTGCCAAAAATATGGGCATTAAAGTTATTCGTGTTGATGCAGAAAAACGCTTTTTAGATGAACTTGCAGGTGAAAATGATCCTGAGAAAAAACGTCGTATTATTGGCCGTGTGTTTGTTGAGATCTTTGAAGAAGAATCAAATAAATTAACCAATGTTAAATGGTTAGCTCAAGGCACAATCTACCCTGATGTAATAGAGTCAGCAGCTGCTAAAACCGGTAAAGCTCAAGTGATTAAAACGCATCACAATGTGGGTGGCTTGCCAAAACATATGACCCTGAAATTGCTTGAACCATTACGTGAATTATTTAAAGATGAAGTGCGTAAACTCGGTGTTGAACTCGGCCTACCACGCGATATGGTTTACCGTCATCCTTTCCCTGGACCAGGTTTAGGCGTACGTATTTTAGGTGAAGTAAAAAAAGAATATGCCGATCTATTGCGTAAAGCAGACAAGATCTTTATCGACGAACTGTATGCTCATGATCTTTATGACAAAACCAGTCAAGCCTTTACCGTATTCCTACCTGTTAAATCTGTGGGCGTAATGGGTGATGGTCGTCGCTATGATTATGTTGTGTCATTACGTGCCGTTGAGACCATCGACTTCATGACGGCTCGCTGGGCACACCTTCCTTATGATTTCCTCGGCTTAGTCTCTAACCGAATCATCAATGAAGTAGAAGGCATCTCTCGTGTTACTTACGATATTTCGGGCAAGCCACCAGCTACTATTGAGTGGGAATAATCCCTGCACAAACTAAAACGTATCATATAGTCTCGATTCACATACCCCCCTACTTTGGTAGGGTACTATAATCTACACATAATACGTATATTTCCCCTAAGTCACTGGGGAAGAGCAATGAAAGATTCGGGGCATATTAAAAAAATTGTCGATGGAATTTACCACTTAATTCTAGATAATACCCATGACTGTCGAGCCTATGGAAAGATTCTAACCGACTATATTCGTCAGAATCATTTGCCTCCGCACAGCATACTAATACTTGATGGTAGTGCCAATGACTGTTCGATGCTATGTAACGATGACTTTCTGAAAAGTATTACTCACTTTTATGCTATTGCCTACATTCTAGGTGATAAAACAACCGAACGAACAAAATGGCAACATGCACGTTTAATAAGTGAGAAAAATATAGGTACACGTTATTTCAATACTAACGAGGACGCGTTTAATTGGAGTGTAGTTCGACTAGAAGCCTTGAAATAATAGTTACACATTTAGTTCCCCACCTTAATGTCAATTAAATGATGATAAATAAGAAATATGACGATGCTTACGAATGGTGCACAGAAAGGTAAAGTAATAACAAGCTAATGCTCTACACAGACACCTCAGCCACAAATATTACGGCATGAGGATGATGCAAATATCAATGAACAACATCACTCTCTATAGGAAATAGCCATGGCTAAAAATAACTTTAATGGGCAAAGTTTTACCATTCGTCTTGTCTTTGCACTATTACTCGTTTACTTAAGTTATAACCCAAGTGGTTACAGCTTTTTTCATTGGGCAAAAGAAGCCTTATTGGGTGATGCTTTAGCCCTTACTCCTGCTTTTGCTATGTCTGCTGTACTTTTGTTAATTGGCTGGACGATCTATATTCGTGCAACGTTGCGATCGCTCGGTGGTTTTGGACTTGCCCTCGCTCTTTCCTTTTTTGCTATTATTGTCTGGTGGTTGGTCGATATTGGTTTGCTTGGCATTGATAACGTGTCAATCATGACTTATATCGTCCTCTTCTTATTATCTGCAATTCTGGCCACGGGAATGTCTTGGTCACATCTTCGTCGTAGAATGTCTGGACAAGTTGACGTTGATGAAATTGATGACTAATTAACAGGAGAATAATTATGGCAAACGAAGGCTATCACGAAGATATTAATGAGCTATCAGATGAAACTCGGGATATGCACCGAGCGATTACATCATTGATGGAAGAGCTTGAAGCTGTAGATTGGTACAATCAGCGTGTCGATGCCTGTAAAGATGATGAGCTCAAAGCTATTCTCGCTCATAATCGCGATGAGGAAAAAGAACATGCAGCAATGGTACTTGAATGGATCCGTCGTAAAGATCCACGGTTTGATAAGGAATTAAAAGATTACTTATTTACCAACACCCCTATTGCTCATAACTAATTCCAGATAACAGTCATATAAACAAAAAAGGGATACTCAATGAGCATCCCTTTTTTCATTTCTAATCTAGGTGACTAATTAAACATCATAGTTAGTCGCTGAAATATCTCCACCACGACCAGTCCAATTGGTGTGGAAGAACTCGCCACGAGGTTTATCTAAACGCTCATACGTATGTGCACCGAAATAGTCTCGTTGTGCTTGCAATAGATTAGCAGGCAAACGTTCACTTCGGTAACCATCGTAGAATGCCAAAGCACTACTAAATGTTGGTGCTGGAATACCCAAAGAAATAGAAGCTCCAACCGCTTTACGCCAGCCAGGTAGTGCCTGTGTAATTGCATCAATAAAGAATTGGTCTAATAGTAAGTTGGCTAACTCTGGTTCATTATCAAATGCTTCTCGGATATTGCCCAAGAATTGGCTACGAATAATACAACCGCCACGCCACATTAATGCTATTCCACTGTAGTTCAAGTCCCAGCCATAAGTTTGGGCCGCTTCACGCATCAACATATAACCTTGTGCATATGAGATGATTTTAGAGGCATACAATGCATCACGAATCGCATCGATCATTTCAGCTTTATCACCCTTAAATTCACTTGCCAGCTTTGGCAAGACTTTTGATGCAATCACACGTTCATTTTTACGTGCTGAGAGACATCGAGAAAATACAGCTTCACCAATTAATGTTAATGGAATACCTAAGTCTAAGGCATTCATACCCGTCCATTTACCCGTACCTTTTTGTCCAGCAGTATCGAGGATCTGATCAATCAGTAGCTCACCATTATCTTCTTTAACCGCTAGAATATCGCGTGTAATTTCAATAAGGTATGAATCTAACACGCCTTCATTCCACTCAGCAAACACGGCCTGAATCTCATCACCTGATAGGCCTAAACCTTCACGCATTAATTGGTAAGCTTCACAAATTAATTGCATGTCGCCATATTCAATTCCATTGTGAACCATTTTTACATAATGACCTGCTCCATCATTACCTACCCATTCACAACATGATTCACCATCTACTTTTGCTGAAATTGATTGGAAAATATCTTTAATCTCTAACCATGCGCCTTTATGACCACCCGGCATAATTGAAGGTCCAAAGCGTGCACCTTCTTCCCCTCCAGACACGCCAGAACCAACAAATAAGATTCCTTTTTCTTTTAGCTCATTGGTACGGCGGTTACTATCTGTATAAAGTGAATTACCACCATCAATAATAATGTCACCTTTATCTAAGTATGGCAGTAACTGCTCAATAAATGCATCAACAACAGGACCCGCTTTTACCATCAACATCACACGACGAGGAGCCTTTAAGCTTTCAACAAAGTCTTTTAAGTTATGACAGCCAATTACATTAGTCCCTTTTGCTGGCCCTTCTAAAAACTCATCAACTTTAGCTGTGGTTCGATTATAAACAGCAACGGTATAACCATTATCATTCATGTTCAAAACAAGGTTTTGCCCCATTACTGCTAAACCAACTAAGCCTATATCAGCTGTTGCTATTGTTTCCACTGCACTCATTTATCTACTCACCTTAATATATTCGCCTTCGGCCTCACGGGTTGACCCTATGATTAGCCGACTCTTTCCCGTGGCAACATTGCATTCCACGGCACCTGAAACTTCTATGACTTCTCCTACTTTTGCCTGACCAACATAGGTGTGTGTAAACGACACAACTTCGGGTGTCATTTCATCATCAACTAAATACACAGCAGGAAAATCAAAAGCGCGATGGTCGTCAACCACCTTTGTTATAAACTGTCGTCGTCCTTGTTTTTGGTATTGCTGATGCTCATGCTCCAATTCCTCAGCTAAACACACCATACCAATATCAAACTTAGTGCCATCAATGGCTGCTTTATTGAATTTGCGATTATCATGCCATGAAAACTCATCCAAATTTAATTCACCTGCACGACGATTAAAATTGTCTTCCATGAGCTCTAAAGATAATAGTTGAAGGTGTCCCTCAGCAACCGCTAGGCGTACTGCTTCACGTGTTTTTTGAAATGCATTACGTCCATAGACAACCAAATCTATATCTGATTTTGAGCTTTGTTGATCAATTAGCATTGATCCCGTTAAGCCCAAGCATTTAATATCTGCACCATTGCGCACCAAAATAGGGATAAGCTGTTGGAGTTTATGTTCAATTTGATCCCCAGCATCAGAGTGTAAACTATCCTTCAATTTATCTTCTGGGCGATGATGTTCCACAATATCAGTCACTTCAACCGCATGAAATGCAGCATCAAACTGATCTGATTGATATAAATACTGAGGGTAAGACTGCTGTAATAGCTGGTTAGCGTGTTCTGTATCGAGTTTTTTCCAAGAATTTCCATCAGTGATATACCTCAAAAAACAGCCGACCTTCCCTTGATGAGCTTGATAGCTCACAACAGCAAAGATTAAGCCTTCTTGAGTTTGAATAAAGTCTTTGGGTAGATATGGAAATTCCGTGTTTCTCATTACTGATATCTTACGCTTTTCTGAAAAATATTGCTGGGTATAGCCAAAATTCTACACATTAAATACCACGGATGTAGTTCTATCTTTTCTAACTGAGTTATATACCCGTGATAAATGAAACTGCAACTCTTATGTCGCTGTCATCCTCGAGTGTTACATCCCTGTCATCCTCGAGTGTTTTTGTCGAGGA
The DNA here is from genome assembly GCA_028598975.1 of Gammaproteobacteria bacterium. GTDB lineage: Bacteria > Pseudomonadota > Gammaproteobacteria > Nitrosococcales > Methylophagaceae. The sequence continues at coordinate 12,731 of JAQRMU010000009.1, read as the reverse complement.
TCTATTGTATTAAGTAGATCCCAGCTAAAAGCATGCTGGGATGACGGTAATAAAAAATCACGCTGGGATGACCAAATAAAAAATGTGCAGATTGAAGTATTTTGGGTATATACCCAGATCAAGTATCTATCAAAACCGACGAGCCCATAACCATAAACCTGTCATAGAAATCAGTACTAAGAATCCACCTAATAGATCTGCAAACCAAATACCATATTTACCTAAAATATGCCCGTTATGAAGATCTAATACCACACGCTCAATTGAAATACCTTTGCCATGAAAATAGCTTGCTAAGTCATCTTGAAGTAACCGTGGCATCGTTTGGGGTTCACTCCAGCCCACTCCATCCAACGATAACTGTTCCCATTGATCCAGCATAAAGTCGCTGCGCCACATCCCATTGCGAGTTTGCACAACAGGATCACCATGAAATAAGCCAATATTTTGAATCATGGAAGGTATACCTAATCCACTGCCCATGCGTTCAATAAATTCACCTTCAGGAGTGAATAGTAATAAGGAATCTTCTGTGGCAAGCACCATAAGATCATCAATAATGATCCCACCTAGGATAGGTAATTGAGATTGTGTGACCGGAGTGGCATCAATAAATACTTGTGGTCCAAACTGTGAAACTGTATGACGATCTAATAAATACACCGTGTCAGGCTCCACATTTCCCATACCATAATGCTCTAAAAGCCAGCCCCATGTGAGGTAGCGTTTATCTAAATTAAGATCTGAGGTGTGGTTAAGTAAAATGCCAGTTGTGGCTAGCATTAAAACAAAAATAGCGACAATCGCGCCCATGCTGCGATGCAGGCTTCGCATTCTACGGTTCATAATTCATCCTATAGCTTTACATTGTCATCCGTGAATTTGTCTAAATATAATGCCATTCTTGCAACATCTGTCATAGCTCTAACTGATAAGGTTGCCCCCGATACACCATCAATATGACGATCTAATTTCAATGCATCTAAGCGAGCATCTCTAAATTGTTGAGTAAATGCGGGATGACGAATCTCTCCACCACGACTTTCTCTAAATGCCAACACCTTAATTGTTTCGATTTTCTCATCAGCAACCACCACACCAAATGTAATGGGCTTTTCTTTACCGATCTCTTCTAAAATCCAAACACTGCGCTGTTCTACCCGCCAATAGCGAATCCTCAGTCCAACATATTTGTGACCCAAGATCTCGGTGATAGTTTTGGCTAACTCACCTTTTACCCATACAACCTTGCTCTTAGGTACGGCTTGGTTAAAGGTTTCAGCAAGGAAGTCTTGATCAGTTTGATACACACCACGAGCAAAAACTGTGATCGAGCTCAATATTAAGCTAATAACAATAAAAGCTCGCAGTGTGTGTATCATCTTTATCACCTTAGAATTGGTAACCTAAACCTAAATTAAACCCATCTGACTCACCACCGTTAGGTTTGTC
>JAQRMU010000009.1:0-11179 GCA_028598975.1 Gammaproteobacteria bacterium | reverse complement strand
CGAGCTCAATATTAAGCTAATAACAATAAAAGCTCGCAGTGTGTGTATCATCTTTATCACCTTAGAATTGGTAACCTAAACCTAAATTAAACCCATCTGACTCACCACCGTTAGGTTTGTCTTGGTTCTGGTAATCAGCCTTAACTACAACATTTTGATGTGGCCACCAGTTAACACCTAAATCAAACTGATCATATTCACTATCAATTGAATCATCACCTGCTTGATTATCCCATTCGCTGTAACGAGCAAACAGTCCAAAGTTTTCATTGATTCGGTATGAAGGTTCTACGTACCAACCTGTTTGTTCATCATAACCTTTCACTTTAGGACCTTCGCCATCTAAATCCCATGTTGCATATAATGCACGTAAGCCAAAATTACCACGTTGAATCACAGCATGTGTTTCAAATAAGGTTGCACTTCCTGCCGTAGCATCTTGGCTTTGAGTCATATCTTCTTGATATTGTACCGTTGCTGCTAACTCAACCCCTGGCATTCCAGTCCATTTTAGTCGACCTGTGTAAGCATAATCGTCAGCTAATGCATTTGATACTTTTTGTCGACCATCACGTATTTTATAACTCGACTTTGTTCCGCCTTTACTGACATCCAAACCAGATGATATCGCTAGATCATAACTAAAACCTTGAGCAATCTCACCACTAAACATTGCACCCGCAGTCCACCATGTTGTTGGAATAATATTTTTTTCTACTGCATTACGCTCAGTACCATAAAACGTATTAGGTTCATGCGTTTCGTTAAGAATGCCCACTGGAGTTAAGAGCACACCACCTTTAACGCGGTGCTGCTGAGTCATATCATATTCAATATAGGCTTGTTCTAATTCAACTTCACCGCCATTGCTACCACCATCAGTGTCTTTAACTAAAGCATGCTCTAACTCAAACTCAGAGAAAAAACGCAAACGGTCGTTAAACTCATGGCCGAAGAACAAAACAAAGCGGTGGAAATCAACCTTATTCGTTTCATTGCCATCTTCATCTTCTAGGTTGTTGTAGTGCAGTTCACCATAACCACCAATGTTTGTATTGCTTGCACTTGCGCTAACTGATTTCACTGCTTGCTCTGTTGCTTCAGCTAGTGCTTCAGCTGTTTCATTGGCTTCAAGTGCTGTTTGCTGCGTTGCATCAACTTTATCTTTTAACTGCTCATTTTCGCTTTTAAGCAGCTTGTTTTGTTGCTGAATTTCAGCCATTTGTTGTTGCATTTGTTGCAACTGCTGCCAAATTTCTTCATTTGTAGGTGTGGCAGCTTGTGCTGAAGAAACGGCAGCCATCACACTTGCAGCAACCAATGTTTTTCTGAAAAAAATCATTACTTATTTCCTTATCATTATTTAAAAGATGAGGAAATGATACTTAGAATCAAATCTAAATGCAAATCATTCTTATTTAGAATTGTCTTTTCATGTATTTTAACCGTATTTATTTCAGTCTTTAATTACGTGAACCTTGCCTCTTTTTCTTGCGAGCAGCTTGTTTCGACTCTTTTTGGGCTCGTACTTCAGCCATTTCAATTAACTCTTTCTCCATCATTTCAGGGGTTTCTAAGGTGATTCTGCCGATCGTGATATCTCGGAATTCAGTCAATAAAATCTTTGCAGCACGATCTAAATCAACACGACCACCTGCTCTAAGGCAGCCACGCTTTGATCCAATCATTTCTAATAAAGTGAGCTCATCTTCAGGAAACTCATCAATCTGATAACGTTCTTTTAATAACTCTGGGTAAGCATGACGGAAATAATCAACAGCATACATGGCAATATCATCATTACTAATGGCTGTTTCTTTTATGGCACCTGTAATGGCAAGACGATAACCACCATGTTTATTTTCAAGTTTTGGCCATAACACACCAGGAGTATCCAGTAATACGATGCCTTGATCGAGTTTAATCCGTTGTTGATTTTTGGTAACGGCAGGTTCATTACCCGTTTTGGCAATGGTACGACCTGCAAGGTTATTAATTAGGGTGGACTTCCCAACGTTAGGGATCCCCATAATCATCGCTTGAAGTCGTTCGGAGCCATTCTCTTTGGTCGGTACCATTTTGTGACATAGGCTCAATAAGCCATGCATTTTTTCAGGTTCTTCTGTTGTGAGAGCAATCGTTTTAACACCTTTTTCTTGCTCTAAATAATCTTGCCACTGTTGGGTAATAATAGGATCAGCGAGATCGCTTTTACTCAAGACTTTGATACAAGGTTTATCACCTCGTATCTCCGCCAGCATTGGGTTCTCACTACTAAAAGGAATGCGTGCATCAAGGATCTCAATAATCAGATCAACTTGCGGCACAATTTTCCGCATCTCTTTACTGGCCTTGTGCATATGGCCAGGGTACCAATTAATATTAGCCACTATTTCACCAATTCAATATGTGTTTTCTCGATCAGGATAAGACGCTTTTTGTATAACTTACCTAAGGCTTTTTTGTAACTCGATTTACTCACGCCAAACTGTTTTGCAATCACATCGGGTGGGCTTTTCTCAGTCATCGTGGTCTTGCCACCTTCCGCCTTGATGAAGGCCAAAATCTTTTCTGACAAGTCATCTAAGGCTTCACGACTGACTAATTGCAAGCAGAGATCAAGTTTCTTATCTTCTCGAATGCGTTTAATAAACCCTTTCATCTTTTGTCCGATGCTAATTGGTTTAAACACATCACTATTGAATAAAAGCCCAATAGTGCCGCCATCAACCACAGCCTTATAACCTAAGTCAGTTCGACCGCAGATCAACAAATCAACGGCTTGCTGTTCTTTATAATAAGGTGAAGTGTCGCCTAAGAACTTATCTAATTTAGTACTGGCTGCAATACGTTCTGATGCAGGGTCGATGTAAAGATAAACGACATAAGACTGACCCACTTGCATTGGTTTTTGCTGTTCACCAAAAGGTACCAATAAATCTTTAGGTAATCCCCAATCAAGGAATGCACCTACTCTATTTACTTCAACGACTTTTAGAAAAGCACATTCACCCACCATGGCCTTCGGCATCTCCGTCGTAGCAATCAACATATCTTCAGAGTCTAAATGAACAAAAACCTCAAGTTGCTCACCAACAGAGCAACCCTCTGGTACATAACGACGAGGTAATAGAATTTCATCTAAGTCCCCACCATCCAAATAAATACCAAAGTCCAGTTTCTTAAGTACCGTTAGCGTGTTTAGTTTTCCAAGTTCAATCATGTTCTTTCTCAAAATATGTCATTAACGAGAGTAATTTTAACGCAATCACGCTTATCACGTTGAAATGAAGTCATTTCTCCATAGATAGCGATAGTTTGCTCACGTATAATGCATCAATAATTAATCTAACCCATATAAGAGATAGACAATGCCTAGAGCCAGTGATTTAAAACGTGGAATGGTTGTTGAAGTTAACGGTGAACCTCATGTCGTCAAGAATATTGAGGTACGTAACCCTTCATCTCGCGGAGCTTCAACTTTATACAAAATTCGCTTTAACCACCTAAAAACTAAGCAAAAGCGCGATGAATCACTGAAAGGTGAAGACATGTTAAAAGATGTCGATTGCGAAAGAAAAATATTGCAGTTCTCGTATAAAGACGATGATGGCTATACGTTTATGAGCCTAGAAGATTACGAACAATACACCATTAACGCTGAAGATATTGAAGATGAAAGCCTTTACCTGACCGAAGGACTTGAAGGTGTTGTATCAATATTATTAGAAGGAATTTTAGTGGCGATTGAATTACCTGCTGCTGTAGCAATGGAGATTATTGAGACAGCACCGGGGATTAAAGGTGCCTCAGCAACGGCTCGCACTAAGCCTGCTCGCTTTGCAACAGGACTTGAAGTGCAGGTTCCTGAATATATAGAGCCTAGTGAAGTTATCAAGATAAATACTGTGACTGGCAAATTTATGTCTCGTGCATAAGTAAAACTAAAAAGTATGCGGACAAAAATAAAACATGCCCTACTCATTTGTTTAGGTTGGCTTTTTGTGCTTCTTGGTGCAGTTGGTGCCATATTACCTTTATTACCGACAACACCATTTTTAATTCTTGCTTTAGCTTGTTTTGCCGAAAGCTCACCACGCTTTCATCGTATGTTATTAGCAAATAAATGGTTTGGTCCACCATTGGCACAGTGGGAATCATCTAAGACCATCCGGCGTAAAATAAAAAACAAAGTCATGATGCTTATTATTGCTACTTTTAGTATCTCAATTTTTATCTTATCAGGTCGTACAGGCCTGCAACTTATGTTGGTTTGCTTCTGCACTATTTTGTTAACCTTTGTTTGGCGACTTAAAGAATCTAAAGAATGAATATTAATGATGCGATTAGCCAACGTCACTCTACTCGCGCCTTTATTAATAAAAAAGTCTCGCTCGAAAAAATCAATCGTATTTTAGATATAGCTCGTCATGCACCATCAGGAGCTAATACTCAACCTTGGCAAGTGGCAGTCGTTTCTGGTAGTTCAAAAAAGAAACTTCAACAACAAATAGAACAAGCATTCAATGATGGTGTGGAATCACACATTTCATATCAATATTATCCAGTCATATGGACGCCAATCTATAAAAGCCGCCGTAGAATGTGTGGGTTACAACTCTACTCTAGTTTGAACATTGCTAAAGATGACGACAAAAAAAGAAAAGCACAATGGGCTGCTAATTACCGTGCATTTGATGCACCTGTTATGTTGTTATTTTTTATCGATCCAGAAATGGAGACTGGTTCATTCTTAGATTACGGCATGTTTTTACAATCTGTCATGCTAGCGGCAATGGAAGAAGGTTTAGCTACTTGCCCACAAGCCGCATTAGCCGAATATCCAGACATCGTTAAACAATCACTCAATTACAATGCTGATGCTAAATTAATTTGTGGCATGGCTTTGGGCTACGAAGATCTCGATGCCAATGTTAATAAATACCGAACATCAAGAGAAGATGTTGGTAACTTTACCCAATACTTTGATTAAACAAAGAGGAAAACCAATGAAGCTTAATGAATTTCTAACACAACTATCTCAAAATCCTGAACAAGTAGACTTCAGCGATACAATGGCTGTCATTGAGGAAAACTATACTTTCACACCAAGTTCATTTGTAAATGGCGGCACTGTAAATGAAGCGAACCAAAATAATGGCTCATGTAAGATCTTTGCCTTTGGCTTGCTAAACAACTTATCTGCAGAGCAAACATTGGCCTGTTTTGGCACTTACTTCCGCGATGATGTACTTAAAAATCCTGAAGGTGACGATCACCAAAATATTCGTAACTTTATGAGCTCAGCTTGGGGTGGTATTGAAATGAGTGGTCAACCACTTGTTTTTAAAAAATAACTAGCATTAAACCGGTCGAGATTATCTCGACCGGTTTAACACCTTACAGTAGCACTCTCTCAATTCCACCATCTTTTACATTTTCGATAAACTTAGGCTGCCAGTCACCGCCTAATACATGGTTGGCAACTTCAACAACAATGTAATCTGTCTCAATACCCGTATCTTCACTATAGCGAGATAAACCTTGTTGACATGCTGGACAGGAAGTCAACATTTTCACATTGCCTTTAACTGCTTTATCTTCGCCGCTTAATTGCTGAATACCCTTTGTTATCTCTTCTTCTTTACGGAAACGTACTTGAGTTGCAATATCAGGTCGAGCAACTGCAAATGAACCTGCTTCACCACAGCAACGATCACTTAATGTCACATCTTGACCTAATAATGTCGCTGCAACATTGGTTGATTCATACGTTTTCATCGGTGTATGACAGGGCTCATGGTAAAGATACTGTGTACCTTCAACACCTTCCATCTTGACACCTTTTTCCATCAAATATTCGTGAATATCTAATAAACGACAACCTGGGAATATCGACTCAAATTGATATTTGAGTAACTGATCCATACAAGTACCACACGATACGATAACCGTCTTAATATCCATATAATTCAAGGTGTTTGCTAGGCGGTGGAATAACACTTGATTACCAGTCGAGATTGCCTGACCTTTTTCTGTGTCACCACTTGATGTTTGAGGATAACCACAACATAAATAACCAGGTGGTAACACTGTTTCCGCACCTACTTCATACAGCATGGCTAAGGTAGCTAAACCAACTTGACTAAATAAACGTTCCGAACCACAGCCTGGGAAATAAAACACGGAATCAGAGTCTTCATTCACTTTATTAACATCACGCAAGATAGGAATCATCTTGTCATCTTCAACACCCAACATGGCACGTGTTGTTTGTGATGGCAGACCTGCAGGCATTGGTTTTTTCATAAAATGAACAACCTGCTCGCGGATCGGTGTTTTACCAGTTGTAGGGCTTGGTCGTTTCTTTTTACTACCTAATAAAGCCAGACGTTTCCCCAATCCATGAATAAAGCGTTGTCCTTTATAGCCCCACTCAATCATGCTCTTACGCATAATTTTAATAGTCAGTGGATCTGTCGCATTCAAATACGCCATTGATGTCCATGTGCCGACATTAAAGTGACGTTTACCTTGGTTCTTCAGAATCGCACGCAATTTCACCGTCACATCACCAAAGTCGATATTCACAGGACAAGGGTTCAGACAGCGATGACAGACCGTACAGTGATCAGCAACATCATTCATTTCTTCAAAATGACGTACTGAGATACCACGACGTGTTTGCTCTTCATAAAGAAAAGCTTCCATGATCAACCCCGTCGCTAAAATCTTATTTCGTGGTGAATACAATAAATTGGCACGTGGTACATGCGTCGTACACTCAGGTTTACATTTACCACAACGCAGACAGTCTTTAATGTCGTTATTCACTTCATTTAGTTCACTGGCTTCAAGGATCAACGCTTCTTGCTGTAATAATCTTAATGAAGGGGTGTAGGCCTTTTCAAGCCCAGAACCTGCAAGCAATTTACCTGCATTAAAATGACCATTAGGATCGACTTTCTGTTTGTAGCCTGCGAAGGCATCGATCGTAGCTTGATCAAGGTATTGCATTTTGGTTAAACCAATACCATGCTCACCGGAAATCACGCCACCAAGTGCTTCGGCTAATTCCATTACGTCATCAACAATGAGTTCTGCCTCATGCATCATGTCGTAATCATTAGAGTTCACAGGAATATTAGTATGCACATTACCATCACCTGCATGCATATGTGTTGCCGCAAACAAACGACTTGAACGATGTTCAGTATGAATAGAATCTAGTTTTTCTCGTAGTGCTGCTAATGCCTGCCCCTGAAATAATTCTTTCAGAGGTTTTTCAACTTCTTGACGATAAGAAATTCGCACATCACGTCGTTGTAATACATCAAATAAGGTCTCACCCTCATTTAACTTAGCAATGACTTCTTCAGGTAATAAATCTAACTTGTCTGCTGCTAAAGCATCAAAACTATTTAATATGTCATTCCAACGAGCACGAACATCATCAAGGTGTTTACACGCGGCATCAATCTTCGCTTGTAAGATGGCATCATTTTCAGCACTGTCTTCTAACTCTTTATCTTCCTGCTTCAACTCTTTCGGTTGATTTGATAAATAAGTACATGCGGCATCGGCCATCTTTAATTTATTACGCGTGGATTGAACAATGTTAATACGCTCAATACCATCGTTGTATTCAGACAGACGATCTAATGGGATCACAACGTCTTCGTTAATTTTAAAGGCATTGGTATGTTTAGCAATCGCTGCTGTTCTAGAACGGTCTGCCCAAAAACGTTTACGAGCCTCAGGACTCACAGCAATAAAGCCTTCCCCATCACGCGCATTGGCTAAATGGACGATCTCTGAACATGCTGCCGCAACCACGTCTTCATCATCACCTGAGACATCAATCATCAGCACCATTTTAGGCAGTTCTGATCGTGGTGCTTTCGTTGTGTAATCAACAGCACGAACATAACGCTCGTCAAGGTGTTCCATCCCTGCTAGAACAATAGCGGGGTTACTATCAAGTGCATCTTTGGTTTCAACAATTGCTGGTACAGCTTTACTCAAGTCATTACCGAAGAACTCAAGACAAACTGTGCGAGTGAACTTAGAATCACGATGCAAAACAAACACTGAAGACGTAATTAAACCATCACAGCCTTCTTTTTGAATTCCCGGTAAACCACCTAAGAATTTATTAGTAACATCCTTACCGAGCCCTATCTTACGTAGTTCAGGGGCTGGAATGGCAATATGTTCTGGTTCACCAATAACAGTTTTACCATTTGCTTGATAGCGTGTAACTTGGAATTCAGCAATCTCGATGTCATGAATCTTACCCATATTATGGTTAAGACGTTCGACTTCTATCCACTGCGAATCAGGTGTCACCATACGCCATGACACGAGGTTATCGAGTGTTGTTCCCCACATAACGGCTTTTTTACCACCGGCATTCATCGCAACATTACCACCAATAGTGGACGCGTCTTGAGATGTTGGATCAACAGCAAACACTAAACCATTTTGGCCAGCAAGATCGGAAACACGACGTGTTACTACACCCGCCTCAGCCCGAACAGTGGCTACCTCATCATCACGTCCCGGTAAGGTACGATAGACAACAGGGCCTAGGCCTTCCAGCTTCTCAGTATTAATCACAATACTTTCTGCCGTAAGTGGAATAGCTCCACCTGTATATCCTGTACCGCCACCACGAGGAATAACGGTTAAACCTAGCTCAATAGATGCTGCAACTAATGCAGCCATTTCTTCTTCGCTATCTGGTGTCGCAACAGCAAGCGGGTATTCAACACGCCAGTCAGTTGCATCTGTCACATGTGAAACACGTGCTAAACCATCAAACTGAATATTATGCTTTTTAGTTGCTCGAGATAAACGTCGCATTACAGCTTGTCGACGATCTGCAACACTTAATAATTCACGTTCAAATTTAGCAACAGCTTCTCGCGCACTATTTTCGAGTTCCAGTGCTAATTGATTATTGTTTTTTGTCGCACGCTCACGGACTTGGTCAAGACGATGATGTAAAGCATGGCAGAGTGAATCCCAACGCTTACGATTCTCAACTAAATCATCTTGGATAAAAGGGTTACGTGAGATAACCCACATATCTCCCAAGACTTCAAATAACATCTTGGCACTACGCCCAGTCTTGCGCTGACCTCGTAAAGTTTGGATGATGTCCCACATAGGCTCACCGAGATATCGAATAACGATTTCACGGTCAGAAAAAGAGGTATAGTTGTAGGGTATTTCGCGAATTCTGTTTGGCATGTTTTTCCACAAAAAACAATTGATAGAAATGATCTGAGAAATAATATCATGAAGCACGCCTTTTATATGCGCACAAAAAATAGGATAATCTGATATTCAATTATTTCGAGTCCAAATCTAGATGGAATTACCTCATATTCTTGCCCTTGCTATCCTGCAAGGCTTAACAGAATTTTTACCTATCTCAAGCTCAGCCCATTTAATTCTATTACCCATTATTGCTGGCTGGGAAGATCAAGGGCTCGCTTTCGATGTTGCCGTTCACGTGGGCACACTCAGCGCAGTGATCTTTTATTTTCGCCATACCTTAAGAAATTTATCTCTTGATTGGTTTCAATCACTAAAACTGCGCAAACATATTGGTGAAAGCTTTCTTGCATGGGCAGTATTATTTGCCACAATTCCAGCCGGACTTGCAGGACTATTATTAAATGACATCGTCGATAACCATTTACGTAGCCCACTTATTATTGCCGCAACCACAATTGGCTTTGGTTTATTACTAGGCTGGGCAGATTGGTATGGCAAGCGCCAACGAGAAATAAAACAACTTAACTGGAAAGACATCTTATATATAGGGCTAGCGCAAGCGCTCTCTCTCATCCCCGGAACATCACGCTCAGGCATCACCATGACAGCAGGGTTAATGCTTGGACTATCACGGCATGCTGCGGCCCAATTCTCATTCCTATTATCAATCCCTATTATTTTCTTAGCTGGGGGCTGGATCAGTGTTAAACTAATCAAATCGTCGATAGCAATTGACTGGACCACACTCTTTTCTGGCGCACTATTCTCTGCGATTAGTGCTTATATCTGTATTCATTTCTTTATGAAGTTAATCACCCAGATCGGCATGTGGCCTTTTGTAATCTATCGTCTGTTACTAGGTGCGATTCTTATTACTTTATTTATCTAGTAAATTGAGTTGACAGTGTTCGCCCGAATGCGTAACATTCCCCCTCTTTATTTATACCCGCTTGCGTAATTTTTTCAGGAGCAACCCGCGGAATGAAAACAACCACTTTAAGTGCAAAACCAGCAGAAGTTCGTCGTGACTGGTTCGTCGTTGATGCCGAAGGCAAAACACTAGGCCGTATGGCAACAGAAATCGCGCGTCGTTTGCGTGGTAAACATAAAACTATTTACACACCTCATGTAGATACTGGCGATTACATCGTTGTTATCAATGCAGAGAAAATCCGTGTAACTGGTAATAAATTGAAAGATAAAATGTACTACCATCACACAGGTTACATCGGTGGTATCAAATCTATCTCTCTAGAAAAGCAACTTGATAAAGCACCAGATCGTGTTATTAAATCTGCTGTTAAAGGCATGTTGCCAAAGAATTCTTTGGGTCGCACAATGTTCGGTAAACTAAAAGTTTATGCAGGTACAGAGCACCCTCACACAGCCCAACAGCCTAAAGTGCTGGAGATTTAATCATGGCAGATACATACTACGCAACAGGCCGTCGTAAAAGTTCTACAGCTCGTGTTTTCATGAAGCTAGGAAGCGGCAAATTAACTATCAACACACGTTCTATCGAAGAGTACTTCGGTCGTGAAACATCACGTATGGTTGTTCGCCAACCACTTGAGCTTGTTGAAATGCTAGATAAGGTTGACCTAAACATCACTGTTCGTGGTGGTGGTAACAATGGTCAAGCCGGTGCAATTCGTCACGGTATCAGCCGCGCATTAGTTGAGTTTGATAGCGAATTGAAAACTGATTTACGTCAAGCAGGCTTCATCACTCGTGATGCTCGTGCTGTTGAGCGTAAGAAGATTGGTTTACACAAAGCGCGTAAACGTCCTCAATTCTCTAAACGTTAATCGTTTATATAGAATTCTGAATACGGTCTTGCATCGTATTCACACTAAGAAGGCTGTCCATTTTGGATGGCCTTTTTTGTTTCTAC
>JAQRMU010000089.1 GCA_028598975.1 Gammaproteobacteria bacterium | reverse complement strand
ACTATCTTTTCAATATGAGGATGGTGTTGGAAAAACAGGCTGAAGTCATTGGCGATCATGCTGGAGGCATCAATACTCTGATCTAAACTTCCTTGTCGTTGACACGTGTTAATTGCATCCCAAACAGCAATGTGCTGGTTGATTAAAAACTGACAGCGTTGTTCATATAGTACATTTCTATCGAAATTAAATAACTCAGACATTATCGGCCAAAAAGCATTACGAGAATGGGCGTAATATTGCTGTTGCTGAAGCGACTTAACACTTGGCATTGAACCTAAAATCAGGATCCGAGCATGCTTATCTTCAATAGGCGGGAAGCCAGATTCTAAAGGCAGTACATTACTCATTTATTGATACGTCTTACCTTGGTGTTTAATCCAACCACCAATATGCTTTCCTGCTGGATCATGATGTGTCCAATGAAGTACGCCTCCTTTTTTATTCCATTCATATTCCCCATAAACGGAGACTAAATCACCTTGTTTCAGCTTATCTATTCGAGGTGCTAAATCAATATTATGTGCAATAAGAAGGGTATGATTATCTGAAGCGTTGATAATAAATTTCTGATGTCGACTTCCTTGTAAATCATCGGCGAGTAATTTAATCACAGTTCCGCTGACTTCAAGTTGAACATCACTACGTTGCTGTTGGAATAGGGTTTCAAACGTATGTGGAGCTGTTGGAACAGAAGTGGTTTTTTCAGGAGAGTAGCTACTAGCAAAGTAGCTTAGGGCAACAAAGCCAAGGATAAGCCAGATACGTTGTTTTTGTCGTGATGCTTTAGACATAAGGTAGTACAGTGTTATTTAGTGGAGGTGTTAATTAGCTTACCTTGGATATGAAAATAGTCAAAATATGGGGTGCTGATGTAATTATTGGCATTATTAGTTGTCAGAGCTTATAGAGTAATTATTTGGTAAAATAATGATATGACAAAAGAAACAAACTGGCTAACAACACCTGCAACACGACGACGCTTTGTTCTAGGAACATCATCAGTGCTTGCTTGTGCGGCATTGCCTTGGCCAAGCTTAGTGTCTGCAAATGAGAAACCTGTTGGAATACCAGAGTTACGGGGGCGAAACTTTAATCTTGATATTGATTATAAGATGGTTAATTTTACCGGTAAAAACCGCATTGCTACGACAGTAAATGGCTCCTTACCAGCACCTGTACTACGGTGGAAACAGGGGGATAAAGTCACACTTAAAGTCACCAATCATTTGTCTCATGACAGTTCAATTCATTGGCATGGCATGATATTACCTAGCAATATGGATGGTGTGCCAGGCTTAAGTTTTGCTGGAATAAAACCGGGTGGCACCTACGAATATCAATTTGATGTTCAGCAAAGTGGCACGTATTGGTATCACAGTCATTCAGGCTTTCAAGAACAAACAGGTTTGTATGGTGCAATCATTATTGATCCTGCGGAAGCTGATCCTGTTGAGTATGATCGTGAGTATGTGGTGATATTGTCGGATTGGACGGATGAAGATCCCGCCGATGTTTATGCCAAACTCAAGAAACAAAGCCATTACTATAATAGACAAGAACGAACAGCAGCCGATACTTGGAATGAAATAAAAGACAAAGGTGTGACACAAACATGGCGTGACCGGAAAATGTGGAATCAGATGCGAATGTCAGATCGCGATATTTCTGATGTGACCGGTGCGACCTATACATTCTTAATGAATGGTCAAACACCTGAACAAGGGTGGACTGGGCTATTTAACAAAGGTGAAAAAGTGCGTCTTCGTTTTATTAATGCCGCAGCAATGACATTATTTGATGTGCGTATTCCTAATGTAAAAATGACCGTTGTGGCAGCTGATGGGCAAAATATTGAACCAGTAACTATCGATGATTTTCGTATTGGTGTGGCTGAAACATACGATGTTATTGTTGAGCCAGAAGCAGATAAAGCTCATACGATTATTGCTCAAGCAATAGATCGCACTGGCTTTGCTTATGGGGTGTTAACACCTGATGTGAATATGACAGCAGAGTTACCAGAACTCGATCCCTCGCCGGTTCTAACAATGGCAGATATGGGGATGGATCATGGTGCGATGATGGATATGTCGAGTGATATGGACCATCAGATGGATCATTCTATGCACATGGCAATGGCAACTCAAATGGGTTCTGGTAAGGCTGGATATGGCAGTGATATGCCTGTTGCACATAAAGAAACTGAGTTTGGCCCACATGTTGATATGCGGGCTGAAAAGCCTATGTATAAACTAGATGACCCCGGTATTGGTTTACGTGATCATGCTGAGAAATATGGTCGTAAAGTATTGACCTATTCGGATATACATAATCTCTATCCAACCATAGATTCTCGTGAACCTGATAGAGAAATTCAATTACATCTAACAGGCAATATGGCGCGTTATATGTGGTCTATTGATGGTATTAAATATGCCGATGCTGAACCATTAGTGTTGAAATACGGTGAACGAGTACGGTTTACATTAATCAATGACACGATGATGAACCACCCAATGCATTTACACGGCATGTGGAGTGAATTAGAAACAGGAGAGGGCACTCGGATCCCTCGAAAACATACCGTGATTGTGCAACCGGGATCGAAAATTAGTTACTTAGTCTCGGCTGATGCACGAGGACGTTGGGCATATCATTGTCATTTAATATTTCATATGATGAGTATGTTTCGTGAAGTGAAGGTTATCTAATGTTGAAAGCATTCATATTATTTACCACCCTCGTTTATATAAATGCCAGTAGCGCTGCTGGTATGGTTGATGACCCAGTATTAACGATGGTGAAAATTGATCAGCTGGAATTGAGTGACTCTGACAATAACACTTGGGATGCACAAGCTTGGCTTGGTAAAGATCTCAATAAACTGTGGTTAAAGACGGAAGGCGAATTAACGGGCAGTGATGTTGAAGAAGCTGAAATACAGTTACTTTATAGTCGAGCAATTGCACCTTATTGGGATGCGCAAATTGGTTGGCGGCATGATCTTAAACCAGAGCCAAATAGAGACTGGTTAGCAATAGGAGTAAAAGGATTAGCCCCTTATTTCTTTGAAACTGACATTGCTTTATTTATTGGTGAACATGGCAATATTGGTGTGAGAGGTCAGTTTGAATACGAATTAATGTTGACTCAAAAATGGGTGTTATCACCAGAAGTAGAGTTTAATTTGTTCAGTAAAAATGATGAAGATGTTGGGATTGGCAGTGGTCTATCAGATATAAGTGCTGGCCTACGATTACGGTATGAAATTGAACGTGAATTTGCACCTTATATTGGCGTGGAATGGGAGCGACGTTTTGGTAATAGCGCTGACTTTGCTCGACAAGAGAGCGAGAGTAGAACACATGTGAACTGGGTTGCAGGCATTCGGATCTGGTTTTAATAAGTGACAACGCAATACTTATAATATAATCATCTATTAATATAGATATTTATAATTTACTGTTATAAGTGATGATCGCTTATAATAGCCACTTCAATATCGAGTGTAGAGATTTAGATGTATCAGTACGATAACTATGATCAGGCGATGGTGGATCAGCGGGTAGCACAATACCGCGATCAAACACGCCGTTATTTAGCCGGTGAATTGACAGAAGAGCAATTCCGCCCATTACGATTAATGAATGGTCTGTATGTTCAGATCCATGCGCCAATGTTACGTGTCGCTGTGCCTTATGGACTGATGTCCTCAAAGCAAGTGCGTAAAATGGCAGATGTCTCTCGTCGTTATGACAAGGGGTATGTTCATTTCACAACACGGACTAACTTCCAGTTGAACTGGCCAGCATTAGAAACTGTGCCTGATATTTTGGCTGAGTTAGCATCTGTACAAATGCACGCCATTCAAAGTAGTGGTAACTGTATTCGTAACACAACTTCTGATCAGTTAGCTGGTGTACACGCGGGTGAAATAGAAGATCCACGTCCTTGGTGTGAAATTATTCGTCAATGGTCAACATTCCATCCTGAATTTGCCTATTTGCCGCGTAAATTTAAGATTGCGGTAATTGGTAGTGAAGAGGATCGTGCTGCAACCCAGTTACATGATATCGGTTTACACCTAGTTAAAAATCACGAAGGTGAAGTGGGCTTTGAAGTGCTTGTTGGTGGCGGTTTAGGTCGAACACCTATTGTCGGTACACAAATTCGCCCTTTCCTTGAAAAGAAAGATTTACTGTCATACTTAGAAGCAATCTTGCGTGTTTATAACCGCCTAGGTCGTCGTGATAATAAATATAAAGCACGTATTAAGATTACTGTTCGTGAGCATGGTATCAATCATATTCGTGAATTAGTTGAAGCTGAATGGGTGCAAATCCGTGAACAGCTTGAACTTGATAGCAAAGAAATTGAACGTGTTAAAAGTCACTTTATTGAACCTGACTATGATGCAACTGCCGCCGCAGATGAAAGCTTTGTAACTACACTAGCTGAAGATACCGCTTTTGCACGCTGGGTAAAACAGAACGTTATTGACCATAAAGTCGCTGGTTATAAAGTTGCCTATATTTCATTGAAAGCACCGGGTGTTCCACCGGGTGATATTTCTGCTGATCAGTTAGATCTAGTCGCAGACTTAGCTGATGAATTTAGCCTAGGTGAAATTCGTGCAAGCCATAATCAAAACTTACTATTAAGTGATATTAAACAAGGTGATTTATATGCCTTGTGGTTGCGCCTGCAAGCGGAAGGCTTAGCAACAGCCAATATCAATACACTAAACGATATGATTTGTTGCCCAGGTTTAGATTTCTGTGGTCTTGCGAATGCAACATCAATTCCTTTAGCGAAAGAAATTAACGAACGTTTTGATGATCTTGATTACCTATATGATTTAGGTGATATCAAAATAAAAATGTCAGGCTGTATGAATGGCTGTGCACATCAGAGTGTCGGTCATATCGGTATCTTAGGTGTCGATAAGAAAGGTGAAGAATGGTATCAATTCACACTAGGTGGTAGTTCTGAAGCAGATGCTGCAATCGGTCAACGTTTAGGTCGAGCTATTCCTAAAGACCAAGTTGTTGATACTGTTGCCACATTGATTGATGTATTTAAAGAACTTCGCCATGAAGATGAATTATTTTTAGCAACGGTTCGTCGTGTAGGTGTTGACCCGTTTAAGGAGCGTGTTTATGCAGATAATTAAAGATCGCGAAATTATCGAAGATAAGTGGCTTCATTTAGATGATGAAGCAGAAGTCATTGCAGGAAATTTCACTATTTCACTCGCACGCTGGCAAGCAGAACATGAAAGTTTAGTTAAACATGAAAGTGGACTGGGTTTACGTCTAACGGGTGAAGATCCATTAGAAGAAGTTGTACCAGACTTAGCTAGCTTCTCATTGATCGTGTTGAACTTCCCTGCATTTACTGATGGACGTTGTTACTCTTTTGCGCGTTTATTACGTGACCGTTATGGTTATAAAGGTGAAATTAGAGCACAAGGTGATATCTTGCATGATCAACTGTTTTATATGACTCAGTGTGGTATTAATAGCTTTGAAATGGCTAATCAACAGCGAATTGCTGATGCTATTCCAGCATTTGATGACTTTAGTGAAAGCTACCAAACAACGGTTTTGAAACCTGAGCCATTATATCGTCGTCGATAATAATACCTAAGTTACTTCAACTTGCGTATATCTTGCTTCGTTATTCTCGAATATTTTTATCGAGAATCTATAGTTTTGAACAGATCCCAGCTCAGCTCGACTGGGTAAGCATACTGGGATGACGAAATAAGAAAAATCTGCACTTTGAATGATACTGGTTGTAGAAGGTGACGATTAAATAAATTAATCATCCTTGCGAAAGCGGGGATGATTTTTTATGTCGAAAAGAAACATAATTTTCATACATTCCAGCAGTATTTGGGTATAGTGGCAGAGACAAAATTTTGCTTAGTTTAATCATGAGGCCGATCTTCAATGGCAGTGTATGCAATAGGTGATGTGCAAGGGTGTTTTGACGAATTGTTAAAACTAGTTGATGTCATTGAATTTAATCCTAAAAAAGACCAGATCTGGTTAGCGGGTGATTTAGTCAACCGAGGCCCTAAGTCTGCTGAAGTGTTACGTTGGGCTAAAAATCTAGGGCCAGACAACGTCAAAGTTGTGCTTGGTAATCATGATTTACACCTATTAGCGACAGCGGCTGGAGTCAATCAACACCAACATCGAATGGATACAATGGAATCCATATTAGATGCTGAAGATTGTGATGAGTTAATCTTTTGGTTACGCCATCAAGCTTTATTCCATCATGATGAAGCATTAGCTTTCAGTATGGTACATGCAGGTGTGCCGCCACAATGGTCAATTAAAAAGTGTCTTAAACGAGCGCTAGAGGTAGAAGCTATTCTGCAAAGTGAAAACTGGCGAGACTTTTTTAAGCATATGTATGGCAATAAACCAGATACATGGTCTAAAAAACTCACGGGCTGGAAGCGACTACGCTATATCACCAACTGTTTTACGCGTTTACGATATTGTTATACTGATGGGCGTTTAGCATTGGACTTTAAAGGCGCGCCAAGTAAAAAGCCAAAAGGTGAGCTACCTTGGTTTGATATGCCTGAACGAAAAACAAAAGATAACAAGATTATCTTTGGCCATTGGTCGACATTAGGCGTCGGGCAGTATGGCAATGTGTTTTCTACTGATAGTGGTGCAGTATGGGGTGAGCAGTTGACCGCAGTTCGGATAGATGAAAAAAAGCCAACATGGTTTGTCGTGGAAGCAGACCCAGCAGGTTTACCGCATGCCAAGAACAAATAATGCATAGCCAAGCAAAATTTCGCTAAAAACAGTACAATACCCTCTTTTTATCGTCGCGGACAAATCAATACAATGAGCAATATCACAACTTTTTCTGGTGATTTTTCAGCCAAAGGCATCAAAGTTGGCATCGTAGCAGGTCGTTTTAATGACTTTATTGTTGATAACTTAATTTCAGGCGCAATTGATTGCTTAGTCCGTCATGGTGCAAGTGAAAGTGATATTGAATTGGCTCGTGTTCCGGGCGCTGTTGAAATTCCATTAGCTGTTCAACGTATGGGCCGTACAGGCAAATACGATGCAATTATTGCATTGGGTGCTGTCATTCGTGGTGGTACACCACACTTTGATTTTGTTGCGGGTGAATGTTCAAAAGGCCTAGGTCAATTAACATTACAACTTGATATTCCTGTTTCATTTGGCGTGTTGACTGTTGATACTATCGAGCAAGCGATTGAACGTGCTGGTACAAAAGCAGGTAATAAAGGTGCTGAAGCTGCAATGGGCACCATTGAAATGGTTAATGTACTTCGTCAAATTGAGAGCACAAAATAAATGGCAAAGGTTTTACCTCGTTCACATTCACGTGCGGCAGCTGTTCAAGCACTTTATCAAGCACTTGTTAATGGCCAAGATTTGGCTAAAGATGAGCTTGATTTCGTTACTGCTGAAAATTCAGAAAAGATGGATAAGAAATACTTTACCACCTTAGTCGAGGGCGTTTCTAAAGAGATTGATGCATTAGATGCAGAATTAGCATTTGCAGTAGATCGTAACTTAGCAGAAATTGATCCTGTAGAAAGCTCAGTGTTAAGGCTCGCTGTGTATGAGTTTATGCATCGTCCAGAAGTCCCATACCGTGTTGTCTTAAACGAAGCCGTTGAGTTAGCGAAGTCATTTGGTGGTGAAAAAGGCCATAAATACGTTAATGGTGTATTAGATAAAATGGGCTCTAAATTACGTGAAGTTGAGTACAAAGCGTCAAAGGCCCGTCGTAAATAATAAACTTTTATTGAGTTTGTAAATGTCTGAACAGTCTGAATTTTCTTTAATTCAACGTTACTTTGAGCAGTTAACATCTCCTCGTGACGATGTAGTGTTAGGCATTGGTGATGACTGTGCTTTATTACAATGCCCTGCTGATCATGTTGTCGCTGTTTCAATTGATACCTTAGTTGAAGGTGTTCATTTCTTTGCAGATGTGTCTCCTGAAACCTTAGGCCATAAAAGTTTAGCTGTTGGCCTGAGTGATTTAGCCGCAATGGGGGCAACACCAGCTTGGTTCACATTGGCACTAAGCTTACCTGACGTTAATGAGCAGTGGCTACAGGGCTTCTCACAGGGCTTAGCTAAGCTTGCACAACAGCATAATATTCATTTAGTAGGTGGTGACACCACTCGCGGCCCTTTAACGATTAGTATCCAAGTGCACGGCTTTGTTAAAGCTGAAAAAGCATTGCAGCGTAGCGGTGCCAAAATGGGTGATATGATTTATGTCTCCGGCACATTGGGCGATGCGGGTGCGGCATTACGGCAAAAGCTAAATTACTGGACTGACGACAAGTTAGATGATGCAGATAAGGCTTTCTTCCAACAGCGACTAGAACAACCAACACCACGTAATAAGATCGGGCAAGGTTTAGTTGAGTTTGCCACATCTGCAATAGATATTTCCGATGGTTTATTAGCTGACTTGGGTCATATACTCGCCAAAAGTAAGGTAGGAGCAAGACTTGATTTAAGTAAACTGCCTTTATCACCTGCTATGACCAAAATAGCTAGAAAAGAGGCAGAGCAATTTGCACTGCAGTCTGGTGATGATTATGAGTTATGTTTTACCGTTCCTCCACACGCTACTACAGAAATGGAGCAACAGTTTCAGGGACAATGTACGCAAATCGGCATCATTACCGATGATGATGGACTTTACAGTCTCAATGAAAATGATGAATTGATCGACCTAACAGGAGCAGGAACTGGCTATGACCACTTCAAGTAATAAAATGACATTCAGTGAATTGTTAAAACGTCCTGCCTGTTTTTTAGGATTAGGTTTCGGTTCTGGTCTTGCACCTAAGGCACCGGGTACTTTTGGTACATTGGCTGCAATTCCCATCTATTTACTGATGAAAGATTTGCCACTGGCACTTTATTTAGCACTTGTTGTCATCGCCTTTATTGCCGGCGTTTGGATTTGTCAGAAATCAGCAGAATGGCTAGGTAAAGATGACCCCTCAGCCGTTGTTTGGGATGAGATAGTTGGCTATTTAATTACCATGATTGCCGCGCCTGCTGGTTGGGAGTGGTTAGTCCTAGGTTTTATATTCTTCCGCTTCTTCGATATTTTAAAACCATGGCCAATCAATCTAGCAGACAAAGCTATTCATGGTGGGCTTGGCATAATGGTTGATGATGTGATTGCCGGACTTTTTGCATTAGTGTGTGTGCAATGGCTTTATCACGTCTTCCCAACGATTAGTTGGTAAGTTAATAGCTCCAATTCATGGCTCAACAACGAAAAATAATCCATGTTGATATGGATGCATTTTTTACCTCTGTAGAACAACGCGACACACCAGAGTATAAGGGAAAACCTCTGATAGTCGGAGGGCAGCCTAATAGTCGAGGTGTGGTCGCCGCCTGTAGCTATGAGGCACGGAAGTTTGGTATACATTCTGCCATGCCGTGTTCACGCGCTTATCGCTTATGTCCTCACGCTATTTTTGTGCCCCCACGGCTTGAAGCCTATCGCGAAGTATCAGAAAAAATACGTGAGATATTCTGGCGCTATGCATCAGAAGTCGAACCACTGTCACTCGATGAAGCTTATTTAGATGTCACTTACACCGCAGACTTTGACGGTTCAGCAACTCGCATTGCCCAAGCGATTAAACGAGCTATCTTAGCTGAAACAAACCTTATTGCTTCTGCAGGTGTATCTTACAATAAATTCCTAGCCAAGATTGCATCAGATATGGACAAGCCTGATGGTTTATATGTAATCAAGCCAGAGCAAGGGGCAGAGTTTGTTGCTGAACTAGCCATTGGCAAATTTCATGGTATTGGGCCTGCTACTGAAGCCAAGATGAATACGTTAGGTATTAAAACTGGGCTAGATTTACGTCAGTGGACTGAGCATGAATTAACTGCACAGTTTGGTAAGTCTGGACGATATTATTACACTATCTCACGTGGTATAGATGAACGTCCTGTGCGGAGTACTCGTATACGAAAATCATTAGGAAAAGAGACGACCTTTTCTACAGATATGATGGATATGGATGAATTGCTGTCTCAGTTAGAGTCGCTTGCTGAGATCGTGTTTGAACGGTTACAAAAGCTTCAATTAGAGGCTCGAACACTTACGGTAAAAGTGAAGTACGCTAATTTTCAGCAAGTCACACGAGCTCAAAGTGTGGCAGAAGCGTTAGTTGAGTTGGAAGACTTTAAGGCGTTGCTACCTGAGCTATTATCTCGTACTGAGGCTGGGAAACAAGCTGTTCGTTTGGTTGGGGTGACTGCTGGTGGGTTTGTTCAGGATTCTGATGTTGACGGTGGGGAAGAGGCCCAGCTTGGGCTTCCTTTAGAACCATAACTATCAAGAACCTCGTCATTCCCATGGAAATGGGAATCTATGGGCCGTGAAAATAGCTACTATCGTTGGATCCCCGTTTTCACGGGGATGACGGGTTTTATTGAATCAACGGTAATTTTATTGATTAGGTATAGAGTTTTATTTTTATTAAAAGAGAATATTGAATAGTTTTTAGTTTTGTTTTTTCTTAAAGGCTTGATGCTCGCCGTTTGGCGTTCATTTTTTGGGCAAACAAAAGAAATGAATGCCCCGCGGCAGCGAATTTCTAATGCAAGGGAATATTCCTACAAAGCCCGTCCAAAACTCCGTTCAAACCTCTCAGCAAACTCATCCATAGTAAAACTATGATTCTGAGTACCATGCTGCTCGATTTTAATTGCACCTAAAAGCGAAGCAATCCGTCCTGTCGTTTCCCAATCTTTACCATGCATAATGCCATGAATAATACCGGCACGATAAGAGTCACCACACCCCGTTGGATCGGCTAATTTTTCTGCTTTTGCACACGGAATATCGATGCGTTTTCCACCCGTATAGATATGCGAACCTTCACCGCCGCGTGTGATGATCAGTGCTTCTACATGTTCAGCAATTTCAGCGGGTGATAAGCCGGTACGATCTTCAAATAACTGAGCTTCATAATCATTTAATGCGATATACGTTGCTTGTTTGGCAAAGTTTAATAAATCATTGCCATCAAACATAGGCAAACCTTGGCCTGGATCAAAAATAAATGGAATACCGGCTTCATGCAGTTGTTGGGCATGTTGGATCATGCCGTCACGACCATCAGGTGCAACAATCGCTAGCGTAATGTCTTTTGCTTCTTTGATTTGTGTTTCGTGAGATAGGTTCATCGCCCCTGGGTGGAAAGCGGTGATTTGGTTATCATCCATATCTGTGGTGATGAATGCTTGAGCTGTATAGCTACCTTGTTTGACATGCACATGGCGACGGTTAATGTCGTGTTTATCCATCCATGTTGCATAGCTGGCAAAGTCATTACCTACTGTACCCATTGGGATTGGATCATCGCCTAATAATTTTAGGTTGTAGGCAATATTGCCTGCACAACCACCAAATTCACGGCGTAGCTCTGGTACTAGGAATGCAACGTTCAGCATATGCACTTTGTCAGGCAAAATGTGGTTTTTGAATTGTTCAGGGAAGACCATAATGGTGTCGTAGGCAAATGAGCCACAAATTAAAGCTGACATAGCGTTATCCTTTTGTATTTAACTGTAATGTATCTGTTGTGATGGCGAGTTTGCCATCAAGAAAGTCTTTTAGGTGATGGCCGACAATTTCATTGCGCCAGCCTTGCAGAATCGGAAGATCTGTTTCACCTGCCACCATACGTTCAATCTCTTTACGAGAGCAAACGGCAACGGGGGCAATTGATTGTTCATCACAAAATTTTCTGACTAATGCCATTAATGCATCAACGATGGCATTTTGTTGTTGTGATAGTGGCTTGGTTTTTTTCAATACTGGCCATTGTTCTTTATCAAGTGCTTTTGCTTTTTTTATTTCTGCCAATAATGCATCACCATGGCGGCCAATGGTATTAGCTTCCAAACCACGAACCATGCTGAACTTATCGATAGACTCAGGTGCTAATTTAGCAAGGTCGAGCAAGATGTCATCTTTTAAGATCCAGCGACGAGGGCGGTTTGATTTGATTGCTCGCTGTTCACGCCACGCTGCAAGTCTTTGCAAAATAGCAAGTTGTAAGCCTTTTAAACGACCAAAACCTTTTACTTTTCGCCAAATATTGTCAGGATCAGATTTATAGGTATCAGTACTGGTGAGTATGGCAAAATCTTCATCTAGCCAATGCGTACGGTTTTTATCCGTAAGTTGTTTGGTCAAGAGTTTATACACATCACGTAAATAACGTACATCATCAGCAGCATATTCAATTTGAGCCGGATCGAGAGGACGTTTTGTCCAATCTGTTCGTGAGTGTGCTTTATCCAAATCAACATTAATGCACTGTTTAACAAGGTTGCCATAGCCAATCTGATCGCCATAGCCTAATACTGTAGCAGCGATTTGTGTATCAAATACATTGGTAGGGAGGCTGTCTCTAATTATATACAGTAGTTCAAGATCTTGGCGTGCGGCATGGAATACAACCGTGATATCTGGGTTGTAGATAAGATCGAGAATAGGATCTAAATTAGTGAGCGCCAAGGGATCAATACAGGCGATATGTTCATCTGTTGCCACTTGAATTAAACATAATTGAGGTGAGTAGGTCTTTTCGCGTAAGAATTCGGTATCAACCGTCATCCACGTTGCATCGGCAATTGTTTGGCAAAAAGAGATGAGCTCTACTTCGGTATCAATATATTGGACTGTCATGTTTTGTGAGGGTCTTTATAGAGTGGTAGGGAAAGATTATAGTTGACTCAGCTTGGTTTCGATATCGTGCTGTTCAAAAGGCCAGCCAATTTCAGTTCCATCAGGAAATTGAATAACAGGAATACGAATGCCATAGCGTTCAACTAAGTCATCATCATCACCAATTTCAGTATAAAGAATTTCTAAGTGATACTGAGTAGGTAGCGCTAACAATATGGCATCAGCAAGATCACAAAGATGACAACCTGCCGTTGTATAGAGTGTTATTTGCATTATTTCTCTAATAGTCGAGGCATGAGTTCAACAAAGTTACAAGGACGGTGACGGGCATCAAACTGTTCTTTAAGAATGTCATCCCATGCGGTTTTACAGGCACCTGTTGAGCCTGGAAGGCAGAAGATAAAGGTACCATTAGCAACACCACCAATCGCACGAGATTGAATGGTTGATGTGCGGATATCTTGATAAGAGATTTGACGGAATAATTCGCCAAACCCTTCAATTTCTTTGTCGAGTAATACCTTAACGGCTTCAGGTGTTCCATCTCGTCCGGTGAGTCCTGTACCACCTGTAGTAATAACAGCTTGAATATCAGGATCGGCAATCCATTGAGAAATGATAGCGCGGATTTTATACACATCATCAGGGACGATCTGCTGAGAGACAATATGATGGCTTGCGTCTATGCCTCGCTCTTTCAGAACCTTTCCTGATGTATCGTTATCACTCGTTCTAGTGTCAGAAATGGTTAATAGTGCAATATTGACAGGAATAAAGTGTTTTTCCATAGTAGTTCTCATTAAAAATGTTTGATAAGCAGTATAGACACCATCCTTACGTAGGTCTACAATAGTAATAATCAATAAGGATTAAGAGGTGTTAAAAATGAAAAAACTAGCATTAGTCGTTGCTATAGTCAGTGCCCTGAGTGCTTGTGCTACAGATGACCCTAATCAACGTGCTAAAAATGCTGCAATCATAGGTGCTGTTACAGGTGCTGTTCTTGGCCATGCTATAGAAAATGATAAAGGTGGATTGCTTGTTGGCGCGGCTGTCGGTGCGGCAGCAGGCGCAGGTATTGGACACTATATGGATAAACAGCAACATGAAATGGAAGCAGCCTTAGCAGAAGAGCAAGCAAACCATGATATTGAAGTGCAGCGTTTAAAAGATGAAAGTCTTAAAATTGATATATCAAGTGAGATCTCATTTGATTTTGGTAGTGCAAGTTTAAAACCTGCCTTTATGCCAACCTTGCAGAAAGTGGCAGATATTTTGATTCGCTACCCTCGCACAGTTATTCATGTTGTAGGACATACTGATAGTGTGGGCTCAGAAGAGTATAATATGACGCTTTCTCGTCATCGCTCCCAGTCTGTTGTAAATTATTTTGTGCTACAAGGTATTTCACAAAGTCGTTTAGTGACTGTAGGGCGGGGTGAAACAGAACCAAGAGCAACTAATGAGACCGAGGCTGGTCGCCAATTAAATCGTAGAGTAGAAATTTATGTCAAACCCGCCATCGAAGGACAAGAGTCACAAGCATACGAAACGCCGCAGAACATCTAAATCTGAAGCAGGTAGTTCCGTTGGAAATGATCTTGTTTTTGGTTTGCATGCCATTCAGGCTGCACTGGAAGTAAAGAGCACGCGTGTATTAGAAATCTGGTTATCTGATGAGCGTGATGATGCACGGATTAACGATATTGTTAATGCTGCACGCAAGCATGGCATTGTTCCTCATCGTGTTGAACGTGAACAATTAGATGAAATGGCACCTGATTCACGCCATCAAGGTGGCATTGCTAAGTGTCGTCCTTTAGGTAATTTAGATGAAACTGATTTATTCAAGTTATTGGATGAGTTGGATGAAGCCCCGTTTTTATTGATCTTAGACTGTGTGCAAGATCCACATAATCTAGGAGCGTGTATGAGATCGGCTGAAGCCGCTGGTGCTCACGCTGTTATTGCACCTAAAGATCGTGCATCGTCATTAACGCCTACAGCATTAAAGGTATCAAGTGGTGCGGCAGAGCGTTTACCCTTTATTCAAGTGACTAATCTAGCGCGGGTTCTGCGTGAATTGCAGCAATATGGTGTGTGGGTTGTTGGTACATCGGGAGAGAGTGAAACAACACTTTTTGAAGCTGATTTGAAAGGACCTTTAGCAGTTGTACTTGGGGCGGAAGGGAAGGGAATTCGTCGCCTTACACGAGAAAACTGTGATCAAGTCATGCTTATTCCTATGCACGGAGGGGCCGAGAGTTTGAATGTCTCTGTTGCTGCAGGCGTTTGTTTGTTTGAAGCAAGCAGGCAAAGGTTAGGGACTGTTAATCAAGCATAACAATT
>JAQRMU010000088.1 GCA_028598975.1 Gammaproteobacteria bacterium | reverse complement strand
CGACTCAACACCTCTTTTATGGCCTCTGTACCACCTGTTGATGATCCTATCGCAATAATTTTATCTGTTGTTTTTAAATGAGAAGGAATGGTCGCAGGGCCACGTTTTGACAATACCGCATGCTGTTAGTATCAACGTCTTCCGTTACCGCACCGGTATCACTGTCGCCCGCGCCAACGGTAATGTCAGATGGGTCTTCAGCACCATAAATCGTAATCGTAATGTCATGTGTTGTGCCGTCGGTTGCAGTAACGGTAAATACTTCAACTTTGGTTTCATTAACATCAAGGTATTGCACTGCGGCATTATCGCCCGTGTATGTCCAGTCGCCACCGGCTGTAATTGACAATGAGCCCGTTGCTGCTGCTTGACCCGCTTTGTAAACAGCGCCTGTAAATTCAGCCGTATCACTGGTATCAACATCGGTCACGGTTAATGAGCCGGTACTGATTAATTGAACTCCTGCATTGTCTGCGTCAGTATCAACGTCTTCCGTTACCGCACCGGTATCACTGTCGCCCGCGCCAACGGTGATCTCTGATGCATTGTCTATTTCTCGTCCTCTATTGCCTTCTTCCTCAATAGTCGAGACACTACTTGTGCTTGAAACACCCTCTGTATCAAAACCTGAAGTTGGCGTTACAGACTCCCCCTCATAATCAACTTGGATGACATCTGTACCTTCATTACCCGTTGTTTCTGCTCCCGCACTAGCTGCAGTTGCTTCTCCTACTTGAGTTGGGTCAACACCATCTAGTAATGCTTGTTGCAGGGCATCTGCTTCATTTTGTGCGTCTTCTTGAGTTTGAATAGCTTGCTGAATATCAAATACGTCATTATCAAGTAGAGTTTGTGAGCTTCGCCCTAGGTTCATAACACTACCGTCTGAAAATTCAATTTCAACGGCACCAGTCGCACCTGTTGAAATAATTTCATCTGCAAAAACACGATCGCCGACCTGTAGGTTACGTTGCGTTCCATCAGTTGCTATTGCAACAGTAGTGCCGATAAGTGTTTTGATAATGCCAATTTCTACAGCCATGAACCTTTCCTTAAAAATAAAATTAAGACGCAGATCCTTGCGAAATTATTAATTCCTTTTCAATGGGAGCTCATTTTAAACAGGTAGTGAGGCTTTAGATATTGTACTTTGGTACTAATCCTTTAATAAAGGTGGACTTGGCTGTAAGTGATGTCAAAAAAAATGGAGAATACCAGTATCGATATTCTCCATTTTTATTCCATTTTCTAAGAACATTTAATGAGCATCATTATTGTACTCAAGACATTCTATTTTTAAAGGCGAGTAGACTCCCGCTGAAACATGTGGGAATGACTAGTCAGGCATAGGCTCTTAATAATGTTGCAAGCAATGGCCACTGTTGATCCCAACCGGTCAGTGGAGACTGTTTGTAACCGCTACGAACAAATTGTTGTAAATGCCCTTCTACGACAGCAAGCAATAAGTTAGCGGTTTCATTGACGGGGCGGCCTCCTGCTTCTGTCAATGTTAGTTCTCGTTCACGTAAGATCTGACGGAATTGTGTTTCTAGGCGTTCAAAAAATTGATTGACGCGTTGTCGAAGTCGTTCTGTTTCACCTGTCAGCGCCGTACCCACAAGAATACTACTAATACCTGGGTTTTTATCACTAAAGCCTAATAATAAGGTGATGATTTTTTCACAACGAGCAATGGCATTCTGTTCATTTTCTAAGATTTGGTTAATTAGGCTGAAGATAGTTTCTTCTGCAAATTCAATTAAGCCTTCAAACATTCTCGCTTTGCTAGGGAAGTGTCGATAAAGTGCAGCTTCTGAGACTCCAAGTCCTTTTGCTAATTGGGCTGTAGTAATTCTTTCACCAGGATTTTGTTCTAATTCATGCGCCAAGGCTTCAAGAATTTCTTGTCGACGTGATCGTTTCACTTCTGCCCGTGTTGATTTTTGTTGTTCGCTCATTTTATTGCCAGCCTCCACGAATCAATGTGCCGACACCTTGATCTGTAAACATTTCTAGTAATAGTGCGTGTTGTACACGACCATCGATAATATGGGCCGTTGTCACCCCTGCTTGTACCGCATCCAGTGCACAACCAATCTTGGGCAACATGCCGCCATAAATAGTCCCATCATCAACTAATTCATTCACTTCTTTTGCATTTAATCCGGTTAATAGACTACCTTCACTATCTAATAGACCTGCAGTATTCGTTAGAAGAATTAATTTTTCTGCTTGTAGTACTTCAGCCATTTTTCCTGCAACAAGATCAGCATTTATATTATAAGACTGGCCTTCTTTACCCACTCCTACTGGTGCAATAACAGGAATAAAGTCACTTTGTAACAACATTTCAATGACACTGGTATCGATACTTTTTACTTTGCCAACATGACCTAAATCAATCAGTTCTGACACGTTAATAGCTGGATCATTACTGTCACGTGACACATGTAATTTCTCAGCACAAATCAAGCTACCATCCTTTCCGGTCAAACCAACAGCTCGACCACCATGGGTATTGATTAAGTTAACAATACTTTTGTTCACTTGGCCACCAAGCACCATTTCAACAACATCCATTGTTTCGCTATCAGTGACGCGCATGCCATCAATAAACTCACTTTCTTTACCAACACGGCTCAGTAAGTCACCAATTTGTGGCCCACCACCATGAACGATGATAGGATTAATCCCAACCGCTTTGAGTAATACAACATCCCGTGCAAAACTATTTTTAAGCGCCTCATCAACCATGGCATTACCACCATATTTGATAACCAGTGTTTTACCTTTAAAGCGTTGTATATAGGGTAAAGCTTCCGTTAAAACTTTTGTAACATTATGTGTATTTGAACTCATTTAGTCTCTTTTTTAAAAAAGCAGTGTTAGTGTCGGTTTTATTTGCAACATTTGTTGCTTAAACCGTTGTTGAATATCATGTAATTCATCGGCAGAATCTGCCTCGAACCGTAAACTCAACCCAGGCATGGTATTTGATGAACGAACTAAGCCCCAACCATTTGGATATTCAGCTCGAATTCCATCTATTGTAACAACCTCAGCACCATCAAAACGTCCTTCTCCTGCTAGCTGCCGAATAAAAGGTTGGCTTTCACCTTCGCCCATTTCTACAATTATTTCAGCAGTGCTTTCACGACTTGGTAATGCACTAAATATTTCCGT
Source organism: Gammaproteobacteria bacterium (assembly GCA_028598975.1). Classification (GTDB taxonomy): domain Bacteria; phylum Pseudomonadota; class Gammaproteobacteria; order Nitrosococcales; family Methylophagaceae. The sequence goes on along the minus strand of JAQRMU010000088.1, from coordinate 6,851 downwards.
AGCCCGGCGTTGCATTAGATCATTAGAAAGTAATTCTAACAATCGACTTGCTGCATATAAACCATCATCAAAGCCATACCAGCGCTCTTTAAAGAAAATATGGCCACTTAGCTCTCCCGCTAATGGTGAGTCAACGTCCTGCATTTTATTCTTTATGAATGCGTAACCAGACTTGGTCATTAGGGCTTCGCCACCTGACTTGGAGATTTCCTCTCCAAGAAGGTTACTACATTTAACATCATAAACAATAATGCCACCTGGTACTCGTGACAGCACATCTTGAGAAAAGAGCATCATTAAGCGATCAGGCCAAACTGGAGCACCATAACCATCGACAACACCTAGGCGATCACCATCGCCATCAAATGCTAAGCCTAGCTCAGCCCCATGTTGTTTTACGGCTACAGTTAAATCATGTAGGTTTTCAGGGTCACTCGGGTTCGGATGGTGGTTAGGGAAGTTGCCATCAACGGTACAATGTAACTCTATGACTTCACAACCTAATGTTTTGAAAAGTATTGGGGCGACGGCACCTGCAATACCATTTCCACAATCGATCACAACCTTAATCGGACGAGAAAGTCTAATGTCACTCGCTATCCGTCCAATATAATCGTCGATTACATTCGTTTCAGATAACTTACCTTCGCCCATCCTCATATTACTTTGCTCAACTCGTTGGTAGATGAGTTGTAATTTATCTTCTGATAACATCTGGTTTGCCAACATAATCTTCAAGCCATTATATTCAGCTGGATTGTGGCTCCCTGTTACCATTACGCCTGAGTGTGTCCCCATTTTCTCACAGGTGTAATACAATACTGGCGTTGGTACTTCTCCAATATCAAGCACATCACAGCCACTCGCGAGGATGCCTTCAATTAAGGCATGGCTTAAGTCAGCACTTGATAAACGACCATCTCGACCAACAACCAATCGGTTTTGCCCCTGTCCTATCGCTTCACTACCTATCGCATGACCGATCGCTCTAACCACATCTTCAGTCAAATTGTGACCCACGATTCCGCGAATATCATTTGCCTTAAAAAGTGATGGATCAATATCTACGCCCTCTTGCAAGAGGTCTAGCTCGCCAGAATTCCTGTGCTCTTGTTCTTCCATTTTTTTACTAATGCTATCGGCAGTTGCACCTTTCTTCGCCTGAGCATGGTAGTTTTCTCTAGCAAGCGCTTGAACATCCCCAGCAATAGGCTTCATCACAGCAAAAGAAAGCGGATATTTAGGTTTCAATGTTCCCGCCTGTAAATCTACTAGCTGTGCTCGTAATGTTGCCACATCGCGTTTAAGTAAGTAATTCCGAACACCTTCACGGAAGAACCAAGCTAAGATGATAATCAGTAAAACGCCAGCAGGTACAGCCATTGATAATGGCATGCTCTGTTGGCTTGTCGGTGGCCAATAGGCTATTTTCCAATACGTATTTGGAATTGCTTGAGTATAGGGAGCAATACCTTGTTTATTACTTGCATCACCTAAACTGGCCAAAGTAGCAACTTTTTTCATACCCTGCTGTAATTCAATATAGCCAGAAAAATTAGCGTCAAAGCCTAATATGTCATTGACCCGTTCAGCGGCTAATGTCACAACAAGTACACCAACAATCTTTTTACCTTTAACGATTCGGTGGGCCAATAATATATGTGCATCATCAGTTCCCTTCCTCATCAGCCCAATGGGAGCCATGCCTTCTTTTTTAGCCAATCGCAAGCTATTTAACGTAGCAAAGGAAATCGAGGTACATGCCTTTGGGTCAACATCATCAACATGAGCAGGAATCAAACATACCTTGATAGCGTTTGGGAAATTCACCGCTAATTCACGTTGTTTTTTCTCTATAGTTACTGAGTTATTTTTGAGTAAGATAGAAGCAACTTGAGGTGAGCTAGCAACTGAACGCATCTGTTTTTCTATATTCTCTACTCGGGATGCAATATTCTTATTCAATAACATTGCCACCTGTTTCTGATGACTTTCTTGCTCATCTTGGTAGTACTGAGTAGACAGTTGTTGCTCCCATAGAAAACCAGCAGTAACAGCAGCACAACTTAACGTCAGTACTACTATTCCAATCACTTTATTCCCTAATGATAATACCAGTTTAACCATAGCGTTCATTGCTATTCCTTAATTTCAACTGCTTGCCTAATGTCGCCCTGTATGCCCAAAACCACCGGTCCCACGCTCTGAACTACTAAATTCATCCACCTGTTCAAAACCAACCTGCACAACAGGAACAAAAACCATTTGTGCAATACGCTCACCAATAACGATTTCAAAAGGCGTTTGACCTCTATTCCAACACGATACAAATACCTGCCCTTGATAATCACTATCAATTAAACCTACTAGGTTGCCCAGAACAATACCATGTTTATGCCCCAAACCTGAACGAGGCAATAATACTGATGCTAGAGAAGGATCATCAATATGAATAGCCAAACCTGTTGGAATTAAAATAGTGTCACCCGGTAATATCGTGATATTTTCATCGAGACAGGCTCTTAAATCTAACCCCGCCGATCCACTGGTTGCATAATCAGGTAGCTCAATCGTATCACCTAGTCGTGGATCAAGAATTTTTAATTGAATTTTTTGCATTATATTGCTCAATAATAAGTGTCATTAAATCTCTTGCCAACTGGCTTTTAGGTGCCAAAGGCAATGTCTGCGAACTGTTCTGCCAGAAAACCTGTAACGCATTATCATCAACCGCAAAGCCGATTCCTTCGCCCACATGATTTGCAGCAATCATATCTAACTTTTTTCTCTCCAATTTACTTTGTGCATACTCAACAACATTATCTGTTTCAGCAGCAAAGCCAACAACAAAAGGTTTTTCCTTACGGCTAGCTACTGCCGATAAAATATCAATGGTTGGCACTAACTTTAATTGCAAAGTGTCATTTTTCATTTTCTTTATTTTACTGTTTTCAATAGACTCAAGCTGATAATCAGCTACTGCAGCACAGGCAATAAAAAGTGTACACTCTGCCACATTTTGCATTACCTCATCATGCATCTGTTGTGCTGTTTCAACATTTATCCTATCCACACCTATAGGTGTTGTTAGATGAACAGGTCCTGATATCAACGTTACTTTTGCACCTGCTTCTGCAGCCGCTTTGGCAACTGCAAAGCCCATTTTTCCCGAGCTCCTGTTTCCAATGTAGCGAACAGGATCAATCGGTTCATGTGTTGGTCCAGCGGTAATAACAACGTGCTTACCTTGTAACTGTTTTGGTACAGCAAGTATTGCTAACTCATTTACAATATCTAAAGGCTCAAGTAAGCGTCCTTCTCCCTGCTCGCCACACGCTTGATCGCCACTTGCAGGCCCAAGAACCTGAACCCCTCTACTTCTTAAAGTTTGTAAATTATCTTGTGTTGCAGGGTTTGTCCACATTTTGTTATTCATTGCGGGAACTATTGCGAGTGGGGACTCACTTGCAGAACATAATGCTGTTAATAAATCATCCGTCCGTCCCTGTGCCAATCTTGCAATGGAGTCTGCACTTGCTGGAGCGATCACGATCCAATCAGCCCAACGTGCAAGTGTAATATGCCCCATGGTTGATTCTTGGACAATATCAAGTAAATCTAAAGCGACAGGATGACCGCTCAAGGTTTGCATCGTCAGGGGCGTAATAAATTCACATGCAGCATGCGTCATTACTACGCGTATTTCAGCGCCCACATCTTGCAATCGCCTTACCAAATCTGCGGATTTATAGGCTGCAATACTACCCGTAACGGCTAAAACAATCTTTACACCTGAAAGTGATGAACTACTTGCCACTTGATTTTCCCATACTCAATTCACGCAAACTCAGGCCTGCTAATGTCACTTCCTGACTATCATTTAACTGCGTTAATACTACGTTAATAGCTGATTCAACTTTACTTTTAGACACTACGACATTTATCTCCTCAGCGGTGCGTAAACAATCTAAAATACACTTTACACTTATTTCCGAACTATCTGTTGCAGGCACATAGCGAGGTTCATCGCCAGCTAACTCAACGAGTAATCCGCCTTGTTCAAGCGTCGTTAATAGCTCTTGTAATATATCTGCCGTTAATGCTGTTTCTTTTTCTAGCTCCTGAAAACTATAGGCATTTTTTTGCTGATAAAATTGACGAGCAATGACGACCATTAAAGACAGGCCTTCTTTTTCTCGTAATCGCGGACTTAGGGTATAAGAATGCCCCCCTAAACTAACCAAACTTGGATGCTGTAAATAGAAAGCTACTTGTGACCCCGTCAATAATATAAGCCAGCCTAAATACAGCCAAATCATAAAGAAGAATAAAATGGCAAAGCTTGAATATATTGCTGTGTAGTTTGATGATGAAGCGACAAATGATGCAAATATTTTCCCTACAGATACCCAAAGTACTCCAGCAACAATTGCACCAATAAGTGCTGATGGAAGTTCAACTCGCGTGTTCGGTATAAACATATACAAAAATGTAAATGCCAGAATAATCATCAAATAAGGGATCAACTTAGTAATAAACAATAATAAGGTACCAAAAGGTTCTATTGCTTGCATACTTTGGACGATATCATTATTCATAACGGTCGCGGCAATCCCCATTGCCGTTACAACCAAGACAGGACCGATCATGACAACACTCAAATAATCAGTAAATCGCCTTGCTAATGTCCGTGCTCGCTTTACTCGCCAAACAAAATTAAATGCATTTTCTATCTTTTGAATCAACGCAATAATTGTATAAAACAACATCGCCACACCCAATGAGCCCAACACACCTACTTTTACGTTTTGTACAAAGCCAATGATATTAGACGTTATTTCAGGCCCCTTAGGACCTAAAGGCTCTAAGACCCCAAGTAAAAACGGTTCAATTTGATTATGAACACCAAAGGCTTTTAAGACAGAAAATGCAACGGCAATAAGAGGAACCAATGATAATAATGTTGTAAAAACAAGGCTCATTGCACGTAAGTTTAATTCCCCCGTCGCTAATTCTCGAACAACAATAAAACTCACTCGCAAACTATCGACTAACCAACGAAATAGAAAACCTGACTGCTCAGGTATCTCTTGCCAAAGCGTTATTCGAAAGAATTTTTTAAGTTTATTTATTAAATCAGTCATTACTATCCATTTTAAACTGGGTTATCAATATCGATAAATTGATGCTGTATTCCGAACTGTTCTGCAAGATGCTCGCCTAGTGCTTTTACACCGTAACGTTCAGTTGCATGATGGCCAGCTGCAAAATAATTAATGCCTAGTTCACGTGCAAGATGAACGGTTTGTTCTGATATTTCACCACTCATAAACGCATCTAAACCCAACTCAGCAGCTTGCTCAATATACCCCTGAGCAGCCCCGCTACACCAACCAATTGTTGTCATTGGTCGATCATGAGCTTGAATCACCAAAGGCTCTCTGGCCAAAACATGTCTTATATTATCAGCAAACTCTGGTACGGACTTCTCTTGTGTAAAACACCCACATAGCGCAATTGCTGGATCACCTGTACCTGAAATCCGCCCATCGACTTCTAACTCAAATAAACCTGCCAATTGAGCATTATTACCCAATGATGGGTGGGCATCTAAGGGCAAGTGATAGGCAATTAAATTTACATCATTGATTAATAATTGCTTAAGGCGACGCTGTTTAATACCAATGATACGCGGGTCTTCACCTCGCCAAAAATAACCATGATGAACAAGAAGTGTATCAGCCCCTAAATCCAGTGCGGCATCGAGTAGTTCTTGGCTAGCAGTCACACCCGATACTAAATTAGCGATCTCCTCTCGACCAGCAACTTGTAATCCATTTGGACAATAATCTTGGAACCTATTAGGCTCTAATAAGGTCTCAAGGTAAGTTAGACATTCAGTTCGGGTTATCATCACAATACTTCCGACAGCCAATAAAGTTGTCACTATAACAAACTAATGCGCTCGACCATGTTAATCGCAGTGGAATTGGAGAATAAAAATGGATGCAGTCAGTATTATCGCCCTTAGCATGGGAGCCGCGTGGGCCAGTGGCATTAATCTTTATGCAACATTATTTATGCTCGGCTATATGGGCGCATCAGGCAATATGACTTTGCCTGCTGAACTAGAGGTATTAACCAATCCAATGGTCATGACTGCTGCCGGCTTTATGTATTGCGTTGAGTTTTTTGCCGATAAAATTCCAGGGGTAGATTCAGCTTGGGACACTATCCATACTTTCATCCGCATTCCTGCTGGTGCAATGCTAGCATCAAGTGCTGTCGGTGATATTGGCCCAGCAATGGAACTGACATCCGCTTTGCTGGGAGGAACATTAGCAGCCGGGACTCATGCAACAAAGGCGGGAAGTCGGTTGCTGATAAATACATCCCCCGAACCTGTCACCAACTGGACAGCTTCTATTAGTGAAGATCTACTCGTTATAGGTGGATTATGGGCGGCATTAAATTACCCGATCCTCTTCGTTATTGGTTTAGTCATTTTCATTTTAATTATGATTTGGTTGCTGCCTAGACTATGGCGTTTGATAAAATACATCTTCCGCCGCATTGGTAGTTGGTTAGGCCTATGTGAGCCTCCTCCTTCAATTAATGAACAGATGGGGCAAACTGTTATTAATAACGAGCCAACAAAAACTTAATCTTTACGTCGATAAAATACACCTTGTGGGCTAGGTACCATTTCAAACGCATCGCTATAACCAGTAATGGTTTCTGATGCGCCTAAGAATAGATACCCCCTAGGGTTCAAAGATTTTGCCATTCTATTCAAAATGTCAGATTTACGTTCGGGCGAAAAATAAATTAACACATTGCGGCAGAATATA
>JAQRMU010000087.1:6910-19418 GCA_028598975.1 Gammaproteobacteria bacterium | reverse complement strand
CTATTAAAGTCAGATTAAATCTTTTTTAATCAGGCTCATCTGAGCCTGATTCTTTTTCATGCTTGTGAACATCAACCCAAAGTTGTAATCGGTCAGCAATAGCGGCATTAAATGATTCTTTGGGATACTCCCCCTCTTCATTTAGCTCACCAACGGACATTCCTGATAATAAGCCAAGTGCTTGCTCAACAGTTTCGATAGCATGGATCTGAAATTGGCCACTGGCTACGGCATCAATCACATCTTGGCGTAACATCAAGTGTTGTACATTACTGCTCGGAATAATCACACCTTGTTGTCCGTTTAACCCTAAGATTGAACATACATCAAAGAAGCCTTCTATCTTTTCATTAACACCACCGATAGCCTGTACTTCACCACGTTGGTTCATAGAGCCAGTAATCGCTAAGGACTGGTTTAAAGGTAATTCTGCTATGGCTGATAATAAGGCACATAGCTCTGCAACAGTCGCACTATCGCCATCAACTTCACCATAACTTTGTTCAAACACAAGACTTGCTGACATGGACAATGGTTTATCTTTGGCGTAGGTTGCCCCGAGATAACCACTCATAATTAACATGCCTTTTGAGTGTAGATCACCACCTAACTCAACTTCACGTTCAATATCTAAAATGTCACCATCGCCAAAGCGGCAGTTTGCTGTTAACCGAGAAGGTTGGGCAAAACTTAACTCGCCAACAGAAAAAACAGATAAGGCATTCACTTGACCAATCTGTTCGCCAGAAACAGTAATGCGAGTAATATTGCGTTTAATGTGCTGATACAAATCACCACGAATACGATCAACACGCTGTTCTCGGCTACTTAATGTTTGAATAATATCATCACGTGAAACACGTTTAGCTTGGCGTTTACGCGCCCAATAACTCGATTCCCGCAATAAGTCAGTCATCCAACCTAAGTGCAAAGAAAATTTACTACTATCTTCAATCGAACGAGCGGCTTGTTCAATGACCTTTGCGACCGCATCTGTTTCCAAATGCATCAGCCCTTCTTTTTGAACTGTACTTCCAATTAAGCGTGCATAAAGTAAATAATTTTCAGACGTTCGTTCCATTTGCTCTTCAAAGTCAGCCACAACTTTAAATAACTCTGCAAACTCAGGATCGAGTTCATACAGACGATAATACAGGTTACGGTCGCCCAGTAAGATAACCTTCAAATCTAAAGGCATTGGTTCAGGTTCAAGCGATACGGTAGCCACTAAATTATACATCTGCTCTAGGGCATCGAATCGCACTTCTTTTGCTTGCAATGCGCGCTTTAAACCTTCCCACGCATAAGGCTGCATTAATAACTGTTCGACATCGAGAATTAAATAACCACCATTAGCACGATGAAGCGCACCCGCTTTTATCAAACTAAAGTCAGTGATTAAAGCCCCCATCATCGCCATATTTTCTACACACCCTAAAAGGCTCTGATGACTTGGCAGGTTTTCATAAATAACAGGGGCACCACTGGTGTCAGAATTATCAACAATCAGGTTAATTTGATAGCGACGGTGTAATGCACCATCAGCACTCGTTGCAACCTCTTCACCTTCCTCTTCTGGTTTTAAAAATGCATCAACGTTATTTAATAGGTCTTTTTTCATCTCATCAAAATAGTGCTGTAAGTGCCCTATTTTAGGATAAGCATGTTTTAACTTATCCATTTGACGACTAATCACTTCTGTTGCAACTTCATCATTTAATGCCGTCACTTTAGTCTGATTGTCGCGCTCCCATTCCCGCAATTCTAATAAGGTGTGTTGCATTTCCTCATGTAATGTTGCGATTGCATCTTCCGTCTCTTCTTGCTGATCAACTGGCAACTGATCAAATTCATCTGATGTCATCGCCTCGCCATCACGTTTCGCTGCAAAGGCATAACTACCATCTTGCATACGTAGCAAGATAATACCTTGTCGATCAGCTTCTTGTTGCAACACACCAAACAAACGGACACGGTGCTTACGCGCAGCTTCATCAATAGAACGCATTCGCCCTCGATAATATTCATCATCAAAGACATGTGGTAAATCAGTTAATAAGCGTTGGATGACTTGCTCAATATCATGATGGAGTTGCTTTCCTTGCCCTGCTGGTAAGGACACAACCCATGGTTTTTGTGCATCCGTGAAATTATGGACATAGCCCCAATCATCCGCTTTATCACGGTGTTTTACATGCTCATCAAGAAAGCGTTTAACTAAGGTATATTTACCAGATCCTGCCGCTCCCATTACAAAAAGGTTATAGCCATCACCGGTGATATTTACGCCAAAATCAACCGAGTCTAGCGCGCGTGATTGCCCGATAATTGTTGGCAAACTTTCAAGGTCAGCAGTTGATTTAAAACCAAACTGCTCTGTATTACAGTGTTGGTACAAACTCTCTGGATTCAATTTTGTGGCGTTAACCATAGTTTTCTCTAGCTTAATGATGTGTTTTTAGCTTAGGATACTCTACTAAGATAGGCAATACTGAATTAATAAAGGAACTCTGAAGATGGTTGATCATAACTACGATGAAAAACGTGATTTCGTCAGAATGAATATTGAAACTCAAATCACCTATACCATTAAAGGTTCTAACGGTCAGGCACACCAAGGAAAAAGTGGTGATTTAAGTGCAACGGGCCTTTATATGTCAACTGACTTTGCTCTTTCTGAAGGCGATGAAATTGATATTGTCATGAATCCAAATGGGGAACGCCTCCCTCCATTTGTTGCAGAAGGAACGGTATTACGCGTCACGAATGATGACGATGATGATCAGCTATTTCACGTATCCATTGCACTGAGCAAAACATCCTAATTTAGAACGTTGTCGTATTAAACCAAGTAAAAAAAAGGCCTAACGACCTTTTATTAAATCCAATAGCTGGTTTTTGTCATCACCTTTGACATCAACCCCATTACCAATTGGACTGGTTTTGGCAATATTGCACCACCTGCTTCAAGAGCAATCGTTCCATGGTGCAATTCATCTTCTTTCATCTGTTCAAGAATAGCGCGGCTTTTCTCATCTTGTTCACTAATTTGTTCTAAATGCTCATCAAGGTGTTTAACAACCTGCTTTTCTGTTTCTGCAACAAAGCCTAAGCTCCATTTATCACCAATTTTCCCAGCGACAGCCCCCATCACAAATGAACCTGCATACCAAAATGGATTAAGCACACTGGTATGTCCACCAAAATACTCCACACGTTGCTGACACCAAACTAAATGGTCATTTTCTTCAAGTGCGGCTTGTTCCATTGCTTTTCGCACTTCAGGCAGGGTCGCCGTTAGTGCTTGTCCTTGATATAACGCCTGAGCCGAGACTTCTCCCGAATGATTAACGCGCATCAACCGTGTTGATAGCGCTTGTTCGGCTGCGGTTAACTCGTGCTCATCCAGTTCGCTTCCGGGCACAGGTCGGTCAGTTGTTTCAGGTTGACCCACAACTGTTTTCAGTGCCTTATCACACTCCATAATAAGGCTATCAAATAGGCTATACCTTCTTATACTCACACTTTGTCCTTGACTCTATTTTGATTCTGGAAGTTCAGCGAAGAAACCTTCAAGTGTATCTGCTAGCTCTTTGGGTTGAAACTTAGGAACATAAGCATCAGCACCTACGCTCCTGCCCATTGCCATATTTGCAGTCGCCGTTAATGATGAATGCATGATGACAGGCAATGTAGAAAAACGAGGATCAGATTTAATTTTCTGAGTTAATACATAGCCATCCATTTCTGGCATTTCTACGTCTGTTAAAACGGCTTGAACTTCACTCGTGATATCTGTTCCATTTTTTTCACACTTCTCTGCAAACTCATTCAAGATATCCCATGCTTCTTTACCATTATGCCCAACACGGTATTTAACACCCATATGTTCAAGTGCTTTCATAATCTGTTTACGAGCAATATTTGAGTCATCACAAAATAGAATGGTGTGTTGCTTCTCTGTATCAAGTTTATTAATACCATCAAAGATAGTTTCATCATAGAAACCACCGGCATCAGCAAGCACTTTTTCAACATCCATAATCATCACTAAACGCTTGTCATCTAATTCAGATACCGCTGTCACCAAGCCACCAAGGCGTTTTGACAATAGCGGAGGCGGCTCTTTTACTTGCTCCCAGTTTAATCGTTGAATCGTATCAACACCGTTGACTAAAAAGCCTTGTACATGTGTGTTGTACTCGGTGATCATTAAAATGCTAGGTTCATCATTTGAGGTCAAATTGCAAAACTTCTGCAAATTGATGATAGGGACCATATCTCCGCGTAAACTAACAAAGCCTTCCACACCGTTCGGCATATCAGGTGCGCTTGTTATTTCAGGAATGTTTAAAACTTCCCTAACTTTGAAAACATTAATACCGAACGTTTCATCTCGACCCGTTTCATCATTTGTTCCTAAACTAAATAATAAAACCTCAAGATGATTTGTACCTGCCAGCTTTGTACGTTCATCAATAGAATCAATAAGTGTAGCCATTGCGACCTTCTTTTATAATTTCAATAAATAATTTGTTCTAATAATACTCGGTTATTCATCATTCTACGAAGGCTAATTACATCATTTGCCGCTTTGTCGGCAATATTCTTCCGACATACCTTTCGAGAATTTCATTTTTTTTGAATAAATACGCCATAAACTATCGTATTTACTCAAACCAAATAAATTAACTCCTTAGAGCCAAGCAAAAACTAAGCCGACAAAAGAGTTATCACTATTTAAAACCGTTAATGAAAAACCTGCGATCGAAATGGATAGGAAAAAAGTGGCTAATTATGCTAAAGACTATAGAATAGTCACTTTAAAAACATTCGCTTAGATTATATTCAACATAAAGATTATAACGCTACTCTTTTTTACGCGAATATTTGCACAAATACCGACGAGATAATCACTGTCAATGACACATAAAAACAAACAAGATCCTCACTCTAAACGTGAATCAGAAAAATACGACAATCCTATTCAAAGTCGTGAATTCATTTTAGAGCTTCTCAAGCAAAATAACCGCCCTTTATCTCGACGTAGTATTGGTAAACTATTAGGCATTAAAGGTGAAGAGCAAACAGAGGCATTACGTCGCCGTCTTCGTGCAATGGAACGTGATGGCCAATTATTACGTAACCGCAAAAATGCCTACGGTATTGTATCTAAAATGAACCTTGTTTCTGGTCGAGTGATGGGTCACCCCGATGGTTATGGTTTCTTAATTCCTGATGACAGTAGTGATGATCTCTTCTTAACAGAACGTGAAATGCACGTTGTTTTGCATGGTGACCGTGTCGTTGCTCGTATTTCAGGTGTTGATCGACGGGGCCGTAAAGAAGGGGCGATTGTAGAAGTGCTTCAACGTGGAAACCCTTTAATTGTTGGTCGACTCATCGCCGATGCAGGTATTTATTACTTAGTTCCAAATAACCGCCGTATTAGCCAAGACATATTAATCCCGCCTGCAGGTTTAATGGATGCAACAGAAGGTCAAATTGTTGAAATTGAAATTACAGAACATCCCAACAAACATCGTTCACCTCTCGGAAAAATAGTAACCGTCTTAGGTGACCATATGGCACCTGGTATGGAAATAGACATTGCATTACGTGCATTTGACCTGCCACACATCTGGTCTGTCGATGCACTTAATCAAGCCGAATCATTTGGTAGCGACATTCCCAAAGCAGAAATTGAAGGCCGACTTGATCTACGCGATCTACCACTACTTACTATTGATGGTGAAGATGCACGTGATTTTGATGATGCCGTTCATGCAGAGAAGTTGAAGTCAGGTTCATGGCGACTATGGGTTGCTATTGCTGACGTGTCTTCTTATGTTGAGCCTAAAAGCCCACTCGATAAAGATGCCCAAGAACGTGCAACATCAGTCTACTTCCCAAGCCAAGTTATTCCCATGCTGCCAGAAGCATTATCTAACGGCTTATGTTCACTTAACCCAGATGTTGATCGCCTATGCATGGTCTGCGAAATGGTTATCAATACCTCAGGTGAACTTGAATCACACCAATTTCACCAAGCCGTAATGAACTCCAAGGCACGCTTAACATATACTAAAGTAGCCTCCATGCTTGTTGATGGTGATGAAGCATTACGTAAAGAATATGCTGATGTATTACCGGGTCTAGAAACAATGTACGACTTATTTAAAGTCATGCTTAGCGCCCGTGAAGAGCGTGGAGCCATTGACTTTGAAATGACAGAAACGCAATTCATTTTTGATGAAAGCAGGAAAATTCAAACCATTGAGCCACGTGAACGCAACGATGCTCACCGTCTAATTGAAGAATTTATGGTAGCAGCAAATGTATCTGCCGCTCAGTTTTTGTTAAAACATCAAATTCCTGCCTTATTCCGTATTCATGAAACACCATCAGAAGAAAAGCTCAATGGGCTACGTGAGTTTTTAGGTGAATTAGGTTTATCTCTAGGTGGTGGAAGCGAACCTCAACCATCTCATTATGCATCACTACTTAATAATGCAAGAAAACGTCCTGATGCACATTTACTGCAAACAGTTATGTTACGAAGTTTAAAACAAGCCGTGTATAGCCCAGATAATGAAGGACACTTTGGCCTATCACTTGAAGCCTATGCTCACTTTACATCTCCGATTCGTCGCTACCCTGACTTACAAGTTCACCGTGCTATTCGCCACATCATTTCAGGCAAGAAAAAAGCCGATTGGCGTTCATCACATGAGGATATGGTTAAGCTAGGAGAACACTGTTCAATGGCCTCTCGTCGTGCTGATGAAGCAACGCGAGATGTTAGTGACTGGTTGAAATGCGAATTCATGCAAGAACGTGTTGGTGAAGTTCATGAAGGCATCATCAGCGGAGTGACAGGCTTTGGACTTTTTGTAGAATTAAGCGACATGTATATTGAAGGCTTAGTCCACGTTACCTCATTAAAAAATGATTATTATCAATTTGATGCAGCAGGCCATCGTTTAATGGGCGAACGAACCAGAAAAACATACCGTCTTGGCGACAAAATCAATGTACAAGTAGTCAGAGTTGACCTAGATGAAAAGAAAATTGACCTAGAACTCGTTTGACTCTCTGAATCAGCCGTTCTTTAAGAATTATTCCTTGACCTTAGAGATAAAGGAAGTACAATACACGGCTTAACTTTGCAGGCGAGCACTTAGTGTTAACTGTGATAAAACAAGACAATGGTGAGTATAGCTCAGTTGGTAGAGTCCCGGATTGTGATTCCGGTTGTCGTGGGTTCGAGCCCCATTACTCACCCCATTTTTCAAATTAAAATGTTTTTAATACGCATTTTGATTTAATTGTAAGAAACGTGAATTATTGCTTGCATGCTTGGATTAGCAAACGTATAATTCTCATCTTTCATTGCCGGTGTAGCTCAGTTGGTAGAGCATCTGATTTGTAATCAGAGGGTCGTAAGTTCAAGTCTTATCTCCGGCTCCATGAATATGCAAGAAATATCAAAGCCTTAGCTGATAAAACAGCTAGGGCTTTTTTATTGCCTGAAAGGTCGGGGTCACACGGGGGTCACGCTGTAATACTTTTTAGCTATTAGATAACACTTAGGAATAGGTAAAACTAATGGTGATAAAAACTTATAAATTACAGACTGTACTATTTGCTTACTCTAGGAAATGGCAAGCAGAGTCGGGACTCAACATATCAATTAAACTGTCCGTAGAAACGCTATCCCTTAATCCTATTTTGAATGATGTGTTAGATGAATAAAACACATCATAGTGGTTTTTAGGATGGATTAACCCATTTTCGTGTTCAGCATCATCATCATATCTAATATAACCATCTTCAAATGTTAACAACCTTATCAGTAGAGGCCAAAGTTCAGGTATTTGTGCTGCCAATGTATCAACTTGATCTGCAAACTCAATAACACAAGAACTGGTTATGCAATCTTCTCTGCCAACCAACCCGATTATCTCTGAAGTTATTTGGCTATCTATTTCACAGTCACCATTAAAAAGAAAGTTAAGTTCATCATTATTATCTTCCACCGTGAATGGAAAGTTTATTGAAAAATATTTATTTTCTGTAATAAAAAAAATTCTACTCATTTTCGATACGAGAAGAATAATCTCTCCACAGCAATGCTCTGGCTTTACCTGATAATTAACCGTCATAAACTTAATTGTACTCATGAGAACTTTTATGACATCTTGCTTATTTCTTATTGGTTTAAATAAAATTCTAGCAAACCAATCATTAATGGAGAATGAATATCGCTTCATGAATCATCAGCTTTTAACATCTTTTCATATGAAAATGAGATGATTTCCCTCACTTCTTCTTCATCAAAATTATTTTCTGCCATTTTTGTAACGATTTCAAAAAGAACGGTCCTAAACAAAGGCATAATACCCATATCATCAAATATGTTATGGATAAAATCATAAAATGAAACATTCTCGCTATTGTAATTAATCGTTGTTCTTATGGCTTCTTTTTCGGGATCCGACGGTTCACCTATAGTCATGCTTCCAGTAGAATTAATCATTGCAAGCCCTGATTCTAATTGTTTAAATAATTCAGGATTATTTTCTTGTGATAATAGTAAGTATGTTTTTAAAAATGACCTTGTTAATGTCATATAAAGAGCATTTCTATAGTTTCCCTGATTATTTATTCTTTCTGTCACACATATTACAAATGGAAATTCTAACCCTTTAACATGATTCTGATTACTCACAAATAATGTATCTTTTCTTTTCCTTTTCGACTCGTAGGCTTTATTAACTGCCCAGCCAAACTCCCCATGTATTGAAAATTCAAGTTTATCGGCTAATAGGTAGCTTGCTTTAATATTACCCATAATAATCACACCAATATCATCGGCAAGTACCGTTGGGTTCTCCTCTTTAATATCTCGTAAAATTTGAATAATTTTACTCTCACTACTCTCACCAGTATTATGTGTTGTAGTAATAAGATCGATACTTGATAGGTTGTCACTATCTAAATCCTCAAACCTCCTTAATGGCTCCCTTGATAAGGTGTATTGATGACTGATCTCATTTTTTTTATATAAGTAGCCACAGGTGCTCCACTCATCATCCTCTAACCATCTTAATTTAGGCGTTTCAAAAAGCCCCATGCCAACAGCATGAGCAAACATTAACGTTCTAGGATCTGTGCGATAACATTTACTAAGCAAATAATCAGGTGTAATTTCAGAAATTATTTTACTATCAAAGATACCTTGAAAAACATCTCCGGCAACATAAACAGTCTGTTTTGTGACTTTCTCACATAGTTCAAAAAAAGATTGTGGAAAATCCTGACTTTCATCAACAAGCATATAGTCAAATGCATAACCAATATCTTCAATATTCACCTCTTTTAACTCATCCAGTGCCGCCTGACAAACACTATCAAAAGAGACATAAGTACTCCACCTTCTAAACTGCAATTTATACTTATGGCAAACATGAGTATAAACACCTGAGTTTTCATCATTTTGTGAGCCCCAAGCGTTTATACACCAAAGTCGCTCATTCCATTTTATTTGTTCTTCCACTTTCATAAAGTTAAAGAAATCAGGAATTCTATTTTTCAGGTTGTTAGCTAGAATTTTATTGTGGCAAGTTAAGACAATTTTGGAATCCTTACTTTCAACATACATTTCTTTCAACTTATGCAGTAAAAGTTCAGTTTTCCCTGTACCAGATAGACCTTGGATGTTAATTCTTTTCTTTGCATGTTTCTGATATACAAATCTCGTCTGATCTCCATCAAACAATAATATTTTTTGTTTTACCTTATCCAAAATGTTGTTAGGTACGTCAGCTTTTACTTTTTCAATATCGTTAACACTGCCTGTTATCAAAGAAATCAATAACTCACACTTTTTCTTTTCCTGGCCATCTGTGAGTCTCACCCCCTCTAGGAACCTATCAATATCATCTTGCACATCATCAAGAACCACCTTTTCTATAAGCTTTTTCCAAGCCCTCGGTCTCCCTATAATATCTTTATATCGGAACTTGTCTGATATGGCTCCTAAATCTTCAATGAAGTCATCCACATACTCCTCAAACTCTTCATCGTCAGTGCCGTAATTGATAAAAATTAATTTATAGTTAGGGATCAGTAAAACCAACCCTTGATTGAAGTCATACGTATACCTACTATCACCTAAAGGCCTAGTAACCACATAGACTTGTTTATTTTCTTTAGTCGAGAATGACTCTAAAGCACTTAAAAACTCAGAATTTTGATCATTCTTGTCTACTTGTTCATAAAAGAAACTACTCGACATTTATATTCCTCAAAGTTAAAAAGTACTCAATGTATATTACTTAACTTTACTGGTAATTTCACTATCAAACTTTACTTTAAATGTAACTCTTTAAAAGTAAGCTCACTTGATGGGTTTTTTCGATTTAATTCACTATCCGCATAAGCATTACTAGAGGGCGGTCAGGCAATTACAGTGCCCTAGTCTTTTTCCCCTCCCTCCCCTCATGCACCTTGCTCTAAGTTCTAGCCGCTGTTATAACCTAAGAGTGGTTTATTGCGAATTAAATCTTCAGCAATAGCATACATTGTTAACCTTGCAGATGAATATTCACCTTCAGTCATTTTTTCTGTTTTATCTAAAGCTCGTAAAAATCCTGATTGCCCAGCAATCACAGAAAAAATACTTACTAGAACAATACCAAGCATTATTTTTTTATGGCGTAATAAATATTTCTTACGGCTTAATAGCATTAAAAGAGTCATCAAAATAAGCGATAAAATCCCAATACGCGACCCTGTTGAAACAATCACATATACAGCCAAGCCAAAGGTCAATATAAATAGGCTTTTAGTTACTATTTTTGATGCATTAAATGATGGGCGACTAATCAAATATAAGATAATGCCAAGCCCTGTAACTAAGTAAGTAGCTTGGACATTAACTTGCTGGAATATGCCTATAGGGAGTTGTTTGTTGCCGATCGGTATCCATCCTCGTAATTCAGTCAGGTTAAATAGCTGGGCCACACCCACTAGACTGTGTAAAAACGTAGACAAAACTAAGACATAAAGTAATTGATCTATCTGTTTGACAGAGAGCCTTAACTGCAACAGTGAAAATAGAAATAAAAAACCACCTAGAATATAAAGTTGCCGAAAAAACCAAACGGTAGCTTGCGGCACTTCAGATACAAATCCAGCAATAATAACAACTATAGGAAAAATCAAACAATAGAGAAGTGAGCGACTATAAATCAGAGTTGGAAGTCGAGCAGAAGCAATAATCACAACTGAGATAAACAATATGGCTGATAACCATACGGTAATATTAAAAGGCAAATTTAAACCTAGGCCACCAATATTAGCTTGGCTATGAAAGGGAGCGATAATAAATAATAGCGAAAGTAATGCAATGCTTAATATTAGAACTTTTTTATTCATTACTCTTACCATTATGTTTACCTTTATAAATAACAAATAAAAAAGCCTCGATTAAAATCGAGGCTTTTCTCTATCCATTTTGCTAAGCTAGATTTCTAGCTAACAAGACTTCAACTTCTAGCAGTAACCAGCTTTTAAACATGTGCTTGAAGATAAAATATCCCAATTTATAGTGGAATTTGATACATCAACTGAAGGCACTAAGTTATAAATCTCACCCTGCAATCCATTTCCTGTAATTGCTGTTGCTACAAGATTACCACTAACAGCTGTTTGGGTTACAGTACTTACAAAGTCACCATCAGCCGCACCAGTTAATGCAGCAGCAACACGAATTGCAGGATTAGTACCACCCGAACCTGCAGCACAAACAGTCAAAGTATGACCATTTTGGATACAAACTTCCGTAGCTGTTTTAACAGCAGCCACTGATAAAACGACTTCAGAGAACTTAGCTTTGTTAATGTATGTTTGATAAGCAGGCAATGCAATAGCAGCCAAAATACCAATAATCGCGATTACGATCATTAGCTCGATTAATGTAAAACCTTGTTGGACTTTTTTCATTTTTATTTCCTTTTGGAAGTTTAAAAAATTTAGTTAAGCTTTTTGCTTGCTTTAGACCTTGCAGTTAGCATTCCAGATGTAAGTCATTGTTTTTACTTGATTACCAGCTTTAAACTCTAAATTACATCTTAAACTTATTGTCATAATATGACGCTATGAGTCACATCTGTTTTAATTTAAGCTTGCTGCGTATTCTTCGTGGCTGAAGCCACTCCTACGCCATTATTCATTTTTAGTTCTCCAGCCCTGTTACTTCTCTACATGATATTAACGTAGATTTGTAGCTCCCCGATAAAGAATATCGGGGATGACGTTTGCCTGACATCGGGGGTGGTTAAGCTACTGTGGTATCAAAATGATACTTATAGCCTCTCAATTTAATGTGCAGGTTTTTCTTCTTTCGTCATCCTAGTATGCTTCTAGCTGGGATCTACTTAATACGCTAGATCCTCGATAAAAACATTCGAGGATGACGGAGGTGTAACACTTGAGGATGACA
>JAQRMU010000087.1:0-6810 GCA_028598975.1 Gammaproteobacteria bacterium | reverse complement strand
GAGGTGTAACACTTGAGGATGACAAGTGAAATCAATGGGGTCAGAGCGGGGGGATAATCATTCCCCATAATGTGTTTTTGCTCGAACAATCAAAACGACACACTGCTCTTCTTCAATTCTATACACGATACGATCCTGATAAGACAATCTGACAGAATAATAGCCTTTCAAGCCGCCTACTAATGGCTTTCCTAAGTAAGGTTCATGGGCAATCTTATTTCGTAAAATATCTTTTGCTTTATTTTTTAGTTTTAGTGAGAGCGAATTGATGTCTTTCTGAGCTTTTTTGGTAAATCTTAGCGCGTATCGCATTTATTGCTTTTCATCAAACACGTCTTCAAAACTAACCGTCTCACTTTCCGCTGCTGATTCTGAAAAAGAGTCTTTAAAGCCTGGTTGTGACAATAAATAAAGACTTTCTTGTAAACTTTCATATTCATCTTCAGACATGAGTATAGCGTTGCCTGCTTTATGCTGAACTTCAAATACTTCATGCTTCTGATTGCTTTGCTTGATTAAATCAAAAAATGATTTTCTAGCTTCTGTTGCAGTTAATCTAATCACGATATATTACCTCCTGATTCTCGCGTACTACAAATGGTACCACTAAAGCAGTTTGGCGTGTTCGATTAAAATCGAACCTACATCGGTTTTAAATCAAAAGCGATGCAAATACGTTCTTCATCAGAACTAAATGGTATGGTTCTATGAAACAGTGATGATGGGAACATGATGAAATCTCCTACTTCTGGTGCTAATGCTTGCACTTGGAAGTTGTCATGTTTTTTCGGGTATTCATCACCGTGGGTGCTGACTTCAATACTGCCTTCATGTTCGTGTTCTTTCTTGGTTGGCAATGACAAGTACATTGCACCACTGATCCAGCCTTCTTCATGAATATGGGAGTTTAGGTGACCGCCTTGTTGCATTCGCACATACCATGAGCTAGCAAACTCGGTCTTTTTCGGGAATGATTTAATTAATACGCAATCTGCGCCTTCAAAGTTTTTACGGTAACGTTCCACAGCTTCAGCCACACATTTTGCTAATTGTTGAAATACCGGTTCTGGACGTTTTAATAAGTTACCTGCTGATTGCACACCATTCACTAGGCGACCTTGCATCTTTTCTGATACATCAGCACTACGGATTTCTTTTAATAAGGCCTCTCGTAATTCACTGTTTTCGCCTTTAAGCTCTGGGATATTGGTGTGAAAGACAAAGCTCATTGGATCGGGACAAAAGTTGTAATCACTTTCACCGCCAAAGTTTTCAGCATAGTGCTGTGCTAGCGTTGATAAGAACGGTGAATCATGCTTAACGGCTTTTAACTCATCTAAGTTTTTCTTAAACTCATCATATCGCTCTGTTTTATACAGGCAATACAACATCCGCTCTTCCCAGTCAGCAAATTGGGAGGCTTTAAAGTGATCTAGTGCACCTTTTAAGTCACCACTATCATAGAGATAGACAGCTAAACTATAATTCGCCACGGGAAGGCTAGGGTCAATCGCCAATGCTTGTTTATAAAACTTAACCGATTCATCGTAACGACCTTGGTCGCGTAACACTTCACCTAAATTACTGTGTACCTCAGCATAATTTGGATCGAGTTCTAATGCTTTATTGTAACTATCAATAGCATCTTCTAGCTTACCTTCATTTTTTAAGGCGGTGCCCATATTGAAATAGACTTTGGCATCTTGCTGAATGGTCAGTGCGCGTTGGTATATATCAATTGCTGGCTGCAATTGACTTTGCTCTTGCAAGCACACGCCCATATTAACCATCGCTTCAAAAAAACCAGGCTCAAGTTCAACGGCTTTTTTATAACTTTCTGCCGCTTGTTCAAAATGACCTTGGGCTTGTAAGGCTGCCCCCAAATTGTAATGTGCATCGGTAAATGACGGTTCCAATTTGACTGTTTTTTTGTAACTGCTAATCGCTTCTTCCAAGCGATTCATATTGGTTAATAAAATACCGACATTAAAATGAAGCCCCGCAACACTAGGATCTATTTCTAATGCTTTTCGGAAACTGGTCACTGCATCTTTATGTTTATTTTGTCCCGCTAATGCGTTGCCATAAAGGTTATGCAACACAAAGGCATTCGGAAATTGTTTTAATAATTTCTTCGCTAGAGCTTCTGCTTGTGCAAGCTGACCACCATTAAGTGCTTGTATTACTGGTTGAATCTCTTGTTGAGTTGGTTGTCGTAATGCCTGTGGTCGCTTCATGTGCGTATACCTGAACTATAAGATCAATGTTTAACTATACTAAATATATGGTTTTTTTGCCTAGTTAAACTACTTATAAATTAAACAAACAACCACAGAGAGAGCGGAGTTGAGGATCGCTGTAGATTTGCAATGCTGCATAGCGCCTTCGCGACGAGGACATCGCTCCTACCGCAGTTGAAAACAGCACCAAAACGATACGTCCATTGTAGGAGCGCGCTTTAGCCGCGAAGGGTGGAAAACACCACCAAAACCTGTTTATGTTTTAAGACCCATTCACGGCTGAAGCCGTTCCTACAACTATATCCGCTCTAGAGCATTTCAAAGCACAAGTAATAATTCGTAGAATTATGCTTGTACTATACCCGTTATCATTGAAGTTCTATAAACATAAAACTCTGTGCTCTCAGTGTCTCTGTGGTGCATAATAAAAACATGCCTAATCTACTATTTAACTTCGATAATCGTTTTACACGGGAACTGCCAGCCGATACTGAGACAGATAATACCCGTCGCCAAGTATTATCGGCGTGCTATTCTTTTGTTAAACCCACTCAAGTCAAAGCTCCTAAATTAGTTGCTTACTCCCATGAAGTTGCCGCTCAACTTGGCTTATCAACAACAGCCTGTGAATCAGATTCATTTACGCAAGTATTTTCCGGTAACCAGTTACTTGATGGAATGAAGCCTTATGCTCAATGTTATGGTGGCCACCAGTTTGGTAATTGGGCAGGTCAATTAGGTGATGGTCGAGCGATTAACTTAGGTGAGGCCGTTAATGATCAAAATGAACATTTTGTTCTGCAATTAAAAGGTTCTGGTGAAACCCCCTACTCTCGCACCGCTGATGGCTTGGCAGTGTTACGTTCTTCTGTACGTGAATTTTTATGCAGTGAAGCCATGTTCCACTTGGGTATACCCACCACCCGCGCCTTGAGCTTGGTCACCACCGGTGAGTCTGTGGTGCGTGATATGTTCTATGATGGTCGCCCTAGAGAAGAACCTGGCGCTGTTGTATGCCGTGTTGCTCCCTCCTTTTTACGTTTTGGCAGTTATGAACTGTTTTCTGCTCGTGGTGATATTAATACCTTACGTCAGTTGGTTGATTACACGATTCGCACTGACTTTCCACACCTTGGTGAGCCAAGTGTTGATGTCTACTTAACATGGTTTTCTGAAGTCTGTGAACGAACGGCTGAGTTAATTGTTCATTGGATGCGAGTGGGGTTTGTACATGGCGTAATGAATACTGACAATATGTCTATTTTGGGGTTAACCATTGATTATGGCCCGTATGGTTGGTTAGAAGATTACGACCCAAACTGGACACCCAATACAACGGATGCCAGTGGTCGACGTTATCGTTTTGACAATCAATCGAGTGTGGCTCAATGGAACTTATTCCAACTTGCTAATGCACTTTATCCCCTAATTGAACAGGCAGAGCCTTTACGCGAAATTCTCACGCATTACGCTACGGATTATCAGAACAAAGTGCAGGCTATGCGCGCCCAGAAGCTAGGGCTTAATCAGTATGATGAATCGCTACAAAAAGAACTACATAAGGTGTTACAACTCGTCGAAACGGACATGACCATTTTCTATCGCGCCTTAGCAAACATAAGTACCGATAAGGGTGAACAATCGGATCAAGACTTATTCACTATTGTAAGCGATGCTTATTACGATCTCGATTCAATATCAAAACATGATATGACTAGAATTTGTTCATGGCTACGCCAATATCAACATCATGCACGACTAGACGGCGTTACGGATTTGGCTCGAAAAAAAGCAATGAACTCCGTTAATCCGAACTATGTACTACGCAACTATCTCGCTCAACTTGCTATTGATGATGCTGAACAGGGTAATTTTGACTTAATCCACACATTATTAGAGTGTCTTCGTCATCCTTATGATGTCGATGAACGTTTTGAAAAGTTTGCAGTCAAACGACCCGACTGGGCAAGAGACCGTGCGGGCTGTTCTATGTTATCGTGCAGTTCTTAATAAAAATCTAAACATTATATGGAGTTTGTGTGAATAAAATAAAAGCTAAAGTACGTGGTAGTATTTCTATCCTAGCAATTACCACAGTAATCACCGCCTCTTTAGCCGGTGGTTATTATTACGTTGATCACCAAGCCGATATTCAAGCTCAAGACACACTCTCTAAACTTGTTGATGATGCAAAAGCAGAAGGTGTTAACCTCAGTTATAGTGCTGTCGATGCATCACCACTCTATCGTAGTGTCTCTATCTCCAACTTTAAAATAAAAGGTAATGAACAAGAACCCGATATTAATCTCGGTAATATTGAAATCAGCGGATTCAATTGGCAGACACTTAACCAAGAAAAAGCCACGCTACCACCATCAATGGCAATCAAAATTGATAATGCCTCGCTACAACTAAACCCGAGCATGATCCAAAATGATCCTGACCTTCAAGCATTAGTTGATACCTTTGGTGAAAAAATCAATTTTTCTAGCCATTTTTCATATGCCTTAGACCCAGAAACAGGACTATTAAGCATTTCATCGACTGACACAATGGTTGATAATTTTTATTTTAATACTGAGCTATCTTTTGGTGGTGCTGACTGGTTAGCTACGTTTGATGTCGAATCGGCAGAAAAGCCATTAGCAGGTATGATGTCAACAACACTTAACACGTTCTCTTTCACATTTAAAAACCAAGGCATTATTGAAAAGATCCGTGCTGTCGCGGCAAAGAAAACAGGCCGTTCCCAAGAGCAACTTACACAAGAGTCAGTGAATCAAATTAAACAATTGCAGTACGTTGCCGAACAAAACTGGGGGCCATTATTTGTTCCTATGATTGATGAGGTCCTTAAGTTCACACAACAACCACAGCAATTACACGTCAGTATCAATCCAGAAAAAGCCCTTACGAGTAATGATTTTATGTTGGCTTTTATGGGCGGAGATGCAGGTCTATTAGCACTCATCAAACAAGCACAAATTAAAGTAAAAGCAAACTAATATGGCAAACGAACAAAAAGCTGTAGAACAATGGCTCGATGATGTCGTCATTGGTCTTAATCTGTGTCCATTTGCTGCCAAGCCTCGTCGTAACAATCAAATACGCATTGTAATCAGTGATGCTGATACACCAGAAAATGTCTTAAATACTCTCTACGATGAGTTGAAGTTACTTGAAAGCACAGCGCCCAAAGAAATAGAAACAAGCTTAATTGTTCTCCCTCATATTTTGGCAGACTTTGACGACTATAATCAGTTTTTAGATAGTGTTGATGGGCTACTAATAGAATTTAACTGGGAAGGTGTATTTCAAGTTGCCAGCTTTCATCCAGACTATTGCTTTGCTGATACACCAGCAGATTCGGTTGAGAACCTGACCAATCGTTCACCTTACCCCATCTTGCACCTTATTCGTGAAGCCAGCATGGAAAAAGCCTTGGAACATATGGTGGCACCTAATGAAGTATTTGAACGAAATATCCAAACTATGAACAATTTAACTGCTGATGAACTCGCAACTCTATTTCCTTATTTAAAAGTTTAAATGTAAACTCAAACTCACTAACCTTATAAAGTTATTTGTCATTTATGTCTAAACCCGTATTTTGCAGACTCGAACAACTGGCCCATTTAAGGTTGCCCACTCAGACATTTATTCCCGCAATCTTACAAGAGCTTCATCACATCATTCCATCAATAGCCAATACCTTTTGCTGGCAGGATGAAAATGACGATCTATCCAACATTTATGATGAAATGGCAAACACAGAGGTTTATGATGCCTTTGTCCGTTCAATCTCAAGTCAAACATCAGATAAATACAGCCACACAATTGAATGGGTAAGCAAGCTAGACAGCCCGACAACCTCGTTTGATAACTTTGGTAAATGTCCGTTTATTGCCGAGTTCTATAACACTATTATGCTGCCTGCAGGCTATATGAACACCTGCTTTGTTCCCGTATTCCACAATACAACACATAAGCGACTGGGCGTTATTATGGTTCACCGGCCTAAAAATGCTAAACGTTTTAGCAAAACCGAACAAAAAGACTTACAAGCGATCGCCATGATTATTGCTCACGGAATAGAGCATGCTAGCCAAGAAACTACCGCCATGACCGATGGGTGGAGCCAAGGTTTACTCATTACAAACCAAGCGGGTGAGCTTCAATACTCCTGCTCAATGGGAAGTAAACTGCTCGCATTTGCATCCACATCACAATTTAGCGAACAACAACGTAACACTGACAACCTTCATATCTTCAATAATTTTCAAGACTTAATAGATAATATTATTAACCAAGGAAAGCACAGTCAACAGGATGAACCTCCTATTCTGAACATGTCTAATGCATGGGGACAATTTCAATTAAAAGGCACTCGTCCATCACTAAAGTTTAAAGCCAGAAAATAAAAAGCCACCCGATTGGGTGGCCTTGTATTGGTGGAGACGGCGGGAATCGAACCCGCGTCCGCAAATCCTCCGCTTTCGGATCTACATGTTTATTTCATCTATTAATTTAACTAAATGCTACCCGATGAACAGGGAAAACACAGAGCGAT
>JAQRMU010000086.1:29850-47107 GCA_028598975.1 Gammaproteobacteria bacterium | reverse complement strand
TGCTAAAGCACCCTCACCCGTCACTTCAGACAAGCTTGCATCATCAGCTACATCACCTTCCCACTGTGCAAATGCTCGCAAGGTATTTTCACTAGTACATTCCACCATCATTAATGTCACAGGACCTGATGATTTAATTTGTAATACTAGGCGACCTTTAATTTTTACTGTTGCTGCTAATAGTGCAGCGGCAGCCATCATTTCACCAAGTAAACGCTGGATAGCAACAGGGTAGTCACGTCGTGATGTGACATGTTGCCAGCTCTCACTTAAATGCACCCACTCACCACGAATAGCTGCATTATCGAAGATAAAGCGTTGTAAGTTATCAGACTGAAATTCAGCTGAATCTGACGTTGTGTCGTTCATAGTTTTTTTCCAAAAAAAATGCTGGATAGATATCTACCCAGCATTTTAACGTAGTGTCGACATTTCTGCCGATAGACTTGTTACTTAGTTAGCGTTAAAAGTAATTCATTTAAACGTTTCACATAACTTGCAGGATCTTCTAATTGACCGCCTTCAGCCAGTAATGCTTGATCAAATAAGATCGATGACCAGTCTGTAAATTGAGCGTCATCAGATTCAGCTTTCAAACGCTCAACCATTGGATGTTCTGGGTTCAATTCAAAAATAGGCTTTGTATCAGGACCCATTTGTTGACCCGCCGCTTTAAGCATACGCTCAAGGTTGGCACTCATATCATTTTCATCGGCAACTAAGCAGGCTGGAGAATCTGTTAAACGATGTGTAATACGCACATCTTTCACTTTATCTCCTAACGTTGATTTGACGCGTTCAACTAAGTCTTCAAAATTTTTATCTGTTTCTTCTTGTGCTTTTTTCTCAGCTTCATCTTCAAGCTCACCAAGATCTAAATCACCTTTAGCAACCGATTGCAGTTGTTTGCCATCAAACTCAGTGAGTGAGTTTGTTAACCATTCATCAACACGGTCTGCAAGTAATAAAACTTCAATACCTTTCTTACGGAAAACTTCAAGGTGAGGACTATTCTTAGCTGCAGCAAAGCTTTCACCAGTGATGTAGTAAATCTTATCTTGTTTCTCAGTCATTCGACCAATATAGTCATCAAGAGAAACTGTTTGTTCTTCTGAACCTGTTTCAGTTGTTGAGAAACGCATCAACTTAGCTAATGCATCTTTATTAGCGAAGTCTTCACCAGCACCTTCTTTAATGACCTGACCAAATTCTTTCCAGAATTCAGCATATTTTTCTGCATCGTTATTGGCCATTTTTTTCAACTCGCCCAATACTTTTTTCACTGATGCAGCACGAATGCTATCAATCGTTTTACTACCTTGAAGAATTTCACGAGAAACATTCAATGGTAAGTCATTAGTATCAATCACACCACGGATGAATCGTAAGTAACGAGGCATTAACTGCTCAGCATCTTCCATAATGAAAACGCGTTTCACATAGAGTTTTAGGCCTTTAGTACTATCACGGTCCCATAGATCGAAAGGTGCTTTTGAAGGGATGTAAAGTAATGACGTGTATTCCGTTTTACCTTCAACCTTATTATGACTCCAACTTAAAGGATCTTGAAAATCATGAGAAACCTGCTTGTAAAACTCAGTGTATTCTTCATCAGAAATGTCATTTTTAGACAATGTCCATAAAGCCGTTGCTTTATTGACTGTTTCATCTTCAAGAACAACTGACTCATCAATTTCACCTTCTTCATTAGGTACTGGCTCTTTCGCCATCATGATAGGTAAGTTGATGTGATCAGAATATTTAGTAATACAGTTACGTAAACGCCAGCTATTTAGGAACTCATCTTGATCTTCACGTAGATGTAATGTGATTTCAGTACCGCGTGCAGGCTTATCAATTGTTTCAATCGTGAAGTCACCTTTACCTGCGGACTCCCATTGCACACCGTGTTCTGATGTTAAACCAGCACGACGTGTTTTAAGTGTTACTTTATCAGCAACGATAAATGCAGAATAAAAACCAACACCAAATTGACCGATTAATTGTGAATCTTTAGTTTGATCACCGGTCATTTTATCGAAGAATTTTTTAGTACCAGAGTTAGCAATCGTACCGATATTCTCAACAACTTCTTGGCGGTTCATACCAATACCGTTATCAGTAATCGTGATTGTCTTTGCATCTTTATCAAAGGCAAGATGGATTTTTAATTCTGCATCATCTTCATAAAGAGCATCATCAGACAAAGCTTCGAAACGTAATTTATCAGAGGCATCAGCGGCATTAGAAACCAACTCACGCATGAAAATTTCTTTATTACTATATAAAGAGTGGATCATCAGATCCAATAATTGTGAAACTTCTGTTTGGAAACCTAACGTTTCCTTATGTGCATCAACACCCATTAAAAAATGCCTCCATACGGCTTTTATAACTCAAAGTGACCACATGGGGGTGCTATGAATAAAATTCAAGAGATAAATATTGTTCCATATTTAGAAGAATTATTAGCAGTTTTTCTGCATTAGGAAGATAATAGAAATATCCCATATAAAGCTATCACAACCTTATCTATTTATAGTTTTACTGCTTACTACTTTTACCCTTCAATTTTACTTATAGTAAGGAGGAAAAAGTGACTCTATATTTAAAATCATCTCTAGTTCTTTCAAGCCTCTTACTAAGTGCTTGCTTGGTAACTAACCCACACTCTGAGTGCATTGAGCAAGAACCGTATCAAGCTGCTATTCCATATTGCTGTCTATATAAAAGCGGTTATTGTCAAAAAACCTGTTACAACTATGAAACACGTTATCGATGTGTTTCAGCAGAATGCGAGGAAGGTTATATTTGGCAAGACGTTGCTAACCCAAAATGGTGGCAAAATGATCGTCAGTGTGTAGCTGAACAATAAACACTCAAGTTTTTTTATTGAGTGCCGCTATATATTTATTATGACCTGTTCTCTTTGGAGGCCATCATGAAAACTCAAGCTTTTGGACAGCAAGTGCAAGAACTTGCAAAATCAGACAACAAAAAAACCGAGGGTCCATTCGGGCAAACCATTTCAGAATTAGCTAAAAGTAAAGAACAGCTAAACGCTTCAATATTAAAATCCAATGCTGATGTAAATATTAGTATAGGTAATGAATCCTTGTCGTTAGTTTTTAGAACAGCATTAGAGGGAATTAATGATGCATTGAAAGCAACGATGGGCGATAACGCTATTCAGAATGCCTATGATTCTGGATTAGATGTTAGCCCTGATGCAACAGCTGAACGGATTGTGTCGTTAAGTACAGCCTTTTTTAGTTCATATCAAGAACAGCACCCTGAATTATCTCAACAAGAAGCCTTAATAAAATTTACCGATCTCATTAGTGGCGGTATTGATACTGGCTTTAGTGAAGCGAGAGATATTCTAAGTGGTTTAAATGTTTTAGAAGGCGATATCGCTAGTAATATTGACTCTACATATGATCTTGTACAAGAAAAGTTAACAGCTTTCATTGAAAGTTTTAATCAAGATGAGCAAGAAGTAGACGAAGATAGTTAGGCTGTTAAATACATGCTATGGTTAAGCTCTACGTTCTCGTATAAAGAGTCATAAATCGTATGCAGGAAAACCAGTTACGTATTCTTACTTATAATCTGCATAAAGGGTTTAGTGCTAGTAACCGTCGTTTTATACTGCACCAAATTCGAGATACCTTGGTCGAGTCAGATGCCGATCTATTGTTTTTGCAGGAAATGCAGGGGCAACACACCGAGCACGAGAAAAACCACCACAACTGGCCTGAACACTCTCATTCAGAATTTTTAGCCCACGATGTTTGGCCGCATTATGCCTATGCTAAAAACGTTGTCTATGATGTTGGTCATCATGGCAATGCCATCCTGAGTAAATATGCTATTCAACGATGGGAAAATATCAACGTCTCTCCTTTTTCTTGGGCAAGTCGCAGTGTGTTACATGGTGTTGTCAAGCTGCCTAACTCAGATGAAGAGATACATATCATGTGTATTCATCTCGGTTTAATGGCTATGGAACGTAGACGTCAATTTAAAACCTTATGTAAACGAATTGATGAACATGTACCCCATAATGCTCCACTCATTGTTGCTGGCGATTTTAATGATTGGACCGGACAGGCTGAAAAACACTTTGCCCGACATTTGGACTTAAAAGAAGCCTATCGAAGCTTACATCATCGTTATGCCAAAACATTTCCTGCTTGGTTGCCTGTATTAAAAATGGATAGAATCTATTATCGTGGTTTACAAGTTACTTCATGTGAACGTCCAGACAAAAGAGTCTGGAACCGTTTATCTGACCACTCACCATTGCTAGCTACATTTACTTTATGAACATAAGAAATATAACAATAAACGAATTATTAACATTGCCCAATATGCTTACTTGCTTCCGTTTTGTAGCAGCGCCACCATTCTTATGGTTGGCATGGAATGGATATGGTAATGAATTTTTATGGTTGCTCGCTTTTACATTTTTAACTGATATTCTTGATGGTTTTGCTGCCAGATTACTTAATCAAGAAAGTGAATTAGGTGCCTTTCTGGATAGCGCTGGCGATCTTGTCATTTACACCATTATGGCAATTTCCATTTGGTGGCTGTGGCCTGAAATAGTTCATCGTGAATTGATTGTAATTATTTTAGCAACACTTAGTTTTATTACACCGCCATTGATTGGCATGATCAAATTTCATGCTTTTACGAGTTACCACACATGGTTAGTCAAGGTTGCAGTGGTCAGTATTGGCTTAGCGTTTTTTATACTCTTTATCTTTGATATTGCATGGCCATTTCAAATCGCCACAATCATCTGTGTATTAGCAGCAATCGAAGAGATTGCTATTACGCTCTATTTAACAGAAATACGATCTGATATTCGCTCACTCTGGCATGTTATTCATGATCGCGAATAAACACCCATTCATCCGCTTCTGACATTTCAGGACTAAACCGGTAACCATCAACATCAAACTGTTTAATGTGTTCAGGTTCTTCAATTCGTTGGTCAATAATATAACGACTCATTAAGCCCCGTGCTTTTTTAGCATAAAAGCTAATAATCTTGTATTGGCCATTCTTCCAGTCTTTAAATACCGGCGTTATGATTCGTGCATTTAATTTCTTAGCTTCTACGGCTTTAAAATATTCATTAGAAGCCAAGTTAATCAAAACGCCATCTGTTAATTCAGACTCAATAGATTCACGGATCTGGCTACCCCAAAACTGATACAGATCTTTACCTTTATTATTGGCAAACTTAGTACCCATTTCAAGACGATAGGCTTGCATCAGATCCAGTGGCCGCAATACGCCATAAAGGCCGGATAGAATGCGTAACTTCTTCTGCATAAACTCAAAACCAGATGCATCTAATGATTCTGCATCTAAACCTGTATACACATCACCTTTAAATGCGAGTACAGCTTGTTTCGCATTTGTTAAATCAAAAGGTGGGGCCCATGTTTGAAATCGCGCCATATTAAGGCCGGCAAGCTTATCACTTAACTTCATTAATGAGGCAATATCGGCCGTTGATAACTTTTTCAAGCCACCAATTAGCTGTTGGGATTGCGTTAAAAACCGAGGTTGGCTCAGCTCTTTTGTAGTAGGTTCTGAATCAAAATCGAGTGTTTTTGCGGGTGAAATTACAATAATCATATTAATCTATGTTGAGGGTTTATCATCTTTAGCTTCAACATCAATAAACGCTTCATGTTCATCAATGTCCATTTCAGCTTCAATAGGAGCCTGTTCTTCTAACTCGCCCCACGTTGCAAACGGAAAAGGCTTACGGTTTTCGTTATAGGTCAAAAATAACAGTATTTGATTAATATAGCGTGTTAAGTCAGCCGCAAATTGTCGTAAGTTTTTATTATCTTCACCAGTGAGCAATGCAAAGAGAACTTGAATAAAAATTAAAACGCCTGCCACCACCATTGAAAAATATAAAACAATCCAAAATAACACCATGTAAAGGATTCGAATCCATTGCTTAGTATCTTGAAGATTCCGTTTCACTTGTTCTTGATTATTCTCAGCCATTTCTCTCTCCTTATAAGTAGCTATTACACTCAGTTTTAAGGCAAACTGTACCATGAAATTTTTTGGTGGGATATCTCTATTGAATTCAAAATACATTTTGTTCTATTATCATCCCCTTATAAAAAATTAGCATTGCTGAAAATAATGCTTATACCGAGTATTAATTACTCCCTAATCAATTAATCGAGCCATAATGAAATCCCTCATCACAATTATAGAGTCCATCACAGAGTGGGTAGGCCGCACAGCCTCATGGTTAGTTTTAGCAATGGTATTGCTCATTTGTTATGACGTTGCCATGCGTTACCTTTTTCAGCAAGGCTCTGTTGCATTGCAGGAGCTAGAATGGCATCTATTTGCTTTAATCTTCCTTCTTGGCTCAGCTTACACCCTAAAACATGATGAACATGTCCGTGTTGATATTCTCTATCAAAGTCGTTTTTTAACCGATAAACATCGAGCGCTCATCAATATCTTCGGCACATTATTATTTCTTCTGCCTTTCTGTATCTTAATGTTAATCACCGCTTGGCCTTTTGTGGAAAATGCATTTTATTACAATGAAGGCTCACCCGATCCCGGTGGTCTACCCTATCGCTACCTTCTCAAGGCCACTTTACTCATCGCTTTTGGATTGCTTATTTTGCAAGGCATAGCAGGCTTATTAAAAAACATTCTTAAATTAAGAAACACGATGGAGGCCAAATAATGGAAGTTTGGGCTTTGATCATGTTTGCTGCTTTGTTTGTCTTATTGCTAGCAGGTTTTCCTGTTGCCTTCACACTAGGTGCTGTTGCTTTAGGCTTTGGTAGTGTCTTTCTTGGTGTTGATTTCTTTAATTTATTGCCCCTGCGAGTTTGGGGCATTATGACCAACTTCACCCTCTTAGCCGTCCCGTTATTTGTTTTTATGGGCGTGATATTAGAAAAATCAGGCATTGCTGAAGAGTTACTCGAAACCATGGGGCGCTTATTTGGCCGTGTTCGTGGTGGACTCGCTATTTCGGTTGTGGCTGTAGGTGCTTTATTAGCAGCCACTACAGGTGTTGTCGGTGCATCGGTTGTCACTATGGCAGTCATTGCCCTACCTGCTATGTTAAAACACGGTTATGCTCCAACATTAGCTAGTGGCACTATCGCCGCTTCTGGTACTTTAGGTCAGATCATCCCCCCGAGTATTATTCTCATCCTATTAGGTGATGTAATTGGTGTTCCTGTTGGGCAATTATTCATTGCAGCTGCGGTACCCGGGATGATGCTGGTGCTTGCCTATATGGCCTATATTGGATTTATTGCATGGCGTCACCCTGAACTTGCTCCAGCGATTAAAAAAGATCCTAATGATGGGCATTTAGCTATAGAGGTAATTAAAAGCCTATTGCCACCACTAGCCTTAGTATTAGCCGTATTAGGTTCTATATTCTTCGGTGTTGCTTCACCTACTGAATCAGCCGCAGTAGGTGCGTTAGGCGCCATGTTACTTGCATTTCTTCATCGCAAACTAAACCTAGATAATTTACGTGATGCACTACAGCAAACTACTCGTCTGACCAGTATGGTGTTTTTGATTTTGATTGGTGCTACTGCATTTGGTTTGGTATTTGTCGGCATGGGAGGTGACAATTTAATCTTTGATATTTTCAACTCCCTACCCGGTGGAAAATGGAGCTTCCTTATCGTCAGCATGTTACTGATCTTTGTTTTAGGTTTCTTCTTAGACTTTATCGAGATTTGTTTTATCGTTGTGCCAATCATTGCACCTGTAGCGATTCATCTAGGGCTTGATCCATTATGGTTTGCTTTGCTGATTGCACTTAATCTACAAACCTCATTCCTAACGCCCCCCTTTGGCTTTTCTTTATTTTATCTAAAAGCCAGTGCGCCAAGCCTTGAGCTCACCACCATCTATCGTGGTGTAATTCCGTTTATTGTTATTCAAGTTATCGTTTTAGGAATATTAATTAATTTCCCAGAAGTGGCCTTGTGGTTACCGGGATTGATGGAGTAACTTAGATGGCTAAAAATGACTTTATTGCAGATAAAACGAATAGTTTTACCGTTAAACTAATCTCCCACTCTAAAAAACTTCCTGATAAATATATAAAATATACGTCTTTCTTTTTTATATTATCTTCACTCATTGTTACTTTTTACACCAAAGATACAAATTGGTTTTCAGCTTCTGGGGGAGTGAATGTTGCAATTGGACTTCTAATATTTTCTGAACTTATCATTCCGACAGATAATAAAAAAACTCAATATGAAATTAATAATGTAGTCAAGAAAATATCATCGCACAAACAAGAAAAATTAGAGGGTCCAGAGTTTCTAAAAGAGAGCTGGAATGCTGTCACGACTCTTATTAATAACCGCTGGAGATATATAACTGCTCTTGAAGTTACTTTTATCGGTACGGTTGTGTGGTCTTATGGCTTTATTCTTAATTATTTACCTTACTTCAATTGTTCTCAATAATCCCTACCTAAATGGATTAATAACTCGAACATTTCCAATTAGCTGATCATGCTGCATATCTTCTGAATATAAAACTGTGCAACTCGTTTTCTGAGCCATTCTAATAATCAGTGAATCCCAGAATGAAAAGTGATGAAGACGGTGTATATCAATAGCTTGTACGATATCGCTATGCTCAATACTGGCAATATCTAAATGTGCCAGCAACTCTATTTTCCGTTGTGCCGTTTCAACAGGCACGCCTAGCTTTCGGGTACTTGCTACAAAATATTCTTGTAAGACTTGTGTTGAAAGCACTGCATTACCACTATTCCATCCACTTTCTAATAACTGTATTGCAATAGCCTGTTTTTCAGGAAAGGCATTGTCATCACTGTAAATCAGAATATTGGTATCAAAAAAGCTACGCTCTTTCATATAACTCGTCTCGGTTGAATTTCCAGCCTTTAGAGTTTCCTTGACCTGCTAAAGCTTTAAACTCAGCCAAATCATCATTGCGAGTTTGTTTGCGAGTAAGACGCTCCAGATCTTCACGAATGACTTGGTTTAAGCTTTTACCCATTGATGCTGCGACTTTTCGTGCTTCGATCACTGTTTTTTCATTAACTGAAAGTGTAATATTCATAACTACATACCCTGCGTACACATAATATGTGTTGACTATATCATAGTATCTCTGGATTATTCAAAGCTAAAAACTTTGAACTGTTTTAATGTCTTTCTGATTCATGACTAACATCAGTAACCGGTCAAATCCTATCGCCACACCCGAACATTCAGGCAGGCCTGACTCCATAGCGGCAAGTAGATTTTCATCTGTTTTAACTTCAGGTTTACCTTGCTCTTTACGCTGCTGATTGTCATTTTCAAAGCGTTGGCGAAGTTCATCGGCATCTAAGAGTTCGTTATAGCCATTGGCTAGTTCGATACCATCAATATAAAGTTCAAAGCGATCAGCAACGGCATTACCTTGTTGATCGTGTTTAATTTTGGCTAGTTGAGATTGTGAGGCTGGAAAGTCATAGATAAAAAGTGGACAATTTAAGGCTGCTAACCTTGGCTCGACTACATAGCTCATCAATAATTCTAACCAGCCATCTCTATCGGTTTCGAAATCATCGGGTAATGAGTTTATTCGTTCTAATGTGCAGTGTTTTATCTCGTCATCTGAACAGGTATGTACATTTAACTTAAAGAAAAACTCAAACACCATTCGATAACTTAAACGCATAATAGAATCAAATTGAAAGACGTGTTGCATCAGTGCATTCACTTCATCAATAAGTTGATGCAATGTCAGGTCAGGTCGATACCATTCCAGCATGGTGAATTCTGGTGAGTGTTTTTTGCTTTGTTCACCATTTCGAAATACACGTGCTATTTGATAGATTGACCCTGAACCGGCCGCCAGCAGACGCTTCATAGCAAATTCGGGCGAGGTTTGCAGGTAATGTGCTTGCTTGGTTTGAGAACCTATTGGCATATAGTCTGTTGTAAAACTATCCAAATAAGGTGCTGTAGGTGCTGACTGAGACAATATGGGGGTTTCTACCTCCCATACATCACGCTCAGCAAAAAAAAGACGGACATCAGCTAAATACTGAGCCCGTCGTTTTAATGTTGTTATATCAGCTGAGGGTTTCCAGCTTGTAGTCATGTGTGATTATTTTTTTGCACGTTCTACATATTCACCACTACGCGTATCAATACGTAGTAAATCACCGATATTCATAAATAAAGGAACACGTACAACAGCACCCGTTTCTAATGTTGCTGGTTTACCACCTGTACCGGCTGTATCACCTTTTAAACCTGGATCAGTATCTTTCACCGCTAAGTTTACAAAGTTAGGCGCTGTTACCAATAATGGTGAGCCATTCCACTGTGTTACCGTGTAAACATACTGTTCTTTTAACCACTTTTTACAATCTTCAATCGCTGTGGCATCGGCAGCATGTTGTTCATATGTTTCTGGATCCATGAAATACCAAAACTCACCATCGGTATATGAGTATTCTAATTCAACTTCCATTACATCGGCACTTTCAACGCTGTCACCAGATTTAAATGTACGCTCATTAACACGACCCGTTTTTAAATTACGGAATTTAACGCGGTTAAATGCTTGGCCTTTACCCGGTTTTACTAACTCATTTTCAAGGATACTGCATGGATCGCCATCCAGCATAAATTTAAGTCCAGATTTAAATTGATTTGTACTAACACTTGCCATGGCAACCTCTTTTGAGAGACGATCAACGTCTATTAAATATATTAAGCTGCTATGATACCGCAAACTCAACTAATCGACACAAAACAAGCATGGCAAATTGCCTTAGCTAATGTGGTTAAAGATCCTAAAGAGCTATTAAAGCAGTTGGGCTTAACTAATAAATTAACGTCAATTGATGGCGAGATTATCAATAAATTTCCATTACGGGTACCTCAAAACTATATTAATAAAATGCGCGTTGGCGATGAGAATGATCCTTTACTACGTCAGGTCTTCCCATTCATCGATGAAGCTGAACAAGTTGAAGGGTTTGTTAATGATCCGGTTGGCGACAATTTAGCCATTAGTTCACCGGGTATCTTACAAAAATATCATGGCAGAGCTTTATTACTGACAACAGGGGCATGTGCCATTCATTGTCGCTATTGTTTCCGCCGCCACTTCCCTTATGGCGATAGCAACCCATTGGCTAAGCAGTGGCAGCAAACCGTGCAGGCACTAAATAATGATCATCATCTAAATGAAGTTATTTTGAGTGGTGGAGATCCGTTAGTTCTAACAGATAACAAACTTGCCAAAATGGTTACTGATATAGAACAAATACCACATATTAAACGATTACGAATTCATACTCGTTTACCCATTGTTTTACCTGAACGTATTGATTACTTTTTGCTACAGTGGATGAAAGAAACACGTTTAAACGTCATTATGGTTGTGCATGCCAATCATGCTAATGAGATCGATGATGCCGTTGAAAAGGCTTTGCTAGACTTACGCGAAGCAGGCTGTCAGCTACTCAATCAATCCGTACTGCTCAAGGGTGTAAATGATGATGTGGAAAGCTTGGTCGCTCTAAGTGAACGTTTGAGTGATGTCAGTGTAATGCCTTATTATTTACACTTACTTGATCCTGTTGCAGGAGCAGGTCATTTTGATGTATCAGATAAAAAAGGCATCAAATTAATAGATGAAATTCGGAAGTATTTACCTGGCTACCTTGTGCCCCGCTTAGTTCGTGAGCAACAAGGTGAAGCCAGTAAGACCCCTATTAACTAGCCACGTTCTGCAACGTCAACATAGTCACGTTCTTCACTACCCGTATAGATTTGGGTAGGACGGTAAATACGATTGTTAGAAATCTGCTCACGCCAATGAGCCAACCAACCTGCTGAACGAGCAACAGCAAATAATGCCGTGAATTGATCTGCAGGAATCCCCATCTCGGCATACAAAATACCAGAATAGAAATCAACGTTAGGATAGACACCTTTATGGCCTAATCTATCAGCACAGATTTCTTCAACACGCATTGCTGTTTCAAATGTGGAATCTAGGCTACTACCACGATCCTCAATTAATTCTGCAACAAGCTTGTGCAAAATAGTGGCGCGTGGATCTTTCACCTTATATTCACGATGCCCCATGCCCCAAATGACTTCTTTATTAGCAAGTGCGTTATCAATCCATGCTTCAGCATTGTCGGCACTACCAATTTCTTTCAGCATATCAACAACACGTGAGTTCGCACCACCATGCAATGGACCAGATAATGTGCCAATCGCACCTGAAATAACACTGTAAGGTGTTGCTAAGGTTGAACCAGAAACAAGAGCTGAGAATGTAGAGGCATTTAATGTATGTTCAGCATGAAGAATCAAGCACACATCCATAATCTTCGCCATTAATGGATCGGGTTCCTTGCCTGTAAACATATATAGAAGATTTTCAGCTACCGATAAATCTTCACGAGGTTCAATCGGGTCATAACCTCGACGCATATGCTCCCACATTGCGACCAGTGGTGCCATTGATGCAATAATGTTTACCGTCATATTACGAACATAATTTAAATCTTCACACGCATCACTACTTGTTAAACATTCATTACCTGGGTAAAACATGCCTAAACTAGATACAGCAGTTTGCAGCATATCCATAGGATGGCCTGTTGATGGGAAATGGCGCATCATTTCACGAATATGGTATTTAATACGATATTGGCTACGAAGTTGAGTTGTAAACTCAGCTAGTTCAGTGGCCGTAGGCAGTTCTCCACGAAGCAATAATAGTGTTGTTTCTTCAAAGCTACTATTTTCAGCTAAAGTCTCTAAAGAATAGCCTCGGTATGATAATAATCCCTTTTCGCCATCAATAAATGATATCGCTGACTTTGTTGCAACAACACCTTCTAATCCTGGCAAAAAATCACTCATTACAACCCCTGTTTTATCAATTATGTTTCGCTGAATACTAGCTTATTAAACCTAGTAATATATTAGGCATAGGATCATAACAGATCTATACCAGTGGTCATTCATTTTGTTGTTTCTAACTAAATATGCGGTGTACTTATCTTCATTCAATCATCCATATTCAAATCATCTAACTAGCATTATTTTGCCCATGCAGGAAT
Organism: Gammaproteobacteria bacterium; assembly: GCA_028598975.1. Taxonomy (GTDB): domain Bacteria; phylum Pseudomonadota; class Gammaproteobacteria; order Nitrosococcales; family Methylophagaceae. Next base: position 33,945 of record JAQRMU010000086.1, on the reverse strand, counting down.
TAAAAAATCGTTTTCTTCACCTGACGTTGTCTCTTCTAGTTTCGCTTCCTGAATAATCAAACCAAATTGAGAGAAACCTTCACTTTTCCATACAACATCACCAAGAGTGATGTCTGTTTCATCCCCTTTATAATTTAATTGTAGCTCATCACCCACTTTAAACTCAGCACTTGGCAATAAAACAGTGTCACCGTGCTCACAGCCTCCAAGTAGTAGGGCATTAACATCTACCGCCGAACCAGTATCGCTAATAACAACTTGTTCAACTTGAGCAGAAAATAAATATAAACCTATTTTTAATTCCTTATTTTGTACAAGCATCCAGCGAATGATTCCTAATGTCCAAACTTCAGGGTCAAACCCACGCATAAACATTAATTCACCAAGATATAGGCCTGTTCCATGGATATAATTACAACTTAAGCAAACTCCTCGTTCGCTTTCATTCTCAATATCAAATACATGTTGTCTAATTTCATGATGACTACCTTTTCCCTCTTGAGCGTCTTCTTGTTTTTCTTCTAAAGTAGTTTGGGCTGATGACGAATTAAAGTCAGTCCCGTTATGAGAAAATTCATCTTGCCCAAGCCAAACACTTTCATCTTTATCGTCATTATAAATAGGGGAATCATTATCTTCATCTATTGATATTAATGATTTAATGTGGCCTAAAAACACATCAATGTCCTGCAAGCCGACAACCACTTCTACCTGCCCACTTAAGTTATAAAGTCGTTCGTCACCTCGATTTTTTATGTCACCCAGTTGTGTCACGATTTCCATTAACAACTTTTTCGACATTCCTTTATGGCTTATAGATTCAGGTATATCCCCGTCATCAAGCCAAGTATTCAACTTGTTAACTAATTTAGTACAGTCAATACGACAGTCACCATCCAATATCGCTTCCTGATGCACTGGACCAGAATCCTGCTTAAAGTCCAATACATATGCGTTAGTAACTGGTTCTGCAACATGAACTAAATTAATACAGTTTAACCACGGTAATAGACCATAATAAATTTGCTCTAACTCTGCACTTCGTAAGCTATATGGTGACACTAGAGAAAGTAATAAAATCCGTTTATAAACGCAATCTATACTTCCTTTTTTTGAGCCAAAATAAGCAAAGTCATCTTTTATATAAATTGTATTCAATTTTAATTTTTTGGCATAAGCATAGGTTGCATTCAACTCAAGCCATACTCTATCGGGAGTACTTGTTGATAAAAGATAAGATAAATAAATTCGCTCACCTAAATAATATGCTGTTCTCTGCGCCAATAAGGTATATCTTTTTTCGATTAAGCCAATTGGGTTCTTTTTTAGCTAAATTAAATAATAGACGCTGATAGCCTATCGCCATCTCAGATATCAATACGTTTAATACCCACCGAATTTCTTGGGACTCGGTTGATAAACTAAGGTTTTCTCCTCTAAAGCGTTTTATCAATGTATTATAAATATAGGCAACCGTAGGGCGTAGTTGCTCAAGCATGTTAAGCCTATGCTTATCCGAGATCTTAATTCGATTACGCTCTTATATTCAGGCAACTGATATGACAACTGCTTAACATTCAAAATAGGGAGCTCTAACAACCATGTTTCTAAAGCACTCGGTGTTAGAGGTATGTTTGAAGAAGGCGTTATCTCTAATTTAGGGAGCTGGTAAACCAACTCCGATGGTCCATCAAATTTCACTTAAAAATCCTTTTTTGTGCTCTTTATTTCAGCATATCTGCCCAAATATTTTTTGCCCATGCATTTGCATAAGCACCTTCAAGGTGCGTTGCTTGAGAAGAAACACCACCACCCGGCATTGGAACCATTTGTTTCCGTTCTGAGTTATAACGATAAACTGCTGCTACATGTCCCGCCTGCTTATCATTAACAAAACTGTAACACGTATTACTAAATACAGGCTCTTGTTCTGGTTCTTGCTCAGCTAATAAAGCTGCAATTGCAGCAGCACAGACTTTTGCCTGTGCATTAGCCATGTGACCAGATTTTGGTAATTTGGCGTGAAGAGCATCACCAATCACGTGTATGTTTTTCTTCTCGGTTGATTCATATGTTAGAAAGTCAACCAAGCACCAACGATTATCGACATTGATCACCCCAGCCATCTCAGCAACTTTACCTGCTTTCTGAGGAGGAATAACATTAAGAACATCAGCTGAGAAACTATCAAACTCGGTTTCTACCGCCAAGCTTTCAACATCAATATGTTCTATCGTGCTATTTGAAACATACTCAATGAGTCCCGAATAATGTTCCTGCCATGCGGATTTGAACAAAGCCTTCTTCGATGCCACATCTGCATTAGCATCCAGAATAAGTAACTTTGCAGTTGGATTATGATGTTTTAAATAAAATGCTACTTGACATGCCCGTTCATAAGGCCCTGGGGGGCAACGAAATGGGGTAGCAGGTACTGTCATAACTACTGTGCCACCTTTTTTCATTCCATGTATTTGCTGTTTTAAAATCTCGGTTTGAGCCCCTGCCTTCCATGCATGTGGAATTTTCTGTTGAACCTCAAAGCCAGATAACATTGGCAAGTCATCATAAATAAAATCAACACCGGGGGCGATAACAAGCCGATGATAATTAAGCTCAACACCATCATGTAGGGTTATTTTTTGTTTCTCACTGTCGATCTTGACCACTTCCGCTTGCACAGTTTTCACATCATACTTATCAGCCAAATCATTATAATCATGGGTAAGTTGTTGCAGTGTTCTACTCCCACCCAAAACTAAATTACTTTGGGGGCAAGAAATAAACTGAGCATTACGCTCAATCATGATGACTTCCGTATTAGAAGACCACATGCTGATGTATTTCGCGGCAGTAGCACCTGCAAACCCGCCACCGATAATAACAACACGTTGTTGAGCTTTTGGTTTTTGTGTAGCAAGTGCAAATTTAGGAATTACGGCAATGGAACCTGCTACTGCGGCTGTTTTAATAAAACTCCGTCGTTTAAGTGTCATAACACGCCTCCTAAAATAGTATCTATAGTCGTATTCTACAACACTCTACCTTTAAAGGGAGATTCTTGTAACAGATTGATAATATTATGAATACATATTTACTTTATGTTCATAAGTAAGAAATAATTTTTCTGCCATTTTATTATTTCTTATTTATTTCTGAAAATGAGGGAATACTAGATAAAATAGCCTGGAGTTCATCCTCATTAGATGATTCTGGTTCAACTAGCTTCTCTGCCTGTTCACTCTCGATGTCTTCAAGTTCTATGGCTTTTATCTCGGATAGCATATTCTCCAGATCACTTTCAGAAGGAAGTGGAACTTCCACACTTTTCTCCGTCAGGTCATGCTCACTACTCAATGAGAGGTCAGAAATCAGCACATCGACTTCAGCTTCTACATTTTCGTTTAACTCGCTCTCAAATTCGGCAAGCTCCTCAGTCTCTGGTTCTGGTTCTGGTTCTGGTTCTGGTTCTGGTTCTGGTTCTGGTTCTGGCTCTGGCTCTGGCTCTGGCTCTGGCTCTGGCTCTGGCTCTGGCTCAACATGCTCCACTTCAGATTTAATTTGTTGCGATCTTTCTCTAACTTTAGCCCGTAACGCATCTAACTCTATCGCATGTTCTGGCTTATTTAGCTCAAATCTATCCTCTTCCCCATCTGCATTGGTATCTGGTTCCTCACTATCAGACACATCAGCAATATTATTCATGAGTGCAGTTAATTGCTCTTCCTCAGTCGTAAATGATTCTTTTTCTGCAATGTCTAATTCAAGCTCTACTTCCGGATCGCTCTCTGCTTCACTTTCCGCATCTACTTCAAGGTTTTCTTCCAATTCTGCTGTTACCTTATCTTTCTCATCAGAAAACGCTATAGAAGGTTCATCCTTTATTTGGTTATATATGTCAGGAGTTGTATTGGTCCAAGTACTATTTAAATAATCACTCATTTTATTACTTGGTGATGGCTCAGTGTTTTCTACAACTTCGGCTTCATCTTCAAGTTGATCAATATCATCAGTACTTTCAGCAGCTTCAGGCTCGGTTTGCTCTACAACATCCTGTTCTACTTCTTCAGTTTCTGATTCAGGCTCTACTTCAGC
>JAQRMU010000086.1:24888-29750 GCA_028598975.1 Gammaproteobacteria bacterium | reverse complement strand
TCCACTGAGGCAAGCAAGGCATCTATATCATCTGCATTTTCAACAACTTCAGGCTCAGCTTGTTCTGCGACAACCTGTTCTATTTCTTCAGTTTCTGGTTCAGGTGTAGGCTCTACGTCAGCATCCACTGAGGCAAGCAAGGCATCGACGTCATCGGCAATCTCTGAATTTTCAGATTCGCCTTGTTCCTCAAGCACTTGGTCTATGTCAAATTCTTCTTCGCTATCATCTTGTCCATTATTTGCTGAATCGGCGGGTGTGTTCACAGATTCAGCTTCAGGCTTTTTTGCACTTTCCTCAATGTCATCATCTGATGATGACAAATCTATACCTTCACTTTCTTCTTCCGGAAGATCTATATCTAACCCATCTAATAATGCATCGACATCATCGGCAGCAATATCTGCATCTTGCTCTGATTTTGCGATTTCATCGGCCACATCTAAGTCAGTCTCAACGTCTGACGGTTCTGGTTCTGAAACATCAACATCTTGACCGGATTCTTCAACTGTACTTGTATCATTACCATCTTCTTCTGGAACAGAATCAGGCACATCAACATCAACATCAACATCAAGAATACGTTGGCGTGACTTCTTATTGGTTTCAGCATTCGTTGACACATCAACCAAGCCATCAGAAAGCAAAATAACACTACGTCGATATTTTGGGTTATCGCCTTTTTGATTTGCTGTTGCCTTGTTTAAAGCTTGTTCAATATTGGTAAAAAGACCATAAGAATGTACTTGTTCTGATTGACGTTCAGCTTCTAGTTTCCACGCATCATTAACCTTACGAAGTGGAACCAACATGTTTACATATTTACCAAATGTCCAAACACCTGATTGTGCATCGTCAGGTAATAGACCAACAATCAGTCTTAATGCAGGCGAGCGTAGATTATTTGGATCGTTCTTTTTCATGCTGCCAGACACATCAATTAAGATTCTAACATCACTCACAGGCTCAGCATCAGTGGCGTAAACTTGCCGCATTGGCAGTGTTAGTGCCAGAAGCACAAAAAGAATGATATATTTTTCAAAACGCAGCATAAATGCATAACCTATTGTTTTTTATTGCTAAGATCAGATAACTGTTTGAAAAAAGACGGTTATCTGACGAAATAGATACAATTTTTATGTTTTATGCAGGTTTTATGCCTCTTTAATATTTACCTAAAATATTAAATCAAATCTAAACCATGTTGAAGATCAGCCTGAATATCTTCGACTGATTCTAAACCAACAGAAATTCGTAACATGCCATCGGTAATTCCAGCTTCAGCGCGCGCTTCTTCTGTCAAACGTCCATGCGTTGTTGTTGCAGGATGCGTAATGGTCGTTTTTGTATCACCTAAGTTTGCCGTAATCGATAACCATTCGGTTGCATTGACCAGTTTCCAAGCCCCTTCTTTTCCACCTTTGACTTCAAAGGCGATAATGCCACCAAATGCAGACTGTTGCTGCTTAGCTAGTTCATGCTGAGGATGATTTGACAGTCCAGAGTAGAACACTTTGGTCACATTCGGCTGCTGTTCCAACCATTGAGCTAAAGCCAAAGCAGAAGCTGAATGAGCATTCATTCTTAACTCTAGCGTTTCAAGACCTTTCAGGAATGTCCACGCATTAAATGGACTCATTGTCGGGCCTGCAGTTCGTAAGAAGCCATACACATCTTCACCCACAAGCTGTGCATCACCCACAACAGCACCACCCACACAGCGGCCTTGACCATCAATATATTTTGTCGCTGAATGCACAACAATATCCGCACCTAATGCTAAGGGTTGCTGTAATGCCGGCGTACAAAAACAGTTATCAACAATCAATAAACAATCATGCGCCTTAGCTAAGGCTGATAATGCCGCTAAATCAGCAATTTCATTCATTGGGTTCGATGGTGTTTCTAAAAACAATGCTTTTGTATTCGGTTTGATTGCTTGTTCCCAATCAGCAAGATCAGTCAAAGCAACATAGTCAGTTTCAACACCAAATTTGGCTAAATACTTATCGAATAAAACTCGTGTTGTGCCAAAGATACTACGAGATGACACAATATGATCACCTGCCGACAATAGAGCCATAAAAGTCGATAGTATTGCCGACATACCTGATGATGTTGCAACTGCTGACTCAGCCCCTTCTAAAGACGCTAAACGTTCCTCAAAAGTACGCACCGTTGGATTAGTGAATCGTGAATAGATATTCCCAGGCTCATCACCACCGAAACGAGCTGCTGCTTGCTCCGCATTATCAAATACATAACTAGATGTGAGAAACATTGGCTCTGAGTGCTCATTCTCGTGGGTACGTTGTTGTCCCGCGCGAACAGCTCTCGTTGCAAAGCCTTGATTTTTATCTGAATAGGTCATGTTTTAGTCACTAGAATAGAAAATATTCTACGATTTTAAAGTAGTCTTACTCGTCATGACAGTGTTTTTATTTCTACAAGTGAAATATCATCCGTTGCAGCGGCTTTACCCATATACTGACTAATGTGATTTCTAACCTCAACTAAACGTCCATCCTCATCTGTCGGTTCACATAAAAATTGTTCGAAACGCTGTTGACCAAACATTTCTCCAGCTTCATTTTCAGCTTCTGTTAAACCATCAGAATAGGCATAAACCATATCGCCAATTTCTAAACGTATATCGACACAATGAATTTCTTTATGATCATAATCAACTACGCCAAGTGGCAAGTGGTCTGATTTAACTCTTTGCTTCAACTCGCCTTCTTTACTAACAATCATGACATCAGGCAAGCCTGCATTCCAGATATGCGCATGGGTACGTGACGCATCAATATCTATACCTGCTATACAACAAAATATTCCTGTTGGTAGTAACGCTTTCAATTTACTATTTAGCTCACTCATCAAAATATCAAGAGGCAGGCCCTTTTCAGCCATTGCCGTATGAATTGTTGAAACAGGTACAGCACCTAAAGCGGCAGGTAAACCATGCCCTGTAAAATCGCATAACAGAACACGTAGTCCACCTGAAGGGAGTAATGAAGATAACATCATATCACCACTAAATGCCCCCATTGGTTCATTCCATGATGCGAGTTCTTTAAAAGAGTCATTATTACTCGCTGTAATATTCTCAAATACATGCCGAGCAATTTTCTCTTCGCCCTCTAATACAGTTTGTTTTTCTTTTAACTCCGCCATTGCCTGATGTAATTTAGCATCTGACTTTTTCCACTCAGTAATATCTTGAATAATCCCTGTGAATAGTTTCGGTTCTGATTCTAAGACCTCACTCACCGACAAATAGATAGGGAACTCACTGCCATCAATTCGTTTACCTACTAATTCTCGCCCACTACCGATTACTTTTTGTTCTTTTGTTTCTTGGTATTTTTGTAGATAAATATCATGCTGTTGTGCATAAGAATCAGGCATAAGTATTTTCACATTTCTCCCTAAAACAAAGTTAGCAGGGTAACCAAACATAGATTCAGCAGCTTTATTAAATGAATCAATGAGACCGTCAGCAGTAATTGTAATAATGGCATCTGCTGTTGAATCTAATATAGAGCGCATTTTCATTTGTTGCTCTAACATTAACTTAGCATGTAGCTTTGTTTCTTGTTCACTCTCTTTTCTTAGTTCGTTCTCTTCTTCAAGCAAGGTGAACTCTCTATTCACCATTTTTGAAACAAAGCGATAAAAAACAAAACCAATAACAATTACAAGTGTAATGATGCCATATACAACACCCCATAAAACCATGCGGTGTTCATAGGACTCCTCTTCAAGGTAGTCACTTAAGTTATCAATAAATCGTTCGCTCTCATCTTGATATTGGGTATAAACAGATAAGAAATTTTGGTACTGCCTTTCTATTATGCCACTGGTAGCCGTATCCGCTTCAATAGCACTCAAAATATCATTAGCAATCAATAAAAGATCATTAATATAAGGGACTAATGCTGTCTCTTGTCCTGCAAGAAAGGCATCATCATCTGCTAACTTACGGTTTTCGAATGCTTTTTCTAGAACTCCCTGGCTCACCACAATTTTCTTAAAATAGTGTCTTAAGCTAAGTGTTGTTGTATCTCTTAATACAGGGTTGATATTGTCATAATGTCGCAGTAACAAAAGCTTATTCATAAACTCTTTAGTTAACTCGCTCTGCTGATGATGTATATGAATTCGTTTTGAGTCTAAATGTTCTTGTTTACGATGAAAGTCCTGATATGACTGCCCCAAAATAATAGCAATAACTAAAAGTAAGGTGACAGCAACAAAATACTTCTTCAACTGTAGCTTCTTGCCTGAATCTATTTTTCCAGTTGAGTTTTCTGCGTCCATTTTCAAACGTATTCCTTAATATATTGATAGGCTATAGTAACCGTTTAATTACAAAAAAAGTAACTACTTTGAAACCATTTTGAGACCCGACCTAATTTAACAATATAATGACAATGAATCACAGTTCAAATAGCGCGGAATTATTTGACTAAAAAGGTCTAAATCTATATAGTTTTCGCCCTTGTATTAGGTGCTCACTCCATTATTTTGTGGCAGAGAGATAATCGGGAAATTGGTGCGAGACTTCTTCAAAAGTTTCAACTCCAATACTGCCCCCGCAACGGTAAACGAGTCAACAGATCACACGCCACTGTGTTTTTCATGGGAAGGCGATCTAGTTAGACACACTCGTAAGTCCGGAGACCGGCCTATTGCATGACACATCCATATTGCGGCGGGCGATAGGTAAATTCCTAGAATTTTAAGTCCCTCTGCACATGGTTATTTATAATCGCTAGATCCCGGGTGGGAATCTCGCATTACCAAGGTGCAACATCATGTCTTATAGACGCTTACCCCTATCACTTAGGGCTTTACCC
>JAQRMU010000086.1:4273-24788 GCA_028598975.1 Gammaproteobacteria bacterium | reverse complement strand
CATTTGCTGATTCAAGTACTGAACTCGAAAGTATCGTAGTGACAGCAACTAGAACTGCAATATCTATAGATAAGCTACTTTCTTCCGTCTCAGTTATTACTCGTGAAGATATTGATCAATATAATTTCCAATCCCTAGCAGAAGCAATCAGCTCACTACCAGGAGTTACCATTGCTAATAGTGGCGGTCAAGGAAAGCAAACATCATTGTTCTTACGTGGTACGGAATCTAATCACACACAAATTCTATTAAATGGTGCTAAGTTAGCTACAAACGCCTTTGGAGCACCACAACTTGAACATATTCCACTCAACCAAATTGAACGGATCGAGTTAGTAAGAGGACCACAGTCTGCTATTTATGGCTCAGAATCGATTGGTGGCACCATACAAATCTTTACCAAAAAAAGGGCTGATACGCTCACACCTAGCCTTTCTGTTGCTTACGGAACGCATAATACCAAGCAAACAAATACCAGTTTATCGGGTGGTAGTGATAATGCCTGGTTTAATGTTGGGCTTGGCTTTAATCAAACAGATGGGTTTAATGCGTGTGATGGCAGAAGCGCAACATTATCAATAGCTTGTTATGCCAATGAACCAGATAAAGATGGTTATCTAAATAGAAACTCATCAATACAAGCTGGCTATCGTTTTGATAATGATGCAGAGATTGACATATTTAGCCTTTATAGTGAAGGCACTGTTCATTATGATGGTTATTGGAATAAAACAGAGTTTGTACAACATACTTATGGTGCAAATATAGGTTTCAATATCACCAATAATTGGTCAATTAAAACCACATTAAGTCAAGGCCGTATGGAAACAACTAATACAGGGCTTCTTGCGAATGACTTTGCGGATAACAAACAAAATAATTTCAGTATCCAAAATGATTTTAACATCACTGAAAATCATACCTTCACAGTTGGTTATGATTTTGAAGATGATAAAATCAAGGAATCATCAGGTTTTACAGTAACTGAACGAGATAACCATGCCATTTTTGCCCAACTTTTAGGTGAAACAGGTGCTCACGATTATCGTTTAGCCATTCGTAATGATGATAATGAACAGTTTGGTGGCAATACAACGGGGAATGTATCATGGGGGATTCGTCTAAATGATAATTTACGCTCGTATATTTCATACGGGACAGCCTTTGTGGCACCATCATTGATTGACTTATATGACACATACTCGGGAAATACTAACTTAAACCCTGAAAAGTCAAAATCATTTGAAGTTGGGGTTACTGGGCGTAATGAAAGTCTAAGTTGGTCTGCTAATGCATACCAGACAAAAATTAAAGACTTAATCCAGTATAAAAGTCTAGGAGGATGGAGCGGCATTATGGAAAATATTGCTGAAGCAAAAATACGGGGTCTAGAATTGGAAGTTTCAACACAATTTTCAGGCATTGATTTAGATAGCCAAATTTCATTAATGAATGCTGAAGATCAAAGTGGTGGAGTTAACAACGGTAATGTATTGCCGCGGCGTGCAGAGCAGACATTCACATTGAATGCATCTAAATCATTTGGTAAATTTAGCTTGGCTAGTAAATTATTTGTCTCTGGAAAACGCTATGACGATACCGCCAACACACGACGTTTAGGTGGCTTCACCACTGTTGATGTGATTGGGGCTTACCAGATGACAAGCGATACATCATTAAAACTAAAAATATCAAACTTATTTGATAAACAGTATGAAACTGTTGCTGGTTATAATACTGATGGCGCAAACTTACTACTATCTATACATTACCAACCTTAAGTATGTTTAAAATGCTATGGTGGTGTTCGTTCACCATCATAGCCATTTATTATCATGACTCAAAATAAATCCCAACAGCACCAAAAAAGAATGAAACGACAAAAATCTATTGTTGATTCATCCATTGAGCATGCTGACAAAGATCAAGGTTTACTCCTAGTCATTACAGGCAATGGTAAAGGTAAAAGCTCTTCTGGCTTTGGTATGGTCGCTAGAGCGCTAGGCCATAATATGAAAGTAGCTGTGGTACAGTTTATTAAAGGGCCTTGCAGTACTGGAGAAGAAACCTTTTTCCGTCGTTTCCCTAATGAGGTTGAATATCATGTTATGGGTGATGGTTTCACATGGGATACACAAAACTTAGAACAAGATATTGCTTCAGCAGAATCTGCTTGGGAAGTCTGTAGGCGTTTATTGAATGATCCAAGTATTGATCTTATCTTGCTCGATGAGCTTAATATCGTGCTCAAAATGAAATATTTGAATATTGATACTGTTATCAAAGATCTTACTGACCGTCCTGATATGCAACATGTTGTTGTGACTGGACGAGGTGCGCCCGATGCTATTATTGATGTTGCCGATACGGTGAGTCGTATTGACGATATAAAACATGCTTTTCGTGCTGGGATTCGTGCTCAAAAAGGTATTGAGTTATAGTCTAGCTGGCACAATCTTTGCTCTGTCATAAAACTGTAAAGTTACCCACATTATCTGTGGATAAGTCTGTGAGTAACATCTCTAAAAAACTGTAAGTCACTCATATTATTAACTAGCTAACAAAATGGTTACTTTTTGACCATCATTAAAATAACATTAAATATCAATATGTTATAAATCAAAACTTTTAAATCAATCACTTAGCACAGCTTCCTTAGACTTATGTACAGAGTGAATTTTAATGAGTGCATAACTTTTTAAAATAAGTAAATTATTATTTTCCGCTATGTGGTTATTTGAAGGGGTAGTAGCCACTCTCCCCCCTCTAAAGTGGGATGCTAAACAGGTTCTGCTTCTGTTACCAAATCCAGTGCTAATTCACCTTCACGAAGTACCACCCTGACATGGCCACCTGCACTTAATTTACCAAACAACAACTCATCCGCTAGTGGCCGTTTGATCTTTTCTTGAACCAGTCTTGCCATTGGTCTTGCCCCCATAGCAACATCATAGCCATGTTCAGCTAACCACTGACGTGCATCATTATCAATTTCAAGCGTAACGTGCTTGTCTTGCAATAACATCTCAAGTTCAAGTATGGATTTATCTGCAACTCGTAAAATAGCATCTGTATTTAGCGGTTTGAACTGGATAATTCCATCTAAACGGTTTCTAAACTCAGGTGTAAAGCTACGTTTAATGATTTCTAGGCCATCAGACTGATGATTTTGTTTGGAGAAGCCCATAGATGCACGGCCCATTTCACTCGCTCCAGCATTACTTGTCATAACAAGTACCACATTACGAAAATCTGCTTTACGACCATTATTATCAGTCAATGTTCCATGATCCATTACTTGCAGTAGCAAGTTAAAGACATCTGGATGTGCTTTTTCTATCTCATCAAGCAATAAGACTGCATGAGGCTGTTTTGTTACGGCTTCAGTTAATAAGCCACCTTGATCATAACCAACATAGCCAGGAGGAGCACCAATCAAACGAGAAACAGTATGGCTTTCCATATATTCAGACATATCAAAACGAATTAATTCCACACCTAGGTTATGGGCTAGTTGACGTGTTACCTCTGTTTTACCAACACCTGTTGGGCCAGCAAACAAGAATGAACCTGTTGGACGTTCTGGATGAGCTAAACCTGAGCGTGCCATTTTAATAGCTGATGCTAATGTTGAAATAGCTTCGTCTTGACCAAAGATTACGTGTTTTAGGTTTTTCTCTAAACTACGTAAATTATCTTTATCTGTATTGTTGACTGTTTTAGCTGGGATACGGGCTATTTTTGCCACGATGTTTTGTACATCTGTCACGCCAATCATTTTCTTACGTTTAGATTTTGACAAAATTCGTTGAGCAGCCCCTACTTCATCAAGAACATCAATCGCTTTATCAGGTAAGAAACGGTCATTAATATAACGTTCTGCAAGCTCTGCTGCTTGTTCTAATGCAGCATGGGTATAACGAACCTCATGATGAGACTCTAAGCCTGGTTTCAAACCTTTTAATATTTGAATGGTTTCTGGCACTGAAGGTTCAGGTACATCAATTTTTTGGAAGCGACGCGCAAGTGCACGATCATGTTCAAAAATACCGCGGTACTCTTGAAATGTTGTCGAGCCAATGCATTTCAACTCACCACTCGCAAGTAATGGTTTTAATAGGTTTGCAGCATCCATTGCACTATTTCCTGCAGAACCAGCCCCTATCAATGTATGGATTTCATCAATAAAGAGAATGGCATCATCCTGCTTACTAATTTCACGTAATAATGCTTTTAAACGTTTTTCAAAGTCGCCTCGGTATTTTGTTCCTGCAACTAAAGCCCCCATATCTAATGAATAGATAACCGCTTTAGCAAGTACTTCTGGTACCTCTTGCAGCACAATACGTCTCGCCAATCCTTCTGCTAATGCCGTTTTACCAACACCAGCTTCACCAACAAATAATGGATTGTTTTTACGACGTCGACATAGGATTTGTAATGTCCGTTCAATCTCATGGGCTCGACCAATAAGAGGATCAATTTTCCCCTCCTCGGCCAATGTATTTAAGTTGCTAGCATATAGACTAAGTGGATTTTTACTGTCTTCTGTTGCTGCCTCTTCAATAGATATATCTTGAGAATCCGTATCAATTGACTCATCGACACTGCCATGAGTGATGGCATTAACAACGTCTAATCGTGCAATATTTTGTTTTTGAAGCAGATAGACAGATTGCGACTTTTGTTCTGAGAAAATAGAAACAAGTACATTTGCTCCAGTTACTTCTCGCCCATCTGATGATTGAACATGCATAACGGCACGTTGTAAGACACGTTGAAAAGCAAGGGTTGGCTGTGTTTCTCGCTCATTTTCTTCTGACAAGGTACTCACATTATCAGCCAAAAAGTCACTTAACTCTTGTCTTAAAATCTTTATATCAGCATCACATGCTGTTAGTACGGCTAATGCCTGACCATTTTCCAATAAGGCAAGTAGCAAGTGCTCTACGGTTAAAAACTCGTGAGAACGCTCTCGAGCATAGCTAAATGCTTGGCTTAAGGTTTGCTCTAACTCTTTACTTAGCATTTCTCTGCCTCTCTTCCAACAATTTAATTAACCTACCTATTCTTCTTCCATCGTGCACTGCAGTGGATGGCCATGTTGTTGTGCATAGCTATTCGCCTGCTCAACCTTTGCTTCGGCAATCTCAAAGGTAAATATGCCACATTGAGCAAGCCCTTCATTATGGACTTGCATCATTGTTTTAGTTGCACTTTCATGCCCCATGCTGAATAAAGATTCTAAGACCTCAATCACAAAATCCATTGGTGTATAGTCATCATTCATCATCAGCACCCGATATTTTGGAGGCTGTTTTAATTCAGGCTTAACCGGTGCAACTGTTATTTCATAGTCGCCGTGCCAATCATGATCTTGTTCATCACTCATCGTCGTTACTTACTCGTAGCTTCATCAACCATCGTTTTTAAATCGCCATTTTCAAACATTTCCATCACGATGTCACAGCCTCCTACTAATTCACCCTTTATATATAACTGTGGAAATGTAGGCCAATCAGCATAACGGTGTAAATTCGCACGAACTTCTGGTTCAGCTAGTACATCAATATATGCAAATTCGGCACCACATTCAGCTAATGCTTGTGATGTACGTGCAGAAAAACCGCACTGTGGAAAATCAGGAGAACCTTTCATAAACAAGATAATGTTATTACCTTCAATTGCTTGTTTGATATGATCCATTATGTCCATTGTAAAACCTCTTTTAAATATTATATATAATCTGTATACACCCAAACTACCTGAATATGCAAGCATCGAGTCGCACGGGTATATATCGGGGTGTTGCTTGGTAATTTCAAGCTTTATTTTAATTCAGTTGCAATAAACCCAACACACCGTCTAAACCGCAATAATTAAGTGCTGTATTCGCTTGTTGTTGTACTGTCGGTTTTGCATGGTAGGCAACGCTTAATCCAGCTTCATCCATCATCAACAAATCATTAGCCCCATCCCCCATAGCAACCACTTGTGACGGCAAAATATCCAATTTTTCACAGTGTGCTAGTAAGAAATCTGCTTTTGCTTGAGCGCCACAAATATCACCCTCTACTTCACCTGTTAACTTACCCTTATACTCAGCTAAAACATTGGCCATTGTAAAATCTAGACCCAAACGTTGCTTTAATCGTTCAGTAAAAAAAGTAAACCCACCTGAAACTAAGGCTGTTTTTATATTTTTCTGCTGCAAGCCCTTTAGCATTAATTCAGCACCAGGATTTAGTTGTAAACGTTCTTCATAAACACGCTCTAGTGCACTGACATCAAGCCCTTTTAATAAAGAGACACGTTGGCGTAATGATGTTTCGAAATCGATCTCACCTCTCATCGCGGCTTCTGTAATTTCAGCAACTTGGGGTTTAACATTAATAAAGTCGGCAATTTCATCCACACATTCAATATTAATCAGCGTTGAATCCATATCTGTTACTAATAATTTAGTTTTACTAGCCAAAAAGTCATTTGGGATAGCATTAATATCAAAATTATATTGTTGCCGCCACTGCTCAATTAGATCGGCTGAAATATTGCTGTCTGTTTCAATAGATATATAGTGTTGAAGCACATTATATTTCGCTGATATTTGTGAACAAATAGCCTGAGCATCGTGTTGTGTAAGTGCTGTACCTTGCAAGATAAGGGTCGTCATTGTTGGCAGCCTGGTTAGCAGATAAAAAAGCGGCGAACTCAAATAAACTTAAGTTCGCCGTTATGTGTTGCATAGAATTCTAATTAGAAATTTGGTTTTTCATCGTCTGATAGTGCATTAAAAGCGGCAACACTGTTCATTATCTCAGCATGTGCTTCCTCAACTCCCACCCATCCATCAAGCTTAACCCATTTATTCTTTTCTAAATCTTTATAGTGTTCAAAAAAGTGAGCTAATTTATCTAGTTTACGCTGAGAAACATCACCAATATCTTGAATATCATCGTACATCTTATCGTGTGGTACAGCGATAATCTTTGCATCTTCACCAGATTCGTCAGTCATCTTCAACATGCCAACAGGACGACATTGAACAACAGAACCGCTGATTAGTGCGTATGGGCTCATGACCAAGACATCAACCGGATCGCCATCATCAGATAAAGTATGTGGAATATAACCGTAGTTACATGGGTAAAACATCGCTGTATTCATAAAACGATCAACAAATAACGCACCTGTTTCTTTATCAACTTCGTACTTCACAGGATCAGAGTGAGATGGGATTTCAACAATAACATTGATATCACTAGGAAGGTTTTTACCAGATCCAACACGGTCAAGATTCATTTAGGAACAACTCCAAAAGAGTAAAAAGGACTAATTATATAAGAAAGCACGTGTTAAACAAATATTAGCTTAACGCCACTCATACACTTTTTATTAGAAAACAGATAATTATTAAATTTAATTGGGCTATCCCAGCTTAATTAATACTTAAGTCTAATTTTTTAGGTGGTAGCGCTTGTACTAATAATGGCACAGCTTTTCTCTCTCGCATCAACTTCAAACACCAAGAGCAGTAAGCGTTGTTGTTGCTTCTTAATCCAAGAGAATCATTTTGAAATTAGATTTACCAACACCACAATCAGGGCAAGTCCAATCATCAGGGATATTTTCCCAGCGCGTTTTTGGCGGAATCCCTTCATTTGGCAGGCCTTTTTCTTCATCATAAACAAAGCCACATAAAAGACAAATCCACTTTTTCATTACTCTTTTTCCTAGATCTAGTTAATTAAATACATTGCCACGATGAACAAGACAAATGAGAATGCGCGCTTCAACACACTAACAGGTAAAGCCTTGGTTAATTTAGCGCCCCAAATAGAGAACAATACACTTGTACTAATAATGCCTATTACTGCCTGCCAATGTATTTGACCCATTATCCATTTATTGTCCATTACTCCCTCAAATTGGCCAAACATAATAAAGCCGCTAACAGCAGCCAACGATATCGGAAAGCCACATGCTGCCGATGTACCAATTGCATTCTGCATAGGCTGTTTTGCCATTATAAGGTAAGGAACAATAAGTGTGCCCCCGCCAATACCAACTAATGCTGAAATACTGCCTGCAAAAAATCCAAATACAGACAACACCTTTTTATTCCAAAGCAAATCATTTCCAGAAGGTAATAGTGGAAACCACATTCTCATCGCGACAAAAAAGACATACAAAGCAAAACAACGTCGTAATACGCTACTCGAAAATAAGGTCGCAAGATAAGCTCCTGCAATACTTCCCGCTAATAGACTGAGTAGAAGTCCATTAAATAATTGCCAATTAATATGTCGATATTGATGATGGGCATAACTTGATGACAATGATGTCACCGTAATTGTCATTAATGATGTACCTATCGCAATATGCATCAAATATGCTTCTGGTAATGCCTGCCAAGTAAAAATAGCCATCAGGCAAGGGACGACTATCAGCCCTCCTCCTAGGCCCAATAAGCCAGAGAAAATCCCAGCAACAGCCCCGATTAATGCAAAAACTAACCACTCAACCATAAAATTCCAATTTTATTCCCAGACGATGACAACTTTACACCCACCTACAATACAGGTATAAAAACCATTGCACTACCCGCATCAACGTTAGGAGTTACACCGCAAGATCTGTTATCTAATTTTATAAAAAGTGAGGTTCAGCCTATGTCATCATTGAATTACCTTCCCGTAACATTAGGGGTTTTTGGTTTATTTTGCGCATTTCTCGTTTACAACAAAATGAAAGCCGCCCCTGCAGGATCGGGGAAAGTGGTTGAAATTGGTGACCAGATTCATTTAGGTGCAATGGTCTTCATGAAGGCCGAATATTCTCGTCTCGCTATTTTCTGTGTTGTGTGTATTTTTGCGATCGGGCTTTCTGATTTAGGTTGGAATTCCGCACTGGCCTTTTTTCTAGGTGCCATTTGTTCTGGTAGTGCTGGTTACATCGGTATGTATTCAGCAACTAAAGCAAATGTACGTACTGCAACTGCGGCCAAAGAACAAGGTGCATCAGAAGCGCTTACCGTTGCCTTCTTTGGTGGTTCTATCATGGGACTAACAGTTGCATCCATGGGACTACTTGGCCTTGGTATCTTATATTTAATCTTTGGCGGTGATCCACATACAGCTCATGTGCTTCATGGCTTTGGTATGGGTGCTTCATCTGTTGCCCTATTCTCTCGTGTTGGTGGTGGTATTTTTACTAAAAGTGCGGATGTTGGCGCTGATTTAGTCGGTAAAATTGAAGCTGGAATTCCTGAGGATGATCCCCGTAACCCAGGTGTTATTGCTGATAATGTCGGGGATAATGTCGGGGATGTTGCCGGTATGGGCTCTGATATTTTCGAGTCATACTGTGGATCAATGATTGCCAGTATCGCTATAGCCTCCACAATGAGTGTCGCCGCCATTGCAACACTTGCTGATAGCCAACAGACTCTTATGTTTATGCCATTAGCACTCGCATCAATCGGTTTGTTGTGTTCAATAGCAGGGATTTTTGCAGTTAAAGTGTTCTCTGCCAAAAGCCCTGAAGTTGCACTGCGTATTGGCACCATGGGGGCATCTGTCTTATTTATTGCTGTTGCTTACCTTCTGATTACACAATTAGGCGGCACTGCTGATTTATGGGTGGCTGTTTTAGTCGGCGCTATTGGTGGCATTATTATCGGTCTAGTCACTGAATATTACACTGGAGGCGCTCCTGTTAGAAAATTAGCTAAAGATGGTGAAACAGGCCCTGCTACTGTGTTAATTAGTGGTTTAGCTTTGGGAATGCAATCTGTTGCTATCCCAGTGATTACAATCGCAGCCATCATCTTTATCTCAAGTATGTACGCGGGTCTTTATGGTGTAGGTATTGCCGCTGTAGGCATGCTGGCTACCGTTGGTATCACTATGGCTATTGATGCCTATGGCCCTGTTGCAGATAATGCTGGCGGTATCGCTGAGATGGCTGAAATGGGCGAACAAACCCGCGAGATTACTGACTCTTTAGACGAACTAGGTAATACCACAGCTGCAATTGGTAAAGGTTTTGCTATCGGTGCCGCGGCATTAGCAGCACTTGCTTTAATCAGTGCTTATATCGAAACCATCAATCAAGGTAATTCTGACTTTCAATTATTAATTAATGATCCAATTGTTCTAGTCGGTATGTTCCTTGGTGGCATATTCCCCTTCTTAGTCAGTGCTATGACCATGACTGCCGTGGGTGATGCTGCATTTGACATGATTCATGAAATTCGTCGTCAGTTCAGAGAGATTCCAGGTTTACTAGAAGGTGAAGCTCAACCTGATACTGCTCGCTGTGTTGATATTGCTACTAAAGCTGCTTTAAATAAAATGATCATGCCAGGAGTTTTAGCGGTAGGTGCTCCTGTCGTAGTTGGTTTTGGTTTAGGCCCTGAAGCATTAGGGGGTATGTTAGGCGGCGCATTAATTTGTTGTGTGATGATGGCATTAATGATGGCTAATGCTGGTGGCGCTTGGGACAATGCTAAGAAATATGTTGAAAAAGGCAACCTTGGTGGCAAAGGTTCTGATGTTCATACTGCAGTAGTTGTTGGTGATACCGTTGGCGATCCACTAAAAGATACCTCGGGCCCATCAATGAATATCTTAATTAACGTGATGGCAATCGTGAGTTTGGTGATTGCCCCACTCTTAGTCTAAAGTGAATTTTTAGGTTTATTACTTAAAAGGCCACGGTTATCGTGGCCTTTTTCTTTATGCAGAAAAGAATGACAACAGAAAATAATATTAACCACAAAATGATCTGGCATCTAGCTGGGCCAATGATTCTTGCTAACATCTCTATTCCTATTTTGGGAATGGTCGATACCGCTGTCATCGGCCATTTAGACTCTGCACATTATTTAGGCGGGGTTGCCATTGCCAGTTTGATTTTCAACTTTCTTTTCTGGGGGTTTGGATTTCTACGTATGGCGACCACAGGGTTAACTGCCCAAGCCCATGGTGACAACGACAAAAAACTATCCTTAAAAGTGCTACAGCACTCGCTTATGCTTGCTATGGCCATCGCCCTAGGCATTCTACTTTTACAGTCTCCTATCTCATCACTTGCCTTTTACCTTATTGATAGTAGTAAGCAAATTACTAACGCGGCCATTATCTATTTTGATATTCGAATCTGGAGTACACCAGCGATCCTTATCAATTACGTTATTTTGGGTTGGTTAATTGGCAAAGGTGCTACAAAAGATGCTTTGTATTTAGTGCTCTCAGTGACTATTAGCAATATGATTTTAGACCTTATTTTCGTTAATAGCTTTGGGATGAATGTTGATGGTGTGGCTCTTGCCTCGGTGATTGCAGAATATATTGGACTTACCGTTGGTTTAATTCTCCTCATTAAACACGGCGTTGATCGTCAGCTTTTCATTCAAAAACATACTGCCAAATCACAGCATCAGAACTGGTTGAAACTGCATGGAAATATCTTTATTCGCAGTTTATGCCTCATCTTCAGTATTGCCTTCTTTACTGCTCAAGGTGCAAAACAAGGTGAGCTTATTCTGGCTGCAAATGCAGTGTTGGTAAACTTTATTGTTTTAATGGCTTTTGTTCTTGATGGTTTTGCCAATGCAATAGAGGTGATAGCTGGCAAGGCTATTGGAAGCAAAAATAAACATCAACTTAGGCAAGGATTGATACTCACGGGGATTTGGACATTTTCGCTTGCCTGTTTTTTTAGTGTGAGCTATTTACTGTTTGGTTCCGAACTTATCAATATACTCACAACAATTCCAGATGTTGTTTCCCTCGCTAATGACTACCTTATTTGGTTAATCATCATGCCCGTTATTGCTGTGTGGAGCTTCTTATTTGATGGCTTATTCATTGGTGCAACTCGCAGTGTAGAAATGCGGGACACCATGCTGTTTTCTACATTTATATGCTATCTACCTGCATGGTATTTTTTTCAAGATTATAATAATCATGGCTTATGGTTAGCGCTACTTATCTTTTTTGCTGCCCGAGGCTTGAGCCAAGCTTTCTTTCTTCCGAAAATAGTAACCTTTAAATAATCATGTGAATCTTGTGTTATAAGAACAAAAGCTATATAATAATCATTATCATTTAGATTTGAGAACCAGCATGACCACTTTATATAGCCTATCGGCATTATCTCCAGGGCAATCTGCCACTGTGCAAGCATTACATGTCGATTCTGGTTTTCAGTTCCGATTGAATGCGCTCGGTTTTCGAATCGGTAAACCACTCGAACTTATCCGTATAGCTCCGTTTAATGGCCCTCTTCATATAAAGCTCGGTAATACTGAAGTCATGCTACGTCGACAAGATGCCGCTAATATTGAGGTACTCATGTGAAGCGTATTGCATTAATCGGTATGCCTAATGCCGGTAAATCAACACTCTTCAATAGAATGAGTGGTGCCAGTGCAAAAGTCGCAAACTGGCCCGGTGTCACAGTTGACTTACTATCTGCAAAACTATTAATTGCAGGCCAAATGGCTGAACTTGTCGATTTACCCGGTATCTATGATTTACATGGGTTTTCTGACGATGAACAAGTTGTTAGGCATTTCTTATGTAATAACAGTATTGATCTTGTTTTGATTGTTGCAAATGCTACTCAAGTTGATAGACAACTTACGCTTGCATTACAGCTCAAGTCTTTAGGGCTACCTGCTGTCCTATTACTTAATATGGCAGACGAGGCAAAACAACAGGGTATTACAATTAATGCCCAGCAACTCGGTGAGGAGCTAGGCTATCCAGCGACATTATTAAGTGCTAAATATGGTCAAGGCTATGCTGAGACTTATAAACTCATTGAAAGTGAGTTACAAAAAAGCGAAGCAATGCCAACCCTGTCGTTAGAGAATGACTTTGCCGTCGATCAAGCTGTTGAAGATAAATTAGAACAAATTATCCGTCACTCTGTTGATGTCCCTGTTCAAGCCGGCCACTCGACAACTGAGAAAATTGATAAGGTGATGCTGCATCCTTGGCTAGGCTTGCCATTATTCTTCGGCATAATGTTCCTTATGTTTCAGGCTGTCTATACCTTAGGTGCACCTCTGCAAGATAGCGTTGCATGGCTACTAGAAGGTTTTCGTGATATTGCTTTAGCGCCATTATTATCAGGCTTACCCACACTGTTAAATAGCTTTTTACTAGAAGGTGTATTTGATGGTGTTGCCACGGTGGCATCATTTGTTCCCGTTATCATCCTCTTTTTCTTATTTATGGCTATTATTGAAGATAGTGGCTACCTTTCTCGTGCCGCATTTTTAATGGATGCACTGATGACAAAAATGGGCTTAGACGGCCGTAGTTTTGTTATGTTATTGATGGGGTTTGGTTGTAATGTTCCCGCTTTAATGGGAACGCGAACAATGCGAAGTCGAGGCTTACGATTGCTGACCATGATGGTGATTCCCTTTTCATTATGTAGTGCACGATTACAAGTATTTGTCTTTATGACAACCGCCTTATTTGCACCAAGCCAAGCACCACTCGTATTATTCAGTCTGTATATGATGACATTTGCCACCGTTATCATCACCGCTTTATTATTCAAAGGTCAATTTAATAGCCAAGAACCTTTTGCACTTGAATTGCCGCCTTACCGCTTTCCAACAACTCGACAAATGCTATTACGTGGCTGGCATGAGATCCGTCACTTTCTCCGTCGTGCAACAAAATTTATCACCCTTGGTGTTGTACTTGTTTGGATTTTGACTCATATGCCTTTTGGTGTAGAACCGGCTAGTGCTGCAAGCTGGTCTGGTTGGATTGGCGAGTTTATGTCCCCAATCCTTTCGCCAGCAGGTATTAATCCAGAGCTGACTGTAGCCCTTATATTTGGCTTTGTTGCTAAAGAGATTGTTATTGGTGCTCTAGCTGTTATTTATGGCTTAGAAGGTAGCTCATTAATGCAAGGCATTGCCCAACAAATAGACTGGGTTCAAGCGTATAGCTTTATGTTATTCACACTCATCTATA
This sequence comes from Gammaproteobacteria bacterium, assembly GCA_028598975.1. Classification (GTDB taxonomy): domain Bacteria; phylum Pseudomonadota; class Gammaproteobacteria; order Nitrosococcales; family Methylophagaceae. Next base: position 10,782 of record JAQRMU010000086.1, on the reverse strand, counting down.
CACCTTGCCTAGCCACGGTAGCTACGCTACGTGCAGAAGCAAAATCAGCATGGTATACCGCTTTATCATTAGCTTGGCCAATGACACTCGCATGGACTATTAGCACAGGATTTTATCAAACAGCGCGTTATTTAGGCTATTAATAAAGCCAATAGCAATAGTTATACGGGGTCGTCACTACCCCAAGATATTGCTGATGAACGCCGATCTTCACCGCTACGTCTATCACTTTTATTTAACTCAAACCGAATCATTTCTCGTTGGTCATGGCCTGAACGACGTTCTGATTTACGTTGCTCATATGAACTTTTAGGATCCCACTGGAAATTCTCTTTCTTAGCTGATTCATTCATAGCATTTTCCTCAAATCACATCTAGTGAGTCCTTTCAGAAAATTCTATCCATACCTAACAAGTCAAAAAATGGCTCTCTTTTTATGACTCAGTAACAATTGCTACACGTACCGCATCTAACTTTAATGAAGCTGACTGTAAGTAGTCATTTAGACCTTGTTTTGATTGCTCCATATAAGCCAATTCTTCCAATCTAATATTGGAATTAACTTCTGCTAATGCAGCTAAACGGTCTTGTTCTACTTGTAATGACTGAGTCATTAAATTAATAGCATCTTCAATCATAGTCCTTTGTTGCCGAATTGCCAATTTTTTAGCCTGATCAATTAGTTCAGTAATCTTTGGTCTTGCATGACGAATGAGTTCTTGTGCTGTTGGTTTAGGTATTCGTCCCGCCAAACTATTAAACCTAGTTTCTGGTAGTAATTCACTAAATTCTTTTCCATCTTCATTTGCCACTATACGTAGATAAGACTCGTTCAAATAACGACCTAACTGTAATGATCGAGGAGCAGGGCAATTAATGGTAAAAATCGCTTCTAATAATAATGTGCCCGCGGCAAAATCATCACTTTCCAAGGTACAAAATGCACTGTTACCAAAGTCACTATTAATCAGCATATCAAGGCTACCAAGCACCATCGGATGCTCCCAGCTTAGAAAGGACATATCTTCACGCACTAAGGCACGGTGACGGTTATAGGTTGCAGTAATGCCATCTTCCGGTAGCTCTGGGAATTGATGTTCCAGCATATGATTACCAGGTTCTAAGATAATGCTATCAGCGCTGTGCACCTGCTGTTCAACCCCATATTGATCAAACACACGATCCATAAAGGATGATAATTCAGTTGATTGACTCGCTTCTTCTAGATCAGCGATCACTTCATTCGCTACAGGAAGATTACATGAGTTAAGTTCTAATAAACGATCGCGCCCTTTCTGAAGTTCCTCACTGGTTTCCCATGTTAAAGCATCTGTTCTCTCAATTAATGCTGATATTTTTTCATGCTCCATCGCATTAGCTAAACAGTAATGTAAGTCTTCTTTTACCGCTTGATAAATTGAGCCACCTGCAGGAAAGACGTGCTCAAAAACATTCATTCCTTGGTGGTACCACTGTAATAAGACATCTTGTGCTGTGTTTTCGTAATAAGGCACATGAAGCTGCACATTATGTTTTTGACCAATCCGATCCAAGCGACCAATACGTTGCTCTAAAAGATCAGGGTTCAACGGTAAATCAAATAAAACTAAGTGATGTGAGAATTGAAAGTTACGCCCCTCACTACCGATCTCAGAACAAATCAGTACTTGAGCGCCCTCTTCTTCATCAGCAAAATAAGCGGCGGCACGATCACGATTGACCAGCGTTAAGCCTTCATGAAACACCGAAGTACGTATGCCTATTTTTGTGCGGAGGTAAACTTCTAACTCTTGAGCAGTAGACGCTTGGGCACAGATGACTAAGATTTTGTGACTCTTATTCTCCGTTAACCAATTTGCTAACCAATCAACCCGACTGTCTATTGCTAACCAATCATCACCTATACAGGTTTCGGCTTGTAGTAAGCCTAAATTATCCTGTGTTTTTGCATTAGCAAGATAAGCCTCTGGCGCTGTTAAGGCATAGCTTTGCAGTTGGCGATCTGGAAATCCAGTAACGGCATCACGTGTATTTCTAAATAAGATTCGTCCTGTGCCATGTCGATCAAGTAGTGCATTAATAGCAACGTCACGTGTTGCCTCAAAATCATCTACTTGCTCAAGTTCTAGGTAGTTTTCTTTACCTAAATACTGTTCAATATCAGCTTGTAAACTCGTCAAATTCTGTTGCGCATCATCGGCAATGAGTTGACTCACTAAGTCACTAATAGGCTGATAACTCGCTTCTTGTTGACGGAATTTAGCTAAATCAAAATAACGATCAGGATCAAGCAAGCGTAAACGTGCAAAATGACTTTCTACACCAAGTTGCTCTGGCGTCGCTGTTAATAATAATAACCCCGATACTTCACGTGCCAAACCATCAATACACTGATATTCCGGACTCGCTAACTCTTCATCCCAATGTAAATGATGTGCCTCATCAACAATCATTAAATCCCATTGTGTATTGAGTGCATCTTCATAAATAGTAGGATATGACGTTAGCATTGATAAGCTACACAACATGAGCTGCCCACTTTCAAATGGATTGAGCTCACCCGCTTCTAGCAATGCATCATGGCGTTCTTCATCCATAATCGTAAATTGCATATTAAAGCGGCGTAACATCTCGACGAGCCACTGATGGATCAAACTATCAGGCACAATAATTAATACACGTTCAGCACGGCCAGTAATTAATTGCTGGTGAATAATCAGACCTGCTTCAATGGTTTTACCCAAGCCTACTTCATCAGCTAATAAAACACGGGGAGCATGGCGTTGTGATACTTGGTGAGCAATATAAAGTTGATGAGGTAGTAATTGTACTCTTGCCCCCATCAAACCAAACACAGATGATGACTGTAATCGATGTTGATGTGCTAAGGCATCTGTTCGTAATTGGAATTGGCTATTTTTATCGACTTGGCCTGCAAATAAGCGATCTTGTGGCTGGCTAAACTGCACAAAACTATTGAGATCCATCTCGTGAATACTGATCTCATTACCGTCGTCATCGTCACCTTGATAGATCAAACAGCCATTCAAGTCATGACGTGCTGTAATTACAAAGCTGACATCTTCATTGGTTTTTACTCGCTCACCAACAGGGTATTGAACACGACTTAATGGTGCGATATTCGCTGCATAAGTACGCTGTTCTCCTGCGGCAGGGAAACTCACTTCAATCCTACGTCCGGTATTGTCTTTGATAATACCTAAGCCTAACTCTGCTTCGCTGTTACTTACCCAGCGCTGCCCAATTTCATATTCTACTTCTACCAACGTTTAAACCTTATTTATGTTATTCCGCTTCGTCATCCTCGCGAAGGCGAGGTTCCAAGGACTGTTCAAATAGCCACTATCGTTGGATTCCCACCTTCGTGGGAATGACAAATTAATTTTCTATATTTATACCCGTGATACATGAAATTGCAGCTCTTCGTCCCCGTCATCCTCGAATGTTTTTATCGAGGATCTAGTGTATTAAGTAGATCCCAGCTAAAAGCATGCTGGGATGACCAAATAAAAAATGTGCAGATTGAATGATTTCCAGTATATGTATGTAAAACCAAGTTCATTTCTCTTAAAAAAGCCTAAGCTATTTAATCTTACGAGCGCGAATGCTACGCCCTTTAACTTTACCTTGAGCTAAATAATTCAATGCTTGTCTGACCGCTGAACTTTCAAGCGCCACATAACTCGACATATCAAAGATATCAATCTTGCCAATTTGTGAACCGGAAAGTCCTGCCTCTCCCGTTAATGCACCTAAAATATCACCAGGACGAAGTTTGTTTTTACGACCTGAATCTAATTGAATTGTCACCATAGGTGCATGCAAGGTATAACTCGACAGCCTATCTAAAGATTCAGGTACATCACAGATACTTGGTTTTTTCTGGTAATCACCAATAGCATTCACACGGAATTGCTCAGACTGGGTGAACAAACTAAGTGCAATCCCTTTTTCACCTGCTCGTCCTGTTCGACCAATACGGTGAGTATAGATTTCAGGATCACGAGGTAATTCATAATTAATCACCGCTTTAAGCGACTTAATATCTAGGCCTCGGGCAGCAACATCAGTGGCAACGAGAACAGCACAACTATTGTTCGCAAAACGGACTAATACTTGATCACGCTCACGCTGATCTAAATCACCATGAATCGCCAAGGCATCAATTTGGTGTCCACGAAGAAAATCAGCCACTTCATCACATTGAATTTTGGTATGACAAAACACAATGGCATTATCAGGCTGGTAGTGTTCAAATAGGCCTAAAAGACTGTTATTCCGTTCATGTTTTTTGACTTCATAAAATAACTGTTCAATCACACTTGAGGAATGCTCAGCCTCAACCGTCACACTGACAGGTTTGCGTTGAATTGAACGACTCATTTTCTCAATCGTATCAGGGTAGGTTGCCGAAAATAATAAGGTCTGGCGTCTTTCTGGTGTGTAAGCAATAATGTCATCCATCACATCAGAAAAGCCCATATCTAACATACGATCCGCTTCATCCAACACCAATGTTTTTAGACCTTCTAAAACTAAGGTACCTTTACGTAAATGATCTTGAAGACGACCCGGTGTTCCCACCACAATATGAGCACCATGTTCTAATGAGCCAATCTGAGGACCTAATGGCTTACCACCACACAATAAAACAAGTTTTATATTTTGGGTAAAGCGAGCCAATCTGCGCAGCTCTTTACCCACTTGATCAGCCAGTTCTCGTGTTGGGCAAATCACTAAAGCCTGAACACCGAAAAAGCGAGGGTTAATATTATTTAGCAAGCCAATACCAAATGCTGCCGTTTTACCACTACCTGTTTTTGCCTTAGCAATCAGGTCCTTACCTTTTAATACATGGGGAAGACTTTGCGCCTGGATAGGCGTCATTTTTTTATAACCAAGCGACTCTAAGTTGGCAATTTGGGCTGGCGAAATCGAAAGTGAAGAGAAGTTGTCATTAGCCATGAGAGGAATACCGCAGATAAATCAGCAGATCATACCAGAGGCGGCTAGTTCATGGATGATAAAAAGAAAAGGTCAGGCACCGAAGGTGCCCAACCTTAACTATGTGTTCTTAGCTGTGTTGGTAATGCTTTTTCAATGTTTTTTTAACTTCCCATGACCCTTTCCAACCTAATGGAAATACAACTAAATCACCGGCTTTAAATGTCGTTTTCTCACTACCATCTTCCGGTGTCATTTCACATTCACCTTCTAAGATGAAAGCAGTTTCTGTCGTTGTGAAATCCCAAGGGAATACAGATACTTCTTTTCCCCATGTCGGCCAGCTAGGCACGCCCATTTTGTTTAAAAGATCTTGGCTTGGGTTGCTATCAACTGTAATTTTTGGCATGTTTTTTCCTCTAATATTAATATCTTGCCCCAAACACATTTGATTTGGGATGCGCCATAATAAATCGTTCGACGTTTTTTTCCTATAGAAATTTACTCTACAGGTAATTTAGCCTTCTGCCATGCAACGATTCCACCGTTCATATTTGATACATTTGTAAAACCTGCATCTTGTAATATCTCAACCGCCTTACTCGAACGCCCACCCACTGCGCAGTGCATAATAAGTTGCTTCCCCTCATAAGACTTTAATTCACTCATGCGGCTTTCCAAATCAGCCATTGGGATATGTAGAGCACCTGGAATATGTTGATTATTCCACTCGCCAACTGTTCTAACATCAATAAGAACAGCAAACTCATTACTTTGAAGGCCCGCTGATTCGATGGGTGATATTTGATTTATTTCAGCATTATCTGATGATGAACAAGCCATCAAAAATAGGCTCAATAGAAATATTGCAATTAACTTATTCATTGTTTTAAATTCCCTCTTGTAACTAAATTAAATCTGAAATAGATACGATATAATGTCCTTAATCATATGAATAAGCAAACATCCCACAACATCATTTCAGGCACATTCTCTGCCGACTATGACATTAAAAAGTCACATTTCGTCGGTGCGATTATGCCCTGTGTGAGTGAGCGTGAGGCATTACAACATCTACGACAACTCGCCTCCCAACACCCCAATGCAAATCACTTAGCATTCGCTTGGCGAATTAGACAGGATGATGGTTTTATTAATGAACGCTGCCATGATGCAGGTGAACCGTCAGGCACTGCTGGCCGCCCTATCCTTGCACCACTCGAAGGCGAATCAATTATTAATGCCGTGGTGGGTGTTATCCGTTATTTTGGCGGTGTAAAGCTGGGAACAGGTGGTTTAGCAAGAGCCTATGGAACAGCGGCCAAATTGGCTATTGAAGGTGTTGAGCTACAGCCATGGGTTGAACATATTACCTTTGACTTAACGCTTGAATATTCACAATTACAACTATTGGAATATCATTTAGAAAAATGTAAGGGGAAAATAGTTGATCAAGAATTTACTGATCGTGTTCGTGTAAGAATTACCTTACCCGCTTCTAAAAAAGAGCAAATATTACAACTCTTTCCTGACTATACCCGTAA
>JAQRMU010000086.1:0-4173 GCA_028598975.1 Gammaproteobacteria bacterium | reverse complement strand
TAGAAAAATGTAAGGGGAAAATAGTTGATCAAGAATTTACTGATCGTGTTCGTGTAAGAATTACCTTACCCGCTTCTAAAAAAGAGCAAATATTACAACTCTTTCCTGACTATACCCGTAACCAATGAATATGCTTGATTCAGTGGGATTTAAAAACGGTTTAGGCAAGGCATTGATTGCAGCTAATGGTTATTCCCTTAGCAAAATCAATAACGCCGAATAAAGCGTTTTTAAACCCATCGAAGAAGCGCTTGAGCCATCCCACTTCGTCGTTCCATCTCTTTGCAAGGGAATAACCATTACTGCATAGATGCGCCTAGAATTGGAATGGCTCAAGCACTCTGAAACATGCACATTCATTGATTATGGGTATATCAATCAAAATCAAACTCTACAGCAAAACCTGATTTATCAATTCGTATAATTTTGGAGGGTAAAATGGGGGCAGCTTCGATTTCTAGCGTCTGAACTTCAACACTATCTCCCACTTTCACAATATGCGTTTCATCACAAAACACATATAGACCACTATCAGAAAATCACGCATTTCAAGCATATAGACTTGCTCAGGCAATGTTAACACCCTGATATTAGCCCGGTGCTTTACTCGATCATGACGACGGTCACTTTTATCACTCATATGCTTAATCTATTATTTCAAAGATATATAGTTTGTGAGTTAATGTACCACGTTAATAAAATACTGCAATCGCATAATATATAAATATTCAGCACCGCCACTTGATGGGGTTTAAATAGCAATCTGACTTGCAACTAAACCAATTAACCCACCAAATACGCCCCCCCAAACAACCAGCCAACCTAAGTGTTGACGAATCATCGTTTGGATAATCTCTTTCACCATCTCAGGTGTTAGCTCATTTAATCGAGAATTGACTACATGTTCAATTTTCTGGTGAATATCTTGGCTAACTGGCCCGCTACTCAGCTTGTCTTTAACACTTTGTTGAAACGAATCACTATGAGCCATTTCATTAAGTGACACTTTCATTTTGACAATAAAAGGTTCTTTGAGAGGTGTTAATGCCTCTGCACCACCGAACATACCCAACATACTGCCGAATGATGATTCCATAATGGTTGTCACCAAACTATCAAATGTTGGATTTAAGTCTGTTTCATCAATGACATCATGAAAGTCTAAATGATGATCTGCATCTTCTGTAACCATGTCAGTGAAGAAGCGATCTAAATTTTCTTTGCTAAAAAACTGCTCCATCACTAAATTATTAATGCCCATTTTGAAATCTTCAAAGCGAGCACTAATAACACCAGAACCATACAATCCTGGCACTTTTTCAAATAGCATATGAATAGCAAGCCAGTTAGTCACTCCACCAGCAAGTGCAAATAAGCCCGTTGTTAGCACTGGCTCTCGTAAAGGAGAATCCAATGCTAACCCTGTAGCAACAAGCCCTGTTGCTATCACATTTGTTATAAGACTTTTATTCATCAATCCACTTGCTCAATGCAGCCATAATTTTAGTTGCTTGATCTTTACTAGAAATATTGAATTTTGAACGCTGGCTGTATTCACCATTACGTTTTTGATAACGACGAATCGTGTATTTATCAGCACCAAAGTCACCTGTTTTACGATCAAGATCTTGGTAACGATAAATCAATGTTGCCCAAGCACCTTTCGTTAAAACAACTTTATCAAGTTCTTTCACCGTCATTTCATCGCCTTCCATATATTCGACGGTTAATTCATCTACTGTTTCAGCCATTTTTTGTGTTCCTTAATTTAAGAGTGTTTAAAATATTCTGTTAATACGTTGTTTAGCATAAATGCATCTTGGCTACCTGCTAATTCACGAATAGAGTGCATTGCAAAGGTCGGCACACCAATATCAATTGTTTTTACGCCTAATGTACTTGCCGTAATTGGACCAATCGTACTTCCACAGCCCATATCCGTTCTAACAACAAAGTCTTGCACTGGCACAGTGACCTGTTCACACAGTTGGCGGAAATAAGCACTGGTCTCGCTATTTGTTGCATAACGTTGGTTTGCGTTTGTTTTAATGACGGGGCCATGATTAATTTTCGGGCCATGATCTGCATCATGTTTGTCAGAGTAGTTTGGGTGAACAGCATGAGCATTATCAGCAGAGATCATCATGGACCGTTGTAACATGCGGTGATGTTGCTCAATGTCGGTGCATAAACGTAGCAACACTGACTCTAAGAATGAACCCTGAGCACCTGATGTCGACACACTACCCACTTCTTCATGGTCACTGCATACCAATAAATTAGACTGCGTTGAATCACCATTTAATAAGGCATGAAGCCCTATATAACAACTTAATAAATTATCAAGCCGAGCACTGCTAATAAAGTCACCATCTAAACCCGTAATGGCCGCTGTTTGCGTATCATAAAGGCAAATTTCATAATCCAGCACCTTAGCAATATCAAGGTCAGGCGATTGTTTTTTAATTTGTTGTAGCACTAATTTTCTAAAATCAATACTGTCATCATCACCCAACTGCATCATAATTGGTGGCAGATGGTTTTGTGGGTTAACCGTTCGGTCTTTATTGGCCTCACGATCTAAATGAATAGCTAAACTTGGGATAGTGGCTACGGCTTTATCAAAGTTCACCAATGTATGTTGAATGTCATGGTGAGAATCAAGGTAACTCACCCGCCCCGCCATTGATAAATCCCGATCAAACCAAGGGTTTAATAATGCACCGCCATAGACTTCAACACCTAACTGTAGCAAATTATGCTTAATTCTTTCCGGTTTAGGTTTTACTTTTAAACATGGGCTATCAGTATGTGCACCCACCATATTAAAACCAGTATCGGCTAAGTCTTCTTCGCCTAGTGTAAATGCAATTAATGATGATTCATTACGGCTAATATAATATTTACCAGCCGATAACTGTCCCCAAGCATCTCGCTCATCAAGTTTCTGAAAATCATTTCTTTCCAGACATTCACTCATCGTTGCTACAGCATGAAAAGGGGTCGGAGACTTATCTAAAAAAGAAAGTAAGTTCTGATTAAAATCTACTATGGGTTCATTGTCCATATCAATAACCTAAATTCTCAATAAAAAAACACATAATACCTAATTTAGTCTCTAATCTCTTATTTTCTTATCTTTACGTTACAATCAATTCAACTTAAATAATTAGTATCAGCATGGCAAACAAGAAAAAAACCGTCCGACAAAAACTAAAACAATGGCTTATCTACGGCATTTTAATCTTCGTGGGAACAACATCCAGCATTGTAGCTCTTTTAGGGTTTATTCCTATCAACACCTCAGCATTCATGATTCAACAACACATTGCTGACTTTAAAGAAAACAAAGGGTTTGTCCGAATAGAGCAACAATGGACTCAGCATAGTGAACTCTCACCCCATATCTTCTCTGCGGTCATTGCTGCTGAAGATCAATTGTTTTATCAGCATATCGGTTTTGACTTTAACTCTATTTATGCCGCATTAAAAAACAACTCGTCAGGAGGAAAACTTCGAGGGGCAAGCACCATCAGTCAACAAGTCGCCAAAAATCTATTCCTCTCACCGTCACGTAGTTTATGGCGAAAAGGCGTTGAAGCATGGTTTACGATTTTGATTGAACTCTTTTGGAGTAAACAACGGATCTTACTGGTATACGTCAACATTGCTGAATTTGGTGACCACCTCTACGGTGTTCAATCAGCAAGTCAGTACTACTTCTCTATTCCAGCAAGCAAACTAACCCCACACCAAGCTGCATTACTTGCTGCCAGTTTACCTAACCCAATATTATTCAAAGTTGATCGACCTAATAAGAAATTAATAGATAAACAACAATGGATATTACGGCAAATGAGGAATCTTAATTACCTGTAAAGCCTACTTAAAAGTATCACATTGAAAAATAATAATGGCTATGTCACTATCGCACTCTGTTGATACATTTACATAAATTATTTCCCTGTTTGGTCTTTAATATAGTATTACTAGGCAATAATGTCCGTATATGTATACGAATTACAGGGAATTGTTATTCTCGTTAACAACAAGTTATACCCACAAGGAGAATTAAAAAGTATGAAAGAGCAAGAATACGCAGGGTTTTGGATTAGATTCGGTGCATTGCTAATCGACTTAGTAATAATGACAATCGTCCTGTATGTCCCGCTT
>JAQRMU010000085.1 GCA_028598975.1 Gammaproteobacteria bacterium | reverse complement strand
AAGTTGAAAATCGTATGAGTGCGGTCACCCGCAAACGCTCAGACCCGATGACGCCGGCTGTAGAACTTGGTAAAGGTCAATATTCCGAAGCTCTGCTCTTAACCATTGATAAATGTCTTTATCTAAATGAAGAAGATCGCTTCCAGACAGTCGATGAACTCATCGCGAGTTTGAATGGTGAAGTTGTTCAGAGTTCTGCAAGCACTGGCAGCAAAATCAATAAAAAAGTTAAATCTGCGGTCTCTAAACCCTCGCCATCCTCAACTGAACAATCACGAAAAAGTCAATCACGTGGTGTTAAACCGAAGTCTTGGCGAGCGTGGTCTATTCCTGTCAGCAATCCTAACTCACGATTAACCTGCAAGTGCTACTTCCTTATTCCATGTAAGACCATGCGTGCAAGACTCACTACACCCACTAATTTATCATTTTCCATCACAGGTGCTCTAGACAGTTTTAGACGCTCAAACAAACGGGCACAATAACGGATATCCATTGAGGCATCGACCGTGATTGCTGGTTTAATCATAATTTCATACACATTTACACGATCAGGTGATTTATCTCGTGCCAATACATGATGTGCGATATCTGACATTCTGACTACGCCATATTCATCATCTTCATGACGTTTATCAACAATTAACATTTTGTTTTTAATACTTTGCATTTGTGTCAACGCATCAGTAATCGTCGTCATACCATCAACAATATCAATTTCAGGTCGCATTACATCACGAACTCGTACTATTTCTCTTGGTTTCATTTAGATTTCATCCTCTACAAGATTTTGTAATGTTTGAATCTGATGTGACACACCCACTGCATCTTCAACATCAATTTGGATAGCAATCCCCGTTCCTGGCTTTTCATCAAATTGCCCAGCATGCTCTATTGTTTCTAAGATATGACGGCTTAGATGTTCTTCAACTAAAAATAAAACAACGTCTCGCTGAGTCTCAAGGCTTAAACCGAAGAAGGTTTTATTTTGTTTTAAGCCCTCTCCTCGTGCATTGTTGATAATTGTTGAACCGGTTGCTCCTGCTTCTCTTGCAGCATCTAATACAGCATCTGTTTTACCATCTTCTACAAAACATATAATCAATTTGAAGTGCATTACTGTTCCTCCTCACTGTCTTTATTTTTTCGGCTACTTTCACGCCATTCTGATAATTGAGCATAGGCCATTACACACACAATTGGGAATAAGCTGGCAAAGGCTATTAAACCAAAACCATCCAATAAAGGACTTCGTCCAGGCACCGTTGATGCCAAACCTAAACCTAAGGCGGCAACAAGCGGTACCGTAACTGTTGATGTGGTTACACCACCTGAATCATAAGCTAAGGCGATAATTAATTTTGGCGCATAGAATGTTTGGATGATAACAATGACATAGCCCGTCATGATGTAATAATGTAGTGGTGTACCTGTAATAATTCTGAATGTTCCAAGGGATATCCCAACTGCCACACCGATAGCTACAGCAATGCGTAAGCCCCAAACAGAAATTGCACCACCCGATACTTCTTCAGCTTTAATAGCTACAGCCAATAATGAAGGTTCAGCAATCGTTGTTGAAAAACCAATTGCAGCAGCAAAGATGTATACCCACATATAATCACCCCAATGTATGACATCAGGAATTGTGGCGAATCCTGCATAAATAAAAGCAGGGTCGGTTAGCTGTGCAGCCATCAATTTTCCAATAGGAAATAATGCTTGTTCTAAACCTTGTAGGAATAAAACCAAGCCAATTAATACATAGAAGAAACCAAATAAAACTTTTTTAAGGTTGGGAATAGGCTTTCTAATCACTAATAGCTGAAAACCAAAAATAATAACCGCAATGGGCACAACATCTTTTAACGTTGTTAATAAGCCATTAGCAAGGGTCAGTAAAAAGTCCATCAGAACGTCATTCCATAGGCCATAACAAATATCATGGGTGTTAATGAAGCTAAGGCAATTAAACCAAAACCATCCACCATCGGATTACGTCCTTTAATACTTGATGCTAAACCCACACCTAATGCAGTAACTAATGGCACGGTAATGGTTGACGTTGTAACACCGCCAGAATCATAGGCAATACCGATAATCTCTGCTGGAGCAATCATTGTCATCAAGACAACACCTGTATAGCCACTAATAATCAAGTAATGAATTGGCCAACCTTTTAAAATCCTCAATACACCAATTAAAATGGCAAAGCCTACTGAAATGGCTACGGTATAACGTAAACCTGTCGCATAACTGTTCATTGCAGTATCAGTATGCTCAATCACGCCACCAATAGCAGCTACACTAGCAGCTTCTTGAGCAACAGCAATTAGGGCAGGTTCTGCAACCGTTGTTCCAAAACCAAGACAAAAAGCAAATAACAACAGCCAAAATACACTACCTTTGCGCGCAAAAGCATAGGCCATACTTTCACCGATAGGAAATAGCCCCATTTCTAAACCACGAATGAAAAAAGTCAGCCCCAACATTACTAACAGTACCCCCCCTAGTATTTCTCCTAGGTTAGGGATAGGTTGTTGTAATACGACTAATTGAAAGAAGGCGATAACGGCAATAATAGAAGCCAGATCACGCGCACTATTCAGAAAATAGCCTAAAAAGATAGAAAATTGCGCTTTCACCCGTTACCCTAATCACCTTTAATCATACAAAAATATGTGTTGAACATGACAATAGACAATACAATCCCAAGCCAGCTCATTAATTCTCAAGTCAAATTAGCATTACAAGAGGATATTGGTCAACAAGATTTAACGGCAGATTTAATTCCCCCTGATGCAATTGCTACCGCCACAATAATTACCCGTGAAAATTCAACATTATGTGGTCAAAAATGGGTGGAGCAAGTCTTTGAACAATTAGACCCCAACATCTCTATAAAATGGTCTTTTGCCGATGGCGATCAGATGCTAGCGAATGATGTTATCTGTACCTTACACGGCTTGGCTAATTCATTAACCACGGGAATAACATTATGACTCACCAAAGCACGCAAGGTGCCACGTGCATTGAGATAGCGCTCGCGGTGAGTTAGGTCATCATGGGTAAGAAGGATTTGGGCAGTGCGCATGCCGTGACGAGAAAAGCTCTCTTCATAACATTGCACCAGACCCATTTGGCCTACCGCTGCGGCAGCTTGCAGGTTATGAATTTCCTTTCACTGTCTTCAATGGGTATCAGGCTTACCACCACAATAATACTATCAAACAAATTCCAAGGGTCATTAAAGAAGCGTTTCTTTTGCGGCTCGCCTATAAAGCGAAGGCTAATTTCGATGA
>JAQRMU010000084.1 GCA_028598975.1 Gammaproteobacteria bacterium | reverse complement strand
GGAAGGTATCATTATAACCAGTGATAATACCTTTTAGATCTGTGGTCGAGATAATCTCTTCTCCGGTTGGAAAAGGAATTTCATTATCAGTTACAGGTAAGTTCTTTTTCATTAGGATAATCTCAATTTTTTATCGATAAGTCACCCGTGATACGGTTTCTATTATAGCGGTATCAAACCTAAAATCATTAATAGAGTTCTCATACCCATCTAAAAACTAGGGGTTTACTCATGTTTTCAAATACTTAGCTATTTCACTACTTTTTCCTACTCAGCCATTATCAATGGACCATAAGTTAAGAAATGCTCCCATCGGCTCTGGAACTGACTTAGTACTTCTGTATTCGTGTCAATATAGAGAGTGGTACAGATCGCCATTATCAGAACCAAGAGTATGAATAGCTGGCTCTATCGTAGTTTTAGGCTCTGTCAGATCGCTGGCATTTAGAGAAAGTGGTTTAGGCAAACAGAATGAGTTAAGGCATGAAGTGTTTAATATAAGGTCTAAGGTTTCCGTAAGGTTAATATGAAAGTCAGCTAATTTTCGTTATTAACTTATATCAAAGAACACAATTTAATTTACAGTCTCCATAAAAAATAGACTCAACACTGACGTAAGGTTTATAACTATCATCCACCGAGCCCACAAGTAGCCCACAAAAAAGCCCCAACACCGAGACGATGCTGAGGCTTTATTTATATGGTGACCTCATAGACGTTTGAGTCTAGTTCAAGCCAAATATTAACTCTTTATCCTCAGTCTATGCTGACAAAACTTCTTTTAATGCAGCCGTAGCCAAAAGTACATTTTCTTTTCTTGCTGAATAACCCATTAATCCTATACGCCAAACTTTGCCAGCTAAGTCTCCCAAGCCAGCACCAATTTCTAGATTGTATTCATTTAGCAATGTTGAACGCACAGCTGCATCATCAACACCATCAGGGATCCATACCGTATTCAATTGAGGTAAACGATCTTGTTCATTCACGACAAATTTAATACCCATACCTTCTAAATTGGCTTTCAATGTTTCATGGTTTTGTTTATGACGATCCCATGTGTTTTCAAGACCTTCTTCCATCAACATGACTAATGATTCATGCAGACCATATAAGGTATTAACAGGTGCAGTGTGATGATAAGCGCGTTTTGCACCTTTACCCCAATAGCCCATCACAAGGTTTAAATCCAAAAACCAGCTTGTAACTGGAGTTTTACGATTTGTTAATTTATGTATCGCCGCTTCGCTGAAACTAATTGGTGAAATACCCGGTGGTGCTGATAGACATTTTTGAGTCCCTGAATAAATAGCATCAATGCCCCATTCATCCACGCGTAACTCTGAACCCGCCAATGATGTCACAGTATCAACAATCGTCAGGCAACTATGTTGATGTGCTAATGCACAAATTGCTTTTGCATCAGATTGTGCACCTGTCGATGTTTCTGCATGAACAAAGGCAACGATTTTGGCATCGCCATTTTCTTTCAGCGCTTGCTCTACTTTTTCAACAGTAACCGCTTCACCCCATTTATCTTCTACGACAACCGCTTCACCACCAAATCGAGTGATATTTTCTTTCATGCGATTACCGAAAACGCCATTAATACAAACAATGACTTTATCACCCGGCTCAACCAAATTAGCAAAACACGTTTCCATTCCTGCTGACCCCGGAGCAGAGACAGGCATGGTTAACTCATTTTCTGTTTTGAATGCGTATTTCAGTGCTTCTTTTGTTTGATCCATCATTTCAATGAAAAAGGGATCAAGGTGACCAATTGTTGGACGAGCCATTGCTTGTAAAACACGAGGATGAACATCAGATGGACCTGGTCCCATTAAAGTGCGGACAGGCGGGTTAAATGATTGCATAATACTTCTTCTGGTTCTGAGATAAAGAAGCTATTATAATAATACCCATGTCTATTACTCAAGTATTATCGAAAGCATTACCCAAACACCTTGTCATTCACGGCGATGAAATGACCCGTCCTTTTGAGTGCGATGGTCTGAGTATGTATCGACAAAAACCATTAGCCGTTGTCTTGCCTGAAAATATTGACCAAATTAAACAAGTCATTCAGCTCTGCAAAGAACACCTCACTCCCATTGTCACACGGGGTGCAGGAACAGGACTTGCTGGTGGTGCTCTGCCCTTAGAAAATAGTGTTGTTCTAGGTTTATCTAAACTCAATAAAGTTAAATCGATTGATCCTATTGCTCAAACAGCTGTTGTAGAACCCGGCGTACGAAATATAGCCATCAGTGAAGCGGTCTCCCAGTATGGTTTGTATTATGCGCCAGATCCCTCATCACAAATCGCCTGTACTATTGGCGGTAATGTTGCTGAAAACTCAGGCGGTGTTCATTGCCTAAAGTATGGACTGACTGTTCATAATATTGTGTCCATCAAAATACTCACCATTGATGGTGAGGAATTAATTCTTAGCCGTGATGATGATGGGCTCGGCTTGCTAGCGCTGATGAATGGTTCTGAAGGTTTATTGGGCATCATCACTGAAATTACTGTCAAACTCCTTGCTAAACCCAAAGTATCTAGGTTAATCATGGCAGGGTTTGAGCAAGTCCGAGATTGTGCCAATGCGATATCTAACATCATTGAAGCAGGCATTATCCCCGCAGGCTTAGAAATGATGGATAAATTTGCCATTAAAGCTGCCGAAGATTTTGCTAAAGCAGGTTATCCACGCGATGTTCAAGCGCTACTTTTATGTGAGCTTGATGGTGATGATAATATTGTTGAGCAAGAGCTTGATGCGGTGAAAAAACTATTGTCTGATGCATCAACTATAAAAGTCGCTCACAGTGAGCAAGAGCGCTTATCACTGTGGCAGGGACGTAAATCTGCCTTCCCCGCGGTTGGACGTTTATCCCCCGATTACTACTGTATGGACGGCACTATTCCGAGACGATATTTGGCTGAT
This sequence comes from Gammaproteobacteria bacterium, assembly GCA_028598975.1. GTDB lineage: Bacteria > Pseudomonadota > Gammaproteobacteria > Nitrosococcales > Methylophagaceae. The sequence continues at coordinate 4,490 of JAQRMU010000084.1, read as the reverse complement.
GTTTTAGAAAAAATCAATCATCTATCACAACACTACAAGCTTCGTGTTGCCAACGTCTTCCATGCAGGAGATGGTAATTTACATCCCCTCATTCTTTACGATGCAAATATAGAAGGTGAAATTGAAAAAACAGAAGCTTTCGGTACAGAAATCTTAAAACTCTGTGTTGATGTAGGCGGTAGTATTACGGGAGAACATGGTGTCGGCATAGAAAAGCTAAATGCCATGTGTCACCAGTTCACACCAGCAGAAATTGAAGTATTCCACCAAATAAAAGCAGTGTTTGATTCTGAGGAATTACTCAATCCCGGCAAAGCGATTCCAACCTTACATCGCTGTGCAGAACTTGGTGCGATGCATGTTCACAATGGCGAACTGCCTCACCCTGAATTAGAGCGGTTCTAAACCTATGAATATAGAGCACATTCAGCAACAAGTTTTGAATGCCAATCAATTGCAAATTATTGGCAATAATAGTCAACTCAGGACCGCCTCAACCACAACTCTGGATATGTCAGTTTATTCGGGGGTAATTGGTTATCATCCTGAAGAACTGGTCATGACCGTGAAAGCTGGAACCAGAATTACAGAAATAGAAAGTATTCTCGCTCATAAAGGACAAGTTTTGCCTTTCTCTGTTCAAGACAATCCCAATGCGAGTATTGGCGGGGCTTATTCTGTAGGTAGTCCGGAACTTCGTGATGCCGTTCTAGGCGTAAGAATTATTGATGGACAGGGCCAAATTCTTAATTTTGGTGGTCAAGTGATGAAAAATGTTGCTGGTTATGATGTCTCGCGACTATTAGTTGGATCAGAAGGGAAATATGCTGTTATTTGTGAGATTAGCTTTCGTGTATTACCTCAAGCCTATGCGAAAACATATCAAGCGGCGAAAGCAGCTAACAGCTCACCCAAGTCAGAATTAAAAGTTCGTATTGAAAAAGGCTTAAAAGACGTGCTTGATCCAAAGGGAATATTTGTTTAATGCAAACTAAACTGCCTGAACAGCTCATTAAAACACCACAAGGTCAAAAGGCAGATGATATTCTTAGATCATGTGTGCACTGTGGCTTTTGTTTAGCTACCTGCCCTACTTACCAGTTACTCGGCAACGAATTAGATTCTCCACGCGGACGAATTTACCTCATCAAATCAGCTTTAGAAAATAATGAATTTAGCCAAAATAGTATTCAACATCTGGACAGATGCTTAACTTGCCGAGCATGTGAGACTACCTGTCCATCTGGTGTGGAATACAGTCAATTAATTGAAATCGGTCGTGAACTAGTCGAGAAAAAACGCCCTCTCTGGCAGAAAATGGCTCGTACGAGTATTCGCAAGCTGTTAACCTCGCCTGTGTTATTTAACCTTCTTGGTTCCGTGGCTAAACACTCCTCTATTCAAACATCTTCTAAGGTTCAACAAGGTCAGAATAAAGGTCGTCTTCTACTTTTAACGGGATGTGTACAACCAACACTCACACCAAACACCAATCATGCCACGAAGAATGTACTCGCTACATTAGGCTATGAAGTAATAGAAACGCCTCAAAAAGAATGCTGTGGCGCCATTGACCAACATAACTCGGCACACAATGATGCACTGATCAAAATAAAACATAATATTGATCAATGGTCTAACTTGCTTGAGTCTGGCGTTGACTCCATCATTTCCACTGCAAGTGGCTGCGGTGTAATGGTAAAAGATTACCCAACACTTTTTGAGCCAGATGATGCCTATTATCAAAAAGCTGTGTCAGTCGCCTCTCAAACAAAAGATATCGCTGAGTTTTTACTAGATCAAGACCTATCGACACTATCGCCTGTGAAAGAAAAAATTTCCTACCATGCTCCTTGCAGCCTACAACATGGTCAGAAATTACCTAACTTAGTGGAAGGGTTATTGGAAAAATTAGGTTATGAACTGATGCCTATTACAGATGCCCACCTTTGTTGTGGCTCAGCTGGAACCTATTCCATTTTTCAGCCTAAAATATCAAAACAACTTAGAGATAACAAACTAGAACATCTCACTCAATCACAACCGAATTTAATTGTCACATCAAATATTGGTTGCCAAATACACCTTGCAAAAGGTACAGATCTCCCCATCAAGCACTGGATTGAACTACTGGATAGTTAAATCTAGACATAAAAAAGCCCCAACACCAAAAAGATGCTGAGGCTTGATTATATATGGTGGGCCCACAGGGACTTGAACCCCGGACAAAGGGATTATGAGGCAGTTAGACCACCATATAGGGCTATATTAATCAATGACTTACGACGCTTGCCAGCTTCAAATACTGCCCTAACCTACTGTAATATACCCTTGATCGACTGTGCTCTGGCACAAAATTGGCACAAATCCGAGTTCAAGAAAATAAGGCGAACCACGATAAAGCCCTATTAGAGCTAGTATTTTGACATAATATGTCATTATTAAGCATCAAACTCTTGATTTGGTGGTATTACAATGCTATCTTTAGTTTGGATTTATAAAGAAGGTCAGCTTATGCTAGTTGAATTTACAGTAAAAAATTATCGTTCGATTAAGGATGAACAAGTATTTAGCCTTGCAAAAGGCAAAGAAATTGACGAAACAGGAAGTCATAGTTTTGAGCCTAAAGCCCCTGCAACGGATGGGCTACTCCGCTCCGCTGTGATTTATGGTCCAAACGCTGCAGGAAAATCAAATGTTATTCGGGCAATGATGCAAATGGAATCTATTATTCGAACTTCTGCTTCAAGTCAAGAAGGTGATGAGATTGATGTGATTCCTTTTTTATTTGATGATGAATCAACCACTGAACCATCCGAGTTTGAAATGGTTTTTATTTCAGAAGGAACACGCTATCAATATGGTTTTTCGACAACAAGGCATCATATTGTTTCAGAATGGTTAATTGCATATCCGAATGGTCGTCCACAACGCTGGTTTGCACGAGGTTATGATGAAAAAAAACAATCACCTGTGTATAAGTTCGGAGATTCTTTAATTGGACAAAAATCCGTCTGGAAAAATGCAACGCGTCGAAATGCTTTGTTCTTGTCAACAGCAGTACAACTAAACAATGATCAATTAAAGCCTGTTTTTAACTGGTTCAATAATATGCTGAGGTTAACGAATGTCCGTGGATGGGGAACAGCATTTTCAGCCTCTCTTTGCGAGAAGGAATCCACCAAAGATCTTATTCTTTCTTTCTTAAAAGCTGCCGACTTTAATATTCACGATATTCAAGTAGATAAAGAAAAGTTTGACCCCGAACTACTCCCTAATGACATCCCAGACTCTGTGAAAGAAAAAATTATTGAAGATTTGAAAGATAAAGATATCTTTGAACTCAAAACTATTCATAAAACTAGTAGCAATAAGCTGGTTTCCTTAGAGTTTAAGGAAGAGTCAGATGGTACCCAAAAGTTCTTCTCTTTTGCTGGACCGTGGATTGATGCACTACAGAATGGATATATTCTTGTAATTGATGAGCTTCACGATAACTTGCACCCCAAAATGGTGAAATATCTCGTTGACCTATTTCATAATGATAAAAGCAATCCAAAGAATGCCCAGTTAATCTTCACTACTCACGAGACATCTATTCTTAATCAAGATGTTTTTAGAAGAGATCAAGTATGGTTTTGTGAAAAAACTAATGAGCAAGCAACAGAGCTATACCCACTAACTGATTTCAGTCCTAGAAAAGGTAGAGAAAATATTGAACAGGGTTATTTATCAGGTAGATATGGGGCTCTACCATTTGTTCGTGATTTTGATCTAAGCGAGACAGTCTAATGGGTTCCGAAGATCTTTTTCATAAAAAAAGGCTAAATCAGCTCAGAAGTTAGCGAGAAAGAAGAGTAAACGTTCTTCTTATGAGAAAGTTCTTATTGTCTGTGAGGGAGAAAAAACTGAGCCAAACTATTTTAACGAACTTATACATCATTATAAATTAAACACTGCCAATGTCGCCATTGATGGCACTTGTGGCTCTAGCCCCAATAGTGTTTTCAAACGTGCAACTGAGAAATACATATCTGAGAAAAGCAAGGGGGATTCATATGATCGAGTTTACTGTGTTTTTGACAAAGATAGCCACGAGACTTACGAGTCTACAATCAGAAGTATTGCGAAACAGAATGAGGCTCTAAGAAAGGAGTTAGGTCTAACAGCAAAACATAAAATATTTTATGCATCAACCTCTGTTCCGTGCTTTGAGTATTGGCTATTACTTCATTTTCAGTATACAACTAGTCCATATGCCGCAACTGCTACATCAAGTATTGCTAATCAAGTACTAAAAGATCTTAAAAAAGTTATGTCTTATAGTAAAGGAGATAAAAATGTCTTTGATACTCTCTTCAACCAGCTTGATTTTATCCTGCCAGGATGGCAAAGTGACCTATTGTTATCAAGACAGCAAAACCAAACACTATAAAACCAAAACGGTTTCGGGCGCTAAATTTCTCTGGTTGGTACTGCAGCATGTTTTA
>JAQRMU010000083.1 GCA_028598975.1 Gammaproteobacteria bacterium | reverse complement strand
ATTATCCTAATGAAAAAGAACTTACCTGTAACTGATAATGAAATTCCTTTTCCAACCGGAGAAGAGATTATCTCGACCACAGATCTAAAAGGTATTATCACTGGTTATAATGATACCTTCCTCAAAATGAGCGGTTTTAACGCGGAAGAGTTAATGGGGAAAAATCATAATGTAATACGCCATCCTGACATTCCGGCTCCTGCCTTTGCTGACTTATGGCAGCATATGAAAGCAGACAAGCACTGGATGGGTATTGTTAAAAACAGAGCTAAAAATGGTGACTATTACTGGGTGGATGCTTATGTCACGCCAATACATGAAAATGGGCAAGTGACAGGCTATGAGTCTGTTAGGGCCAAGCCTTCAGCAGAACGAGTAGCAAGAGCGGACAAAATATATAAACAACTTAATGCAGGTAAATCGCCTTCAGTCGGAAGCTTCCTTGATAGATTAACACTAAAAAAACGAGCGATATTAATGAATGTTGTATCCGTCTTTTCTGGTGTTCTTGCTTATTTTGCAACTCCAGCAGTGTATGACTTTCTTCCTATTCTTGTCGGTGCAGTAATTACCATAGGCCTATTTTCATTAGCTTCAACGTGGACATTTTCACCGCTACAGAAAGCATTGAAAACTGTGCATAAAGACATTAACAATCCATTAATGGCGTTGATCTATACGGGGCGATCTGATGAGATTGGTCAAATTCAGTTACCCGCAGAGTTATTAAAAGCAAAATTGAGAACAATACTTGGTCGGATAAAAGATGTTGCCATTCATATTGAGGAAAATGCGGATGCGACTTCGGAAGCATTGAGCAAAATCAACTCATCTATTCAGTATCAGGCATCTGAAACAGACTTAGTTGCTACAGCAATGACAGAGATGACAGCAACGGTACAAGAAGTTGCGAGCAATGCAGCGTATGCAGCCCAAAAAGCAGCGGATGCAGATGAACAGTCGCAAGATGGTGTACGGTATGCTTCTGGGGCTGCGAATGGCTTACAGGAATTGAATCAAGCAGTGAATAATGTCTCAAATGTTGTATCTCAACTTGATGAGGATGCACAGAATATTGGCACAGTGATTGACGTAATAAAAAGCATTGCGGAACAAACGAATCTGTTAGCGCTTAACGCTGCGATTGAGGCGGCTCGTGCTGGTGAGCAAGGGCGAGGCTTTGCTGTAGTGGCAGATGAAGTTAGAACTTTAGCAGGAAGAACGCAAGAGTCGACACAAGAGATTCAAAAACTGATCGAAAACTTAAATAATGCAGTAGCTCAGGCAGTCTCCGTGATGGGGAGTAGCCAACAGTCAGCTAGCAATAGTGAATCGGAAGTATCAAAAGCAATTAATTCATTAGGCCTAATTGCTGAACAAGTGGGCGGTATGAATGATTTGAATACTCAAATTGCTACAGCGGTAGAAGAACAAAGCTCAGTCAGCGAAGATATTAATAAGAATATTGTACAAATTAGCCATAGTGCTGAGGATGTTTTAGCGGGAGTGAATGTTGCCGATGTTGCCGCTGGGGAGTTATCAACGCAGTCACATAGCCTGACAGATATGATTCAACGCTTTAAAGAATCATAATAAATAGAGAGTGACAGTTATCATAATCCCTTGCCTGCCTCTAAATAATATGGGGGCAGGGCAAGTTTTAGTTCGGAGTTTTATCGTGAATGTGATAAATCTCTGGGGGCTAGAGTATCTGAATTGAAATACAATCATTCACTGTCCTGCTATATTTAAGGTTAGCGTAGAATACAAGTTTTGGGCTTAGGAATTTAAATGGCAACAAAGTTTTATGTAATATGGCAAGGTAGAGAAACGGGGATTTTTACAGATTGGGCTACGTGTAAAAAACACGTAGAGAAGTTTGCCGGCGCTAAATATAAATCATTCAAAACTCGAGAAGAGGCAGAAGCTGCTTTTCATGGTAACGTTGCGTCTAGTTCAAGCAAGCAACGTGCTAAACCGAAAGCATCGTCTGCAAAAACAGTTAAAACCTACACTGCTATTGAAATTGCAGCGATGCCAATAGATACCAAGATTTTTACCGATGGCGCTTGCTCTCCAAATCCTGGTAAAGCAGGAACGGGCATTGCTATTTATCGCAATGACCGTATTGATGAACTTTGGTATGGTATCTATAACGCAAATGGCACCAATAATACGGCTGAACTAAATGGCTTGAACCAGGCGTTAATTATTGCAAAAGATGAGTTGGAGAAGTCCAAGACGGTCGCAATTTTTTGTGACTCAAAATATTCTATTCAATGCATCACCCAATGGGCCGTAGGTTGGCAGAAGAAAGGCTGGAAAAAGAATAGTGGTGAAATTAAGAACCTAGATCTTATTAAAGAAATATTCAGCCTTTACCAGTTATTAAAAGATAAAGTCCAAATATTACATGTAAATGGTCATGTTGGCGTTGAAGGCAATGAGTTAGCTGATCGCATGTCAATGGTGGCAATTGATGCTAAAGAGCATAACTTTAGTCTCTATCGTGATGCTCTCGATATTCCGGCGATTTTAGCTATGCGAGCTGGATGATTATTTCGAACAATTGAATGATCACGGGTATATAATGATTACTATCCCATCCTCGCTTTAGGTACGTTAAATATGGCTACAGTTAATAAAATTACACAGTTAATCGGAATGACAGATTTAGTGAAGTTAAACACTATTGTTCCTGATGGTTCTGCAGATGTCTTTGTAAAAGTGGAGTCAAGAAACCCTGCTGGTTCGGTAAAAGATAGAATTGGCCTTGCAATGATTCTTGCCGCTGAGGAGTCTGGCCAATTAAAACCGGGTGGAACAATTGTAGAGCCGACTTCAGGTAATACAGGAATTGCCCTAGCAATGGTTGCGGCAACACGTGGTTATCGCTGTATTTTAACTATGCCAGCAACCATGTCTGTTGAGAGACAACAGTTATTAAAGCTGTATGGTGCTGAACTTGTCTTGACTCCAGGTGTTGAAGGAATGAAAGGGGCTATAGCTAGAGCTAACCAAATAGTAAGCACTACGGAAGGAGCCTTTCTTCCTCAGCAGTTTGATAATCCAGTGAATCCAGAAATCCACCGACAAACAACAGGGCCAGAAATATGGTCTGATACCAATGGGAAGGTTGATGCCTTTGTTTGTGGCGTGGGGACTGGCGGGACTATTTCTGGTGTAGCAAGTGTTCTAAAAGAGAACAATAAAGAGGTTAAAGTGGTTGCTGTCGAGCCTGAAGAATCTCCAATATTGTCTGGCGGGCAACATCGTCCTCATAAAATTCAAGGGATCGGAGCAGGTTTTATCCCTAATAACCTCAACCTTGATTTAGTTGATTCTGTGTCACAAGTGAGCAGTGAACAAGCGATGGAAATGAGAAAACGTTTGATTCAAGAAGAAGGTATTCTTGCAGGTATATCATCGGGTGCAAGTGTATCTGCAGCATTACAGCTTGCAGAAGAGCTAGGCGAAGGGAAGGTTGTTGTCACGGTAGTTCATGATACAGGTGAACGTTATTTAAGCATGGAGTAAGTGACTCACTTTAAAGCTACTCTGACTTCAAATTATGAAGTCAGAGTGTTGCAGGCTGTGATTAGCCTTTTTTATGATACGGCTCGCTCAAACTATGTACAGAGTCGACTAAACGTTGCATATTTTCTGGTGCGATAGTTGGGTGGATACCATGGCCTAAATTAAAGACATGACCTGTTTCACCTTTACCAAAGCCAGCTAAAACACTAGCAACTTCTTGTTCAACACGATCAGTAGAGGCATACAGTACACAAGGATCCATATTACCTTGTAAGGTGACTTTATCACCAATACGTTGACGTGCTGTAGCAAGATCGGTTGTCCAATCAAGACCCACAGCATCAACACCAGTATCAGCCATAAGTTCTAACCATTGACCGCCACCTTTAGTGAACAAAGTCACAGGTACTTTGCGACCTTCATTTTCACGGGTTAAACCCGCCACAATCTTTTGCATATAAGCGAGTGAAAACTGTTGGTAGTTTTCTGTGCTCAATGCACCGCCCCAAGTATCAAACAACATGATTGATTGAGCACCAGCAGAAATTTGAGCATTCAAATAGGCAATAACTGAATCAGCCAAGACATTAAGTAGGGCATGCATTTGTTCGGGCGCATCAAACATCATGCCTTTTACTTTGGCAAAGTCTTTACTCGAGCCACCTTCAACCATATAACACGCTAATGTCCATGGGCTACCACTAAAGCCAATTAGGGGTACTTTGCCATCAATTTCACGGCGAGTTAGGCGAATAGCATCCATCACATAGCCAAGGTTGTCTTCCATATCTGGAACACCTAATTTGGCAATGTCAGCAGCAGAACGAATAACATTATTGAACTTTGGACCTTCTCCAGCAACAAAGTGCAAACCTAAGCCCATTGCATCAGGAATTGTCAAAATATCAGAGAAGATAATCGCAGCATCTAAATCAAAACGATGTAGCGGTTGCAGCGTTACTTCACACGCCAATTCAGGCGTAGAGCACAAAGTCATAAAGTCACCCGCTTTGGCACGGACTTCGCGGTATTCTGGCAAGTAACGTCCCGCTTGGCGCATTACCCATACCGGCGTTTTATCAACAGGTTGACGTAATAATGCTCTTAAATAACGATCATTTTTTAATTCTGACACGGGTGTTCCTTGTATTTTGGCAATTAGACTTTAAGGTAGTCTAAAATTCCTTCACCAGCTTGGCGACCTTCATAAACAGCGGTTACAACAAGATCGGAACCTCGCACCATATCACCACCAGCAAAGATCTTTTCATTTGTTGTTTGGTAGGCAAATTGACCATTTTCAGGTGCGATAACGCCGCCCCAGTTATTCACGTCAACACCAAAATCTGCAAACCATGGAGCAGGACTTGGACGGAAGCCAAAGGCAATAACGACAGCATCAGCAGGGATAATTTCTTCACTACCTGCAATCGGTTCAGGACGACGACGGCCATTTTCATCAGGCTCACCTAAAGCAGTTGTGACTACTTTAATACCTGTCACGACGTCATCACCAACCACTTCAATTGGTTGACGGTTCCATAAGAACTCAACACCCTCTTCACGTGCATTATTTACTTCACGACGTGAGCCGGGCATGTTTTCTTCATCTCGACGGTAAGCACATTGAACTATTTCTGCACCTTGGCGAATCGCAGTACGATTACAGTCCATCGCGGTATCACCACCACCAAGAACAACAACCTTCTGACCTTTTAGATCGACATAGTCATCAGGGTTTAGGTCTAACAATTGTTTATTGTTAGCAACCAAGTAAGGCAATGCCTCAAAAACACCTTGTTTATCTTCACCCGGGAATCCACCTTTCATATAGGTGTATGTACCCATGCCAAGGAATACGGCATCGTATTCATCAAGCAATGTTTGGAATTGAATGTCTTCACCGATAGTTGTATTCAATACAAACTCAACGCCCATACCTTCAAGTACTTCACGACGACGTTTTACTACCTCTTTTTCAAGTTTGAATTCAGGAATACCAAAGGTTAATAAACCACCAATTTCTTCATGTTTATCAAACACAACGGGCGTAACACCACCACGGACTAAGATATCAGCACAACCAAGACCTGCAGGCCCAGCACCAATGATAGCAACGCGCTTACCTGTGTCTTTCACATCAGACATATCAGGACGCCAGCCTTGTTCTAATGCTGTATCGGTAATGTATTTTTCAACGCTACCAATCGTTACTGCACCAAAACCATCGTTTAAGGTACATGCACCTTCACAAAGACGATCTTGTGGGCAAACACGACCACAAATCTCAGGCAAAGTATTGGTTTGGTGTGATAACTCAGCGGCTTGCTCTAAGTTGCCTTCACTGACAAGTTTTAACCAGTTGGGAATGTAGTTATGTACAGGACATTTCCACTCACAATAGGGATTACCACATTCTAAGCAGCGATCAGATTGTTCAGCAGATGATTTTTCATCAAAGCCTTCATAGATTTCGCCAAAGTTTTCAACGCGATTTTTTGCTTCGATCTTTTTAGGATCGTGGCGTTTAACATCTAGAAATTGAAACGTATTTTTTGCCATAATTTTTAATGCTCTGTTCTTATGCTGCTTTGTTTGCTAATTCAAGCAAACTATCTAATGCCGCTGCTTTAGGTTTCACTAACCAGAATTGACTCAAGCGTTGCTCGAATGTATCCAGTAATTGATTACCCCAAGCACTATTTGTTTCACGGACATGATCTTCAATCAACACTTTCAAATGTAGGACATGCTCTGATAGTTCTGCACTATTCATGCGTACAAGCTCAACAAGTTCAGGGTTGTAACGCTGTGAGAATGTATCTTCAGTATCAAGTACATAAGCAAAACCACCGGTCATACCTGCACCGAAGTTCAAGCCTGTTTCACCTAATACTGCGACAACACCGCCCGTCATGTATTCACAACCGTGGTCGCCAATACCCTCAATAACCGCAGTTGCACCAGAGTTACGAACAGCAAAACGCTCACCAGCCATACCTGCAGCGTATAATTCACCACCGGTTGCGCCATATAAACACGTGTTACCCATGATACTTGCTTCTTGCGTTGCAAAATCACTTTCTGGAGATGGGTAAATAGTTAACTTACCTGCCGCCATACCTTTACCCACGTAATCATTGGCATCACCTTCAAGACGAATCTCTAAACCACCGGCATTCCAAACACCGAAGCTTTGGCCAGCAGAACCGGTCAATTGCATGCGAATAGGCGTGTCACTCATGCCGTAGTTGCCATGATTTCGAGCAATTTCGCCTGAAATACGACCACCGATTGAACGATGAATATTACGCACATCATACTTAAAGAAACCGCCTTGTTTGTTGGCAATGGCTTCTTGCATATCAACGATCATTTGCTCAGCCAGTTCACCTTTATCATAAGGTTCATTTTTCGGCTCGATACAGTATTGCGGCTTATCAGCTGCAACACCTGCTGTTGATAATAGTGGTGCTAAATCAAGCTTACGCTGTTTATCTGTAGTACCTGGCAAGATTTCAAGCAGGTCTGTACGACCAATCAAATCAGCCATAGAACTCACACCCAAGATGGCTAACCATTCTTGAGTTTCACGGGCAACAAACTGGAAGTAGTTCATTACCATTTGCGGCAAACCAATAAAGTGGTTGCTACGCAATGCATCATTCTGTGTTGCAACACCGGTCGCACAGTTGTTCAAGTGACAGATACGTAGGAATTTACACCCGAGGGCAACCATTGGGCCAGTACCAAATGCAAAGCTTTCTGCACCTAGAATAGCTGCTTTAATAACATCTAAACCTGTTTTCAAACCACCATCTGTTTGCAAGCGCACTTTGTCACGCAAGTCATTTGCACGTAATGCTTGATGGGTTTCACTTAAGCCTAGCTCCCATGGACCACCGGCATATTTCACTGATGTTAGTGGGCTGGCAGCAGTACCGCCGTCATAGCCTGAGATAGTAATTAAGTCAGCATAGGCTTTCGCAACACCTGCTGCGATAGTACCTACTCCGGCTTCAGATACTAGTTTTACTGACACTAATGCGTCAGGGTTAACTTGTTTCAAGTCAAAGATTAGCTGAGCTAAATCTTCAATTGAATAAATATCATGATGTGGTGGTGGTGAAATTAATGTCACGCCTGGAACTGAATGACGCAGTGTTGCGATCATTTGGTTCACTTTACCACCTGGTAATTGACCACCTTCACCCGGTTTCGCACCTTGAGCTACTTTGATCTGTAACACTTCAGCATTCACAAGGTAGTTTGGCGTTACACCAAAACGACCTGAAGCAACTTGTTTGATCTTAGAAATGCGTTCAGTACCGAAACGAGCAGGATCTTCACCACCCTCACCAGAGTTAGAACGACCACCTAAGCGGTTCATTGCTGTTGCCATTGCTTCATGTGCTTCAGGTGATAAGGCACCTAAAGACATACCCGCACTATCAAATCGGGCTAGGATCTCGCCAACAGGTTCAACTTCATCAAGTGCTAATGCTTTATCAGCAGGTTTAAGTGCTAATAAATCACGTAACACCATGGCTGGGCGTTCATTAACAAGTTCTGCATAAGCTTTATAATCATCATAACTACCGCCTTGAACCGCTTTTTGTAATGTTGCAATAACGTCAGGGTTGTATGCATGGTACTCGTTACCATGAACGTATTTTAATAGACCGCCTTGCTCACGTTTTTTACGGCTATTCCAAGCGAGATCAGCCAGTGATTGTTGGTCATTATGAAGTTCTTCAAACCCTGTGCCACTAATACGGCTTGTTGTTGCAGTGAAACATTTATCAACCACAGCTTCATTCAAACCAACGATTTCAAATAATTGAGCACCACGGTAACTAGCAATCGTTGAAATACCCATTTTCGAGGTGACTTTGAATAAGCCTTTGTTAATCCCTTTACGGTAACGAGCGCAGACTTCAGGGCGTGTTAGATCTTTAATTTCACCCGTATGGATCATGTCATTTAATGATGCATAAGCAAGGTAAGGGTAAATAGCGGTTGCACCGTAACCAAGCAATACAGCAAAGTGATGAGAATCACGTGCAGTTGCTGTTTCTACAACGATGTTGGCATTACAACGTAAACCCGCTTTAATCAAACGATGATGAACAGCACCCGTTGCTAGTAATGCATGGACAGGCAAGCTATCTGAACCGAGATTACGATCAGTTAATACAACAATGACTGTACCATTACGAACAGCTTGTTCAGCTTGGTCAACAATCGCATCAACCGCCGCTTCTAAGCCAAAGTCAGCTGAGTAGCTAAGCGAGATAACCGTAGATTTATAGCTGCTATCATCATTACCAAGCTCTAATAACTGGTGGAAGCGACTTTCAGATAATACGGGAGAATCAACAACGACTCGTTCAGCATGATCAGCAGCTTCTTCAAATAAGTTATGTTCTTGACCAAAACAGGTTTCCAATGACATGACGATATTTTCACGCAATGGATCGATGGGTGGATTGGTAACTTGGGCAAATTGTTGACGGAAGTAGTCAAATAAAGAACGTTCTTTATGAGACATAACAGGGAATGGCGTATCATCGCCCATTGAGCCTGTTGCTTCTTGACCTGCTTCACCTAATACACGAATAACTTGGTCACGTTCTTCAAAAC
>JAQRMU010000082.1 GCA_028598975.1 Gammaproteobacteria bacterium | reverse complement strand
AATCAATTAATTGCAGGATTAACATCCAGCTTTGCTTTAAGTTTAGCTTTAGTAAGCAAAGAAGGCATTGAAACTGAAAAGTTTATGAAGATCGTACGAGAAAGTGCACTTTATGCCCCCACTTTTGATAAAAAACTTGACCGCATGTTAGAACAAGATTTTGCTAACCCTAATTTCCCTACTAAGCATTTAGCTAAAGATACGCGTCTGTTTTTATCAGTAGCTAAACAACTTGATCTGGAAACATGTGCACTTGAAGGTATTGCCCAATTACTAGATAAAACGCTTGAACAAGGTCTGCATAATACAGACTATTCGGCCCTCTATTCTGGTGTTTCAAAACCCAAACAATAAATACAAAAACGCCCTCTTCCGAGGGCGTTTTTGAAAGTAATTTCATTCAGACTTAAAGACTAAATAAATCTCTCCGAACGATAGTTTCTACACGATCAGGTCCTGTGGAAACAAGATCAATCGGTACTCCTGCTAATTCTTCAACTTTATTAATATATGCTTGAGCATTAGCTGGCAATTTATCAAATTCAGTAACACCCAGTGTTGATTCACTCCAACCCGGCATATCAATGTATTGTGGTTCACAGCCGTCAAATTCATCGGCACTTAATGGTAATACATCAACAGCTTTGCCATCACGCTCATAAGCCACACAGAGACGAATTGACTCTAAACCATCTAATACATCAAGCTTAGTTAAACATAAACCAGTAACACTGTTGACCCAACACGCACGACTCAAAGCAACCATGTCTAACCACCCACAGCGACGGCCACGGCCTGTTGTTGCTCCAACTTCATGACCTTTATCTGCTAAATATTGACCAATCTCATTTGCAGCACCATCACTATCAAGTAACTCAGATGGGAAAGGACCAGCACCAACACGCGTTGCATAGGCTTTAGTAATACCCAGCACATAATCAATATGACATGGACCAACGCCTGCACCTGCGGCTGCACCACCGGCCGTTGTATTCGATGAGGTTACATAAGGATATGTACCGTGGTCAATATCTAATAAGGCACCTTGAGCACCTTCAAACATGACATTATCACCAGCTTCAGAATATTCTTTTAGCAGTTGAGGAATATCAGCAATAAGCGGTAATAAAACATCACGCATTGCTAAAATATCATCACGTACTTGTTCAAAACTAACAGGTTCTGATTGATAATAATTAATCAATGAGAAGTTATGGAATTTAACGACTTCTTCCAGCTTAGTAATAAAGCTTTGCTCGTCAATAAGATCGCCTAAGCGCAAGCCACGACGTGCTACTTTATCTTCATATGCTGGACCAATACCACGGCCAGTTGTACCAATAGCTGCTTTCCCACGACGACGTTCCCGCGCCTGATCTAGGGCAATATGGTATGGCAAGATAAGTGGGCATGCGGCACTGATTTTTAGACGTTCACGAACAGGAATGCCATTACCTTCAAGTTCAGCCATTTCTTTCAGTAATGCTTCAGGTGATAACACCACACCATTACCAATCAAGCATTGAACATGCTCACGCAAAATACCAGATGGAATTAAATGTAATACTGTTTTCTTGCCGTCAATGACTAAAGTATGGCCTGCATTATGGCCTCCTTGGAAGCGAACAACTGCTGACACATCATCTGTCAACAAATCAACCAGTTTACCTTTACCTTCATCGCCCCATTGGGAGCCAATCACAACGATATTTTTAGCCACGTTTTTGTGTTTCCTGTTTCAACTACATTAAGTAGTCTTATTAATTATTTATCTGCGAATTGGTAAATAACCATTTCGCCTTGTTCACGTAATTGTGCCACTTTTTTCTGCTGAGTTTCATCATCAGACCAAGTGACATAGCTTGGCGTATTTTGAGCCTTCGTACTTGTTAACTGATTAACAAGTACTTTTAAATCTAAACTAAAGCCCGTTGCAGGTTGGGCATTACCAAAATCTGCACCAATATCATCATAGCGACCACCAGTTGCAACAGCATTGGCAGAACCTTTTTGATAGGCTGCAAATACAAGCCCTGTGTGATAGTTATAACCACGTAATTCTGACAAATCGAAGTTCAATGTTAGTTCTGGCAACCGCTTAGCAGACATATCCGCAATGGTTTGCAAGGTTGCTAATGCTTCTTGTACTTGCTCAGGTGCTTTAGCAAGCACCTTTTTGGCTGTTGCTAGTACGTCAATACCACCATTTAACTCTGCTAAAGCTAATAACATGGCATAACTATCAGCCGTTAATTGATAGCCTGTTAACAAGTCTGCAATTTCAGGAACAGCTTTACGTTGCAGAGCAGTAAACAATTCATGTTCTTGCTCATCATTTAGGCCAGCATATTCTGCTAAACCACGGTAAATACCGACATGACCTAAATCTAATAATAAATCAGAAGCGACACCTGTTGTATTTAACACTTCGATCATGAGTTGCAATATTTCCATATCGCTTTCAGGACCTGTATGGCCATATATCTCAGCACCTAATTGAATAGGATTTCGAGAGCTACCTTGAGGCAGAGTATGTAAAACATTACCGATATAGCAAAGCCTTAACACATCAGTATGATCACGCAAATTGTGAGCAGCAATACGAGCCACTTGTGGGGTCATATCAGCACGAATTCCCATTAAACGACCTGATACTTGATCTGTCAGTTTAAATGTTTGCAAGTCGAGTGTTTTAGCGGTGCCCGTCAGCAAAGCATCAAGATATTCAACTAAAGGTGGAAATACCAATTGGTAACCCCAGCTTTGCATCATATCAAGTAATTGTCGACGCAACTCTTCTAGTTGTAGTGCCTGTTCTGGCATTAACTCATCAATGCCTTCTGGTAGCAACCAACGTTGTTTAAGACTCATTTAATCAATTTACCCAATAAAGTAAAACCACACCTGAGATCATACATAGCAAACCAATGGTTCTTAGTTGTCGATCTGTCATGTCGGCCATTTGTAACAATGCTCGACGAAACGTTGTTGGATTCAAAAAAGGCATTATACCTTCAATCACTAACATCAGTGCTGTGGCAAGCCACAGACTGTGTATTAACGTTTCACTCACTTTTTATTTATTCAGGAGCACTAAAAAGGTTAAAGAACTCACCTTTAGGCTCAATTACCAACATATCATCACCTTTAAAGACATTTTGATATGCTGTTAAACGACGGTAGAACCCATAAAACTCACTATTTTGACCGTATGCTTTGGCATAAGTATCCGTCGCTTGAGCATCACCGTTACCACGAAGTTCCTCAGCAGTCTTATTCGCTTCAGCTAATAAAATCGTACGTTGACGATCGGCATCAGAGCGAATTTTCTCCGCTTCTTCAGCACCTTGTGAACGAAGCTCTTTCGCAACACGCTGACGTTCAGCTTCCATACGAGTATAAACAGAGCTACTTACTTCAGAAGGTAAATCAATACGCTTAATACGAACATTAACGATATCAATACCAAATTCTGCAGCTGTTATATTTGCATTGACAAGGATTGTATCAATCATAGAAATTCTATCGCCAGAAACTAATTCTTGGATAGTACGCTTACCAAATTCAGCACGTAAACCATCTTTAACGATTTGTGACAAGCGTTGCTTAGCACGTTCTTCATTACCCGCCATTGAGGTAAAGTATTTTGATGGATCAGAAATACGCCACAGGATGAATGAATCAACTTGTACATTCTTCTTTTCGCCAGTCAAAAAACGTGTCGGTGTTTCATCAAGAGTTAGGATGCGGCCATCAAAGCGACGAACTTCATTCACAAAAGGCACTTTAAATTGAATACCAGGCATATAGTCCGAGCGTTCAATTTGACCCAAACGTAGTAGTAGTACACGTTCACGTTGATCAACAAAGAAGACTGATGAACTAATAACAATAAATGCTAAGAAGCCGAGGAAGATAATAGTATTTAAACGTGAAGACATCTTAACGGCCCCCTCTGCTACGCGCATCAAATGTTGAGGAAGTCGAGCTCTGTGAACCTGTTCCTGTAGAAGGATATGCAGTCATATTGCTCAAATCAATTCGAGTTGGTGATACTGATGCTGAACCACGCATTCTGTCTAAAGGTAAATAAAGTACATTATTACTGTCTTTAGAGACATCAACTAAAACTTTTTGACTTTGACTATAAACTGATTCCATTGTATCTAAATATAAACGTTCTTTAGTGATTGTCGGCGCTTTTTCATATTCTGCCATCACTTGTAAGAAACGACTCGTTTCACCTTCCGCTTTTGCCATAATTTGGCTCTTATAAGCTTCCGCTTCTTGTACTAAACGGAAAGAAGCACCACGGGCTCTAGGCACTATGTCATTAGCATAGGCTTCAGCTTCATTCTTTTGACGCACTTTATCTTCACGCGCTTTTACAGCATCAGCAAATGCCGCTTGAACTTGCTCTGGTGGCTGTACATCTTGCATATTCACACTGGTAATTTCTAAGCCTGTTTCAAGCTTATCTAACATACCTTGAAGTAAGCCTTCTGTTTCGCTCACAATCGTACTTCGGCCTTCAGTTAACACAAAGTCCATATCAGATTTACCGACAGTTTCCCTTACGGCACTTTCTGTCATTTGGCGAAGTGTTAAATCTGCATTTCGTACATTAAACAAATACATAGATGCATCTTTAATACGGTATTGCACCGCAATTTTAAGATCAACAATGTTTTCATCTTTAGTTAACATTAACGATTCAGAATGGATATTGCTTCCAGCACGACCGCCCGTTGAGCGATAGCCAATTTCAGCATTACGAATTTGCTGAACATCAACGACCTCTACTTTCTCAACTGGGAAAGGAATATGCCAATGTGGTCCTGATTGCGTGGATTCACTATATGCACCAAAACGAAGAACAACGCCTTCTTCTGCAGGCTCAACAATATAAATACCTGAAGCAAGCCAAACGACAAAAATAATGGCAGCAATAAGTCCTAAACCTAGTGAACCACCATTATCACCCGATGAATCATTTCCATCAGACTGTTTGCCACCAAACAAGCCACCTAATTTATTTTGTAAATTGCGAACAACATCATCAAGATCGGGTGGTGTATCGTTCCCACGATCACCCCATGGATCTTTATCACCTTTACCAGGTTCATTCCAAGCCATTTAGCTCTCCAAAATAAGATTTAAAAATTCAAACATGCCTATTTTACGGACATCGTGAACATTAGGGAATAGTTAATGTAACTGATAAGTTCAAAAATAGTGTTTTACCGCTAAACTTTTAAAAATTATCAGAATCAAGTAACTCTTCAAATTCGAGTTCCTGTTCAGGAAAATATTCTTTTAACGCTATTCTTAATAAATCTAAACCTTCGCCTGTCTGGGCTGATAACCAAACACGTACTATTTTTCCACTTTCATCACGATCTAAACGCGGTTTGCGATCTTCAAGCTGGTCAATTTTATTACAGACTATTAATTGAGGCACTTCATCTGCACCTATATGCTCTAATACCGAGTTTACATGGTGCATTAAATCATCTCGGTTTGCGGCCCCAGCTTCAACAACGTGAAGTAATAGCTCTGCATCACGAGTTTCTTCAAGAGTAGAGCTAAATGATTCAACAAGATCGTGAGGTAGGTTTCTAATAAACCCTACTGTATCGGCCATCACTAATGGTTGAGTTCCCTCAAGCTTCATACGTCTTAGCGTTGGGTCTAGTGTGGCAAATAAACGATTATCCGCATACACTTCAGCAGAGGTAAGCCTATTGAATAATGTCGATTTACCCATATTGGTATACCCAACCAATGAAACAACTGAGACATCACTTCGCTGGCGTGAACGACGACCTTGCCCTCGTTGAGATTGGACTTTTTCTAAACGTTTCTTCAACGACTTAATACGCTTACCCAATAAACGACGATCTGTCTCTAATTGGGTTTCACCTGGACCACGCATACCAATACCACCCTTTTGTCTTTCAAGGTGAGTCCAGCCTCGAACAAGGCGAGTTGATAAATGCTTAAGCTGTGCAAGTTCAACTTGAAGTTTACCTTCATGTGAACGAGCACGACGAGCAAAAATATCCAAAATCAAACCTGTTCGGCCAATAACACGACACTCTAACTTAGCTTCGATATTACGTTCTTGGCTAGGAGACAAGTCATGGTTGAACATTACCAGTGCAGCATTATGAGCGAGTACTTCTTGGCGAATTTCTTCTATTTTTCCAGAACCGGCAAAAAATTTAGGATCAGGCCGTTGACGATTACCATGCACAATTGAGGCAACTTTTGCATTGGTTGATTTTACTAATTCAATAAACTCTTGCTCTACATCAGCAAAGTCAGGGTCACGAAAATTAAGATGTACAAGTACTACCGCTTCTTTTTCTGAGGAATCCTCAAAGGCGGCATGGGTGGTGGGGCGATCAAACAGTTCCATAGATGTCTCTAGTCTTCGTTAAATGACACGTTACGAGCAGGTACAATTGTCGAGATTGCATGCTTATAAACCATTTGATTAACGGAGTTTTTTAACAGGATAACAAATTGATCAAATGAATCAATTTGTCCTTGAAGTTTAATACCATTCATTAAATATATGGATACTTCCACGTTTTCACGACGTAATGCATTTAAAAATGGGTCTTGTAATGATTGTGCTTTGGCCATGCTGACTCCTATTTATTATTCTTTTTTTAAGGATTATTAGTTACGACAACAGTTACTTTATCATTAATTCCGGACATTGGTCAGTTATAAACTGAAGTACAGCATCAGTAGGCAATCCGGCACCACTATCAAACCACACGCCATCATCTTGGGCTCTTAACCACGTTAGTTGCCTCTTTGCCATCTGTCGTGTTGCAATGACTGCTTTTTCAACTAATGTGTCTTGATCATATTCACCAGATAAATATGCCCAAGCTTGACGATAGCCAACAGCACGAATTGCCGGCAAATCAGGGTGACAGAGTGTATTTTCAAACAGTGTTTTTACTTCATCAATGAACCCATTTTCCATCATAACTTTATAACGAGCTTCTATTCTTTGATGTAAAACACGTCGCTCAAAAGGACTGAGAATTATTTTAATGATGCGATATGGAAGAGAGTCTTCCTTTGTAACTGTTAGCTCTGTTAATGACTTACCACTTATTTCATAGACTTCTAATGCACGTTGTAAACGTTGCGGATCATTAACATGAATCCTTTCGGCTGACACAGGATCAACCTCAGTAAGGCGTGCATGTAAATGTGCTAAACCATATTGTTTCGCTTCAGCCTCTAATTTTTCTCTTACCTTAGTATCTGCTGCAGGTAAATTAGACAGGCCTTGCTGAAGTGCTTTGAAATAAAGCATGGTACCACCCACTAATAGCGGGATCTTTCCTCTATTAGTAATGTCTTCCATAAGCGCTAGAGCATCTTGACGAAACTCACCAACAGAATAACTGTCTGTTGGATCGATAATATCAACTAAATGATGAGGATATTCTCGTAAAACTTCCATTTCAGGTTTAGCTGTACCGATGTTCATCCCACGATAAACAAGTGCAGAATCAACACTAATAATTTCCACGGGATAGTGTTTAGCAATCTCAATGGCTAAATCAGTTTTTCCAGCTGCCGTCGGCCCCATAATAAATAGAGCCGGCGGAAGGATTGATTTTGATGCCTCTTCTATCAACCCTGTTTCATCATGTCATAGAACTCGGCATTCGTTTTAGTAGACTTAATGCGATCCATCAAGAACTCCATCGCTTCAATAGGATCCATCGGTGCAAGCAGTTTACGTAAAACCCAAAGTTTATGAAGATCATCAGCAGGAGTAAGTAGATCTTCTTTACGCGTACCTGAGCGTGTAACATTAATAGCAGGGTAAATACGGCGATCAGCCAGTTTACGTTCCAGTTGTAATTCCATATTACCCGTACCTTTGAATTCCTCAAAGATAACTTCATCCATACGCGAACCTGTTTCTACCAAAGCAGTAGCGATAATAGTTAAACTACCACCCTCTTCAATATTACGTGCAGCACCAAAGAAACGCTTTGGTCTTTGTAGTGCATTTGCATCAACACCACCCGTTAGAACCTTACCAGATGAAGGTGCAACAGTATTATAAGCACGCGCTAAACGTGTAATAGAATCTAGCAAAATAACAACATCACGTTTATGTTCAACTAAACGTTTTGCTTTTTCAATAACCATTTCAGCAACTTGTACATGGCGAGTTGCAGGTTCATCAAATGTACTAGAAACTACTTCACCATTCACTGAACGTACCATTTCGGTTACTTCTTCAGGTCGTTCATCAATAAGTAATACAATTAAGTCACTATCAGGATAATTAGCGGTAATAGATTGAGCAATCATTTGCAAAATCATTGTTTTACCAGATTTTGGTGGTGCAACAATTAATCCACGTTGGCCCTTACCAATCGGAGCAGCAAGATCAATTAATCTAGGTGTAATATCTTCTGTACTACCGTTACCACGTTCTAGTGTGAAACGTTTATTTGGAAATAATGGTGTTAAATTCTCAAATGGAACTTTGTATTTAGACTTTTCAGGCTTTTCAAAGTTAATTTCAGTAACTTTAACTAGTGCAAAGTAACGCTCACTGTCCTTAGGGGCACGAATCTTACCTGTAATTGTATCGCCTGTCCGTAAATGAAAACGACGAATTTGGCTAGGTGAAACATAAATATCATCAGGGCCTGAAACATAAGATGCTTCCGCTGAACGTAAGAAACCAAAACCATCTTGTAACAGCTCTAGAACACCTGTTGTGATAACTTCATCACCTTGTTTTGCATGTTCTTTAACAATTGCAAATATTAAATCTTGTTTTCGGTTTCGAGCTAAGCCTTCAAGTTTCATTGAAAGTGCAAGCTCCATAAGCTCAGCAGCAGACTGCTTCTTAAGTTCGTTTAGATTCATGTATTACCTAGTTTTGGGATTTTTTATAATAGAAATATTGTTCGCGTGAAAACGCTTTGATTTGTTTTAATTTAGGGAGGGTGTTTCAGAAATTTCGAGAAATAATACCAGTAATGAGTTGCTTCGTCTATAAAAATACGATTTATTTGAAACAGTATCTTTATTTAGAGCAATTTAAATACGATTACAACTGTAATTAATCAGTATTCACAGTATTACAGATATAAAAAATTCCAGCTTCTAATGGTGATAAGTAGCAATGCTTTCTTCAAATCATAGACAAAAAAATACCCAGACCTCAATGAGGACTGGGTATTTCTTTATATTAAAGCCTGGCAGTGACCTACTTTCACATGGGAACTCCCACACTATCA
>JAQRMU010000081.1:58362-63456 GCA_028598975.1 Gammaproteobacteria bacterium | reverse complement strand
ACCTCAGGCACTTCACCACGTTTAAGCACCACAACCATACGCATACCATCTTTATCAGATTCATCACGTAGGCCAGAAATACCTTCAATTTTCTTGTCTTTAACAAGCTCAGCAATTTTTTCTAATAAGCGTGCTTTGTTTACTTGGTAAGGTAATTCGTGAACGATAATACTTTGTTGGCCTGTACTTTCATTTGTTTCAATATCTGCACGAGCTCGGATGTGAACTCGACCACGTCCTGTACGGTACGCTTCAGCAATACCACCAGCACCATTGATCATTGCCGCTGTGGGGAAATCAGGCCCAGGTATATGCTGCATCAAACCTGCAAGTTCGATTTCTGGGTTATCAATCATTGCAATCGTAGCATTAAGGAGTTCTGTCAGATTATGTGGCGGTATATTCGTCGCCATACCTACAGCGATACCTGATGAACCATTTGCTAATAAGGCAGGAATTTTTGTCGGTAAAACTGAAGGTTCATGTTCAGATTCATCATAGTTGGCAATGAAATCAACGGTTTCTTTTTCTAAATCAGCCAACATTTCATGAGTAATTTTAGCCATACGTACTTCGGTGTAACGCATTGCCGCAGGTGAATCACCATCAACCGAACCAAAGTTACCTTGACCATCAACTAATAAGTAACGCATTGAGAATGGCTGAGCCATTCGAACCATAGTGTCATACACAGCAGTATCACCATGAGGGTGATATTTACCGATCACATCACCGACGATACGGGCTGATTTTTTGTAGGAAGAATTCCAATTATTGCCCAGTTCACGCATTGCATATAAAACACGTCTATGTACTGGTTTAAGACCATCTCGCACATCAGGTAATGCACGCCCAACGATTACACTCATTGCATAATCAAGATAAGATTGTTTCATCTCATCTTCGATGTTGATGGGTTCTAATTCGAAAGCAATATCAGCCATTTATATCATCATCCAGATAGTTAAATTTCTAGGCGTTGATATTACCATTTTAAGCCATTTACTGCACATTTAGATCATGGACGCACTAAGGGCTATGTTTTAAAAAATAACCGCTTAAATCGTCTTCTACAGTCGCTAACAATTCTTCAAGCCCCTGCTTCCAGCCTTTTACAACCTTTGGAGCACTTGTTTCATCGATATCAATATCAATTCTAAGCCCTGTTTGAAACAAAGGTTGTTGATTACTACCGTCATCAGACAGTAAGAAAAACTGCATTTCTAATACTGCTTGCGGAGAAAACTGTTCTCGTCTATCGCCATAAAGCTTCGTAACGGCAATTTCCATCACCATATCTGCATCACCATCATCGGTAATGACTTGACTAAACAAGCCGCTTTTTTGTAACCAACGTTTAGCTTGTCCGGTAAACATTTCTTCTGGTTCAGAGAAAAATTGATGTCTTTCTTGGCGCTGATATTCATCTTCCCCCACTTTAAACACAATATCTTGGCCACGAAAATGGGATGTTATGCGAACAGGTTTTAAGCGAACAACGCGGTTCTTTGCAAAACGTGTAGCGATAGCACCTCGGTCAACATCAATAACATAATAATGTGGCTGTCCATCATCCTCTTCTTTGCTTCCCAAGCCAAAACAACCTGTCAATAAGCTTGCTACCATTATGATAAATGCTAGCTTATTTATTGTCTTCATTCTCACAACACACCTCATTTTGTTATCTCATGTTACAGTCAGGACACTTTCAGCCGATATAATAAGGTAACTCTCACTAGATTGCTTAAATATGGATAGATTAAAAGACAAAATTCGTGATATTCCAGACTTTCCCAAAGCTGGGATCTTATTCAAAGACATTACGCCACTTGTACAAGACCCTACTAGTCTGCGCATTGCCATATCGGAACTTATCAAACCTTATAAAGGTAAAAACATTACAGCAGTTGCAGGTATGGAGGCGCGAGGCTTCATATTTGGCAGCATTGCAGCATGGGAATTAGGGATTGGTTTTATACCTTTAAGAAAGCCGGGCAAGCTTCCCTATGATGTACAGTCTGTTGCCTATTCATTAGAGTATGGTGAAGCAAGCCTAGAAGCACATATTGATGCCATAAAACCAGGTGACCGCATATTGCTTATTGATGATCTTCTCGCCACTGGTGGTACCGCTAAGGCAAGTTGCCAATTGGTTGAAAAACTAGGTGGAGAAGTGGTTGCTTGTGCCTTCGTTGTTGAGTTAACCATGCTTGACGGTCGAGAAAAAATTAATGATTATCCTATTCACTCACTTATTCAATATTGAACGCCATGAAATATATAACGTTTATTTATATCTTATTCTCATCATTTGTTCACGCTGATCAGTTTCAAGCTCCTCTGACAGATACACAGTGGCAAGTTATTGAATCACCATTAGAATGCACATTAACTCAATCTATCACTGATTTCGGTGAAGCGAAATTTAGTCGTCAAACAGGGGGGCAGTTTAGTCTTACTTTTACGACCAAGTCCTATCCTGCGACTCAATCAAATATCCGCTTTGAAATAGCTCAAGCACCTTGGCAGAACAGTGAAGAACGACTTCACCTTATTTCTCTGCCATCAGAAAATAATCAAACCACATTTATCCTATCTGGTGAACTTGCTAAACAAGCACTAACTCATATGCAAGAAGGTCGCTTTCCAACAATTCGTTATCGCAGTCATAATGCAAGTGAAGAGGTCAGCGCGCTTCTTTCTACCGTGCACCTCACCGACTCAATGCCTGCATTTCAACAGTGTTTGAATAATTTGCACCCAGACACTTTTGAAGATATTCGTAAATTAACCCTCTATTTTGGACTTGAAGATGCCAAGTTATCAGCCAATGGCCAAGCGGCTCTTTGCAGAATAGCTGATTATGTAAAAATCGACTCCAGCGTTAAACGTATTGATATTAGTGGTCATACTGATAATCACGGTCGAAGACGTCTCAACATTCCTCTTTCTGAGGCACGTGCCCTTTCCGTTAAAAACCATTTAATTGAAGAATGTAAGATTTCTGAAAATATGATTACCACCTCTTTCCACCGTGAATTTATTCCTAGTACAACAAATAAAACCAAATCAGGTCGTGCACATAATCGTCGTGCTGAAATTAACGTTATACGTTAAAATCCACTCTTCCTAAGCACATATAAGGCACTTTCATGGAAGAGCATGCAGTCATTGCATTATCGATTATTGGCGTTGTGGCAACACTCAGTCAATGGTTTGCATGGTGGGTAAAACTTCCTGCTATTGTATTTTTATTGCTTGCAGGTTTAGTGCTTGGCCCCTTAACTGGCTGGCTAGATCCAGATGCTTTATTTGGTGACTTGTTATTTCCCATTGTTTCGCTATGCGTTGCCATCATTTTGTTTGAAGGCAGTCTTACCCTTCGTTTTGATCAAATTCGTGATTTACAAAAAGTCGTTCGAAACTTATTAACAATAGGTGCCGCAATCATTTGGGCAATTATTGCCGTTGCGACCCACTTCATTCTTAATTTCTCATGGGAATTATCACTACTTTTTGGTGCGTTAATGGTTGTTACTGGGCCAACTGTTATTGTTCCTATGCTGCGAACAGTTCGCCCCAATGCAAATATTTCTAATATATTACGCTGGGAAGGTATTGCTATTGATCCTATTGGTGCCATCCTCGCAGTTTTAGTTTTTGAATTTATTCTTTCTAGCCAAGGACATGGGGCAACATCCTTAAGTCACACCTTAGTCATATTCGGACAAACCATATTGGTAGGCAGTGTAATTGGGGCTATTTCAGGCTATTTATTAGGTCTTGTTTTACGCAAACACCTTATGCCGGAGTACCTTCATAATGTTGCCACATTAACACTCGTCTTTGCTGTATTCGCCCTTTCAAACCACCTCTCTGAAGAATCAGGCTTATTAACAGTCACAGTGATGGGGATTTGGCTTGCCAATATGAAAGGAGTGGCGATTGAAGACATTCTTGATTTTAAAGAAAGTCTAAGCATCTTACTTATTTCAGGCCTCTTTATTTTACTCGCGGCCCGGCTAGACTTTGCTCAGTTTGAAGCAATTGGTATTGCTGGACTTATGTTATTCCTTGTTATTCAATTTATTGCTCGTCCTGCTAAAGTGTTTATCTCGACACTTGGGTCAGGCTTAACATGGCAAGAAAAAACACTTATTGGCTGGATTGGTCCTCGAGGCATTGTTGCCGCGGCTGTGAGTGCCCTATTTGCCCTTCGCCTTGAAGAACTGGGGATTGAGAATGCTGATCTACTCGTCCCCCTCGCATTTACTATTATTATCGGAACTGTTTTTTTACAAGGTTCTACAGCAAAGTTTATCGCCAATTGGCTCGGTGTTGCCGAACCTGAAGATAAAGGCTTCTTAATTATTGGTGCAAACCCAGTTGCTAGAACCATAGCTAAGGCATTGAATGATAATGATTACCGTACTCGCTTAACCGATACAAGCTGGAGCAATGTGAAAGACTCACGTATGGAAGGACTTGATACCTATTACGGTAACGCTGTGTCAGAACACGCTGATCGCCACCTTGATCTCATCGGTCTAGGCCAAGTGCTTACACTCACCCCACAAAAAGAACTTAATGCACTTGCAGGCTTACGCTATCGTTCAGAATTTGGCAGTAACCATGTTTTCTTTTTATCGACGGATGCTGATGAAAAAGGCAGTGGCTCACGCAAAGCAATTAGTCACAGTGCCAAAGTGTTGTTCGGTGCCGATGTATCCTATGCCAAGCTGGCTAGTTTAATCAGCCAAGGTGCCAGTGTGAAACAAACAACATTGAGCGAAAACTTTGACTATGAAACCTATCAACAACAATACGGTAGCCGCGCTTTGCCTTTGTTTACTTTTGATAATAAAGGCAAGATACGTTTCTTTACTGAAAGTGACACGATAGAACCTAAGCAAGACTGGACTATTGTGTCTCTTATTCAAGAAGAGACGTAGGCTATGAGGTGAGGTCGAAAACCTGAATTTCATCTCCTCACCCCAGCCCTCTCCAACAGGAGAGGGAGTTAAGCCTTAGCGCCTTCTCCCTTGATGGAGTTGAAAGCTTAGTCCCTCTCCCTTTATGGGATTGCAAGCTTAG
>JAQRMU010000081.1:45989-58262 GCA_028598975.1 Gammaproteobacteria bacterium | reverse complement strand
AAGCTTAGTCCCTCTCCCTTTATGGGATTGCAAGCTTAGCTCCTTCTCCCTTGAGGGAGAAGGTTGGGATGAGGATGACAATTTTAATAACGCTAAAACCAGACCGTATCAATCCCAGTTCCGGCTGCCTATTTTCACCCTAAATTTCTGCACTTTGAATGGTCAGCTAATACACTTCCTGCCAGCATTCTAGTAATTGCCTTGTCGCATGTCGGTAATCATCAGCCTGAGTAATTGCTGAAATCATGGCAACAGAACCGACACCTGTTTGTTTTAACTGCTTTGCTCTCTCTAGATTAATGCCGCCAATTGCAACAAGTGGATAATGTCCCGATAACATATCAACCCATAAGGTTAGTCGTTCAATACCTTGTGGTGAAAAAGGCATTTGTTTGCTATTCGTTTCAAAAATAGGCCCTAATGCAATGTAACTTGGGTTAATGGCCAAAGCCCGAGCTAGCTCCCAATACGAATGTGTCGAAACACCTAAACGTAAACCTGCTTGAGCAATCTCGTTGAGTTGAGCATCATGTAAGTCTTCTTGCCCAAGATGAACACCGTACGCCCCAGCCTTGATCGCATCCTGCCAGTAATCATTAATAAATAAGGCAGTGTTGTTATGCTTAGCGGCAGCGTTTACGGCCTGTTCTATTTGAGGAACACGCTCAGTCTTACATACTTCTTTCATTCGGAGTTGAAGCGTTGACACACCTTCATCCAAAAGTTTATCGATCCAATCAACGTGATCCACTACTGGATAAATGCCTAAATTATCGGCACAGGGTGGAAAGCGAGCTTCAGCACCAATATGCATTGAGTTATAACACAGCTTAGGCATATCTTGTAACTCAACAGCTGCAGAGCTATGTGATAAAACACTATACGGGCCAAGAGTTTGTGCGGTTCTTATCCCTCGACTCACATAGGCCTTCGCCAACACCACGGCATCACGAATGTCTTGTTTAAAAGCGAGTTGACTGGCAATACTACTCGCAAAGCAACAGCCTGTTCCTCGCACTGATTTTTTCTGCTTTTGCTGATAACTATAAAAATGGTCTTGGCCATTAACAAAGTAGTCTGTAGCCCATTCATCAGAAGAGTGACCTCCTGTTACCAAGCAGGATGCTAAGCCTTTATCTAATAAAAACTGGCTGGATGAAACGACTTCCAAATTACCCTCACTAAGTATGGCTAACTCAGGTAAATTAGGTGTCAGCATCGTAATCTTGGCAAGTAACTCATCTCGAATAAATTCAACCAGTTCATTATTAGCCTGAAGCCCACCAGATGTGGCGGCAAGTACAGGGTCAAATATAACGGGAACGTCATGCTGTTCAACTATTGATTTAATACAACGAGCAATATCAATATTCGGTATCAAACCTATTTTAATGGCACTGATGTCGAAATCAGCCACGCAACACTGATACTGAGCCATAAACTGATCGCTAGTCAAAGCGCCAAGTGCAATCAAACCTTGGCTAGATTGCTCCGTTAAACACGTTATTAATGGAACAGGATGAGCGTCATGATGTTGTACGGTTTGTATATCAACAGATATTCCTGCACAACCTTGAGGATCAAGGCCACCAACAAGCAGTATCGCTGGCTTTACGGTATGGCTCATGTTTGTTGCCAAATAGGTTGTTCCAATGTTGGTGTACTCGGCTTAGCGCTATCACGTTTAGGCATTACACCTGCTTCATAACCAAGTCGACCAGCATTAATGGCTTGTGCAAAAGCCCCTGCCATTTTTGCAGGCTCAAGCGCTTCTGCCACAGCCGTGTTAAGCAATATGCCATCGTAGCCCAACTCCATAGCTTGTACAGCATCAGAGGGTTTACCTATGCCAGCGTCAACAAGCAAGGTGATATCTGCAAGACGTGAACGTATTGTTTCTAAGGCGTAAGGGTTCATCAAACCCTGCCCTGTTCCAATCGGAGAGCCCCAAGGCATTAAGACTTCACAACCTAGTTCGGCTAATTTCTGACATAACACCAAGTCATCCGTACAGTAAGGGAACACCTTAAAGCCTTCAGCCATTAATACTTTAGTTGCTTCAACTAAAGCAAAAGGATCGGGTTGCAAATTATAACTATCGCCTAATACTTCAAGTTTTATCCAATCCGTTTCAAACAGTTCTCGCGCTAAACGTGCTGTTTTTATTGCTTCTTCTGCACTATAACAACCCGCTGTATTGGGTAATAAATGGCAATCAAGATCCTGAATTAACTTCCAGAATTGCTGGCCACTGTCTGTATCAGTCGATGTTTGACGTCGGAGTGATACGGTAATCACTTGTGATTGTGATGCTTTAATTGCATCAATCATTACTTGAGGTGATGGATATAACGCTGTGCCGATAAATAAACGGCTTTCAAGCTCGGTACCATAAACCTTCCAATTGGATGCTTGCATCTTATCCTCCACTAATTGCTGAGAGCACATCAAACGCATCATTTTCTTTCAATACTGTGCTGTCATAGTGTGATTTTGGAACAAACTCATCATTAATTGCCACAATGAAACGACCTGTAACAACATCAACCTGTTGCAAATAGTCTGCAATTGAGCAGCCTTGTTTAACGTTAGATTGTTCACCGTTAAAAATAATTGTTATCACATCAGACATGGTAATAGTCTCCAAAACTAACTTGCTCTACATTGCCATCTAAAATCATCAAAAAATCATTGATGATGGCTGGAGAAAATAAATAACCATGGCGATAAAAGCCATTGATTTGAAATCCCCACTCTGTTCGTTTTATTGTTGGCATATTGTCGATCATTGCCGGTCTACAATGTGCAGACATTTCCAGCACTCTCGCTTCTGCAAAACCTTTATGTAGGCTATATAACGCTGACATTAACTCCAAGCCAGATCGCACACTGACTTCCGACATATCATCACTCTCAATGACCGTTGCCCCTAATACATACTCATTATTAGGCCGTGGCGCTAAATACAATGGATAGCGAGGGTGAATCAAACGTATCGCATGTTTAAAATCAACCTCAGGTGCATGCACTCGAATCACTTCACCCCGAACACTTCGAAGCCCTGTTAGATCTTGTTGGGCACCATTACCACGACAATCAATGACCTGATCGTAGTTGTCATAATCACTATCAAAATACTGCTTTGATAATGACGTAATACTGTCTTCGCTGAGCTGTGAAATAGCATCACATTGCTGCCAGTTACAGTGTTTATCTTGCGTCAAAACATCCGTTAATAATTGATATAAATGACGGTTATCTATACACGATTCCTGCTCAAAAAACATGGCTTGATCAAAATTATCTGCCAAACCTGCTTCTTTCTCACTCAGTTGTTCTTTATCCAACACTGAAAAATCATCATTAGCAAGCGTATGTTGTGCACGTCGAGTAAAACGTGCCATTTCAGCTTGATCACCAGCATGTGCAACAACTAAGGTGCCATTATTCTGGTAAAAAATTGGCTCGGGCAATTCCGACAACCACTGTGGCCATAGTGCTAAAGACTTCAAACCAATCTCTTTCACCATCGGTTCAGTGCTAATCGCTTCAGTCGCAGGCGACACCATGGCAGCAGCAATAAAACCAGCACTATCAGTGCCCTGTTTATCATCTCGTGACAATAAGTCTACCGAATGTCCTAAACGCAATAAACGCCAAGCAAGTAAGCGGCCTATAAGACCGCTCCCCACTATCAGGTACTGCTTTCTACCTTTGTGCATATTGCTCATTAAACTTGGTGATAAATCTTACTACCACCCGCTTTGAACTCTTCCGATTTTTCTGCAAATGCTTCTTTCACATCATGAGAAATCTTCATTGAGCAAAACTTTGGCCCACACATTGAACAAAAATGAGCGACTTTTGCACTTGGTTTAGGCAGTGTTTCATCATGATATTCACGTGCAGTATCAGGGTCCAAACCAAGGTTAAATTGATCTTCCCAACGGAACTCAAAGCGTGCTTTTGATATTGCATTATCACGAATATCAGCACCCGGATGACCTTTGGCTAAATCAGCGGCATGTGCGGCTAATTTATAAGTAATAATACCGACCTTAACATCGTCTTTATTAGGTAGACCTAAATGCTCTTTTGGTGTTACATAACACAGCATTGCCGTGCCATACCAACCAATCATTGCCGCACCAATACCTGATGTAATATGGTCATAACCTGGAGCAATATCAGTCACCAATGGGCCTAATGTGTAGAAAGGCGCTTCGTGGCAATGCTTTAATTGCATATCCATGTTTTCTTTGATCTTGTGCATGCCCACATGTCCTGGACCTTCAATCATCACTTGCACATCATGTTTCCACGCAATTTTTGTCAACTCACCCAAGGTAACTAACTCTGCAAATTGAGCGTCATCATTCGCATCAGCTTGTGAGCCTGGACGCAGGCCATCACCTAATGAGAACGAAATATCGTAGGCCTTCATGATTTCACAGATGTCTTCAAAGTGTGTGTACAAGAAGCTTTCTTGATGGTGTGCTAAACACCACGCAGCCATAATTGAACCACCACGAGAAACGATACCTGTTGTACGGTTCACGGTTAATGGAATATGTGACAAACGAACACCGGCATGAATAGTGAAGTAATCAACACCTTGTTCTGCTTGTTCAATTAATGTGTCACGGAAAACTTCCCATGTTAAGTCTTCGGCAATACCATTCACTTTTTCTAATGCTTGATATAAAGGAACCGTACCAATTGGCACAGGAGAGTTTCGAATAATCCACTCACGTGTTTGGTGAATATGCTTACCTGTTGATAGATCCATCACTGTGTCACCACCCCAACGGATGCTCCACACCATCTTCTCAATTTCTTCTTCAATAGATGACGTTGTTGCTGAGTTACCGATATTGGCATTGATTTTCACCAAGAAGTTACGGCCAATCGCCATTGGTTCCGCTTCAGGGTGATTGATGTTGGCAGGAATGATCGCTCGACCTTCGGCTACTTCTTTACGCACAAATTCAGGGGTGATATGACTATCTACACAGTCAGGTAAGCTACCTTCTGCCTGTAATTCAGTACGGCCAATATTTTCACGAATCGCAACATACTCCATTTCTGGCGTGATAATGCCTTGGCGAGCATAGTGCATTTGGCTTACATTCTTGCCTTCTTGTGCAATAAGTGGCGGACGATTATGTGAGAATAAAGGAATATCAAGCTCTTGTGCCGCCTGATCTTTAGTATATTCAGAACTATATTCTGATAATGCTTGAGTATCAGCACGATCATCAATCCATGCTTGGCGAATTGCCGGCAAGCCTTTTTCAAGGTCAATATTGGCTTTTGGATCAGTGTAAATACCAGATGTGTCATAAACAAAGACAGGGTTATTAGGCATGCTCGGTAAGCTAGTATCTCTATTCGGTGTATCTGTTAGCGCAATTTTACGAAATGGAACTTGAATATCATCACGACCACCCGTGACATACGCTTTCTCAGAACCTGGCATTGGCTCCGTCGTTATTCCACTGCGACCTTCAATATTAATAACGTTGTTTTTGTGTTCAGACACTGCTCTTCCCCTTAATTTAAAACAACGGGGAGTGAGAGAAAGTGTTGCGCTATTGGAATATAGCGTACAAGGGAATCGAATATTTTCTATCTTACATTTTCAGTATGACATCAAACTACTCGCTTGTTTCCTACGGAGGTTCTAGCCTCTTCAGGTTCAACGGGTTTCATCTCAGCCATAACATCTGGCACCCCGACAAGTGAGCGAAATAGTAAATCAAAAGAGTGCTCTTGTATAGTCAAAAGTTCAGAACTACAAATTAGAAACCCTCTTAATGTTAGAATAATAAGACTTCATTTCCATTAAGAATCATTATAATTTCTGCCAATGAAACTTCCACCTAAACGAGACATACTGACAGGGACACAGGATAAAAAAATAAAGCCTCTTGATGATATGGCTTTATTCCATAAAGAAATGGGTAATGTTCAACCTTTAGAGCAAGAAACTACGCATCGTGAAAGCACCTCTCTTGAACCTTTACCCATTTTTCAAGAAGCAGAAAAACAATACGCTACTGATAGCGTGTATTCAGAAGAGTTTGAAGTCAAAACCGTAGGGAATGAGGAAATCCTTAGCTTTCAACGAAGTGGCGTTCAAGATCGCTTATTTAGCCAACTCCGCCAAGGACAATTACGCTTAGATGCGGAATTGGATCTTCATGGCATGACTATCGCTGTTGCTCATCAACAGCTCGCTGAATTTATTGATGAATGTCGCCGACAAAATATTCGCTGTGTTCGTATTATTCATGGCAAAGGTTGGGGCTCAAAAGACAATCAACCTGTATTAAAAACAAAACTCAATGCATGGCTACAACAAGAAGATAATGTGCTGGCTTTTTGTTCCACGCCGATTGAAGCTGGTGGTGGTGGTGCTGGTGCTGTTTTTGTTCTATTACGCCGACAGCAGAAATAACCACCTCGAGTTCACCTTAACTAACACGCAATAAAAAAGGAGCCGAAGCTCCCTTTTCAATCTTAGCCTACCCACTTTCTCGCATTGTGGAATAGTCTTAACCAAGGACCATCTTTACCCCAATCATCAGGGTGCCATGAATGCTGTACTGTACGTGTTACACGCTCAGGATGTGGCATCATAATCGTCACACGACCATCAGTAGTTGTTAATGATGTAATCCCTTCAGGCGAACCATTTGGATTTTGAGGATAGTTCTCAGTAACTTCACCGGCATGATCAACATAACGCATTGCAACCAATGAATCAGCCATTGAGCCAGTCTCACTATAATCAGCACGACCTTCACCATGAGCCACGGCAATTGGCATAACAGATCCTGCCATACCTTTTAACAATACTGATGGTGATTCAACAATTTCTACTAATGAAAAACGGGCTTCAAACTGTTCAGACACATTACGTTCAAAACGTGGCCAATGCTCACTACCTGGAATCAATTCCTTAAGTTGAGATAACATCTGACAACCATTACAGACACCTAAAGCAAAAGTATCTTCACGGTTAAAGAAGTCGCTAAACTGTTTTCTTGCTTTGTCATTGTGCAAGATAGTACTCGCCCAACCACGGCCCGCACCTAATACATCACCGTATGAGAAACCACCACAAGCAACTAGTCCTTTAAAGTCAGCTAAATCAACACGGCCTTCAAGAATATCGCTCATATGAACATCAATAGCCGTAAAGCCAGCATGATCAAATGAGGCTGCCATTTCTATCTGACCATTCACACCTTGTTCACGCAAGATAGCAATTTTAGGACGCACGCCACTGACAATTAATGATGCTGCAATATGTTCATCAGCATCAAAACTCAAGTCTGCATATAAACCAGAATCATCTTCATCTAATAAGGCATCAAATTCTTGTTTTGCACACTCAGGGTTATCACGCAAGGCTTGCATCTGATAACTTGTTTCAGACCAGAAACGTTGCAGTGTAATACGTGAATCATTGATGACTTGCTCACCATTAACATTAATAACAAGCTGTCCATCATCTCGTAATGAGCCAATCACATGGCTATGGTGTGATAAGTTTTGTTCTCTTAATATCGATAATGCATCTTCAACATCACAATGACGAACTTGGATAACTGCACCTAATTCCTCATTAAATAACAATGGTAATGCTTCACCTAAGCCTGTTAGGTTTACATCGATACCGCAATGACCTGCAAATGCCATTTCTACTAATGTTCCAGCTAAACCACCATCACTACGATCATGATAAGCAAGCAATAGATCATCTTGTTTCAATTGCTGGATAGCATAGAAGAACTGTTTTAATAATGCAGGATCATCTAAGTCAGGGCCATGATGACCAACTTGACCGTAAACTTGAGCTAATGCTGATGCTGCAAGGCGATTTTTTCCTTTACCTAAATCAATGTAGATAAGATCCGTATCACCAAGATCTGTGCGTAATTGTGGTGTGCTTGTTTTAGCGGCATCCGTCACTGGAGCAAATGCGGTCACAATTAATGATAACGGTGAAGTAACAGACTTACTTTCATCATCATCTTGCCAAACAGTTTTCATTGACAAGGAATCTTTACCGACTGGAATCGCAATACCTAGCTCAGGACATAATTCCATGCCCACGGCTTCAACTGTGTCATATAACAGTGCATCTTCACCAGTATGACCACATGCAGCCATCCAGTTTGCTGATAATTTAATATCACTCAGCGTGGCAATGCTTGCAGCAGCAATATTAGTAATTGATTCACCAACAGCCATACGGCCTGATGCAGGCGCATCAATTAATGCTAATGGTGCACGTTCACCCATCGACATTGCTTCACCTTGAAAACCATGATGATCTGCCAATGTTACTGCACAATCAGCTACAGGAACCTGCCAAGGACCAACCATTTGGTCACGAGCTACAAGACCTGTGATACTACGGTCACCAATCGTAATTAAGAAGTTTTTGCTGGCAACGGTTGGTAATTTTAGAACACGTTCTAGTGCATCGCTGACATTAACATCAGCTAAGTCTAGTTCTGGTTTTGTAAAAGTATGATGTTTAACATCACGTAGCATTTTAGGTGGCTTACCTAATAATAATGACAATGGCATATCCACTGGATTATTGTCATTATCAGCATCTCCCACTAATAAATGTTGTTCTTCTGTTGCCTCACCCACGACTGCCCAAGGGCAACGTTCACGTTCACAAATTGCTTGAAACTCTTCAACGCGATCGGGGCTAACACCTAAAACATAACGTTCTTGAGATTCATTACACCAAATTTCCATTGGTGACATGCTTGATTCATCGTTTGGAACAACACGTAACTCAAATTTACCACCACGACCACTGTCATCAACGAGTTCAGGGAAGGCATTTGATAAACCACCGGCACCTACATCATGAATAGCAATAATTGGGTTTTGATCATCTAAAGCAACACAACGATCAATAACTTCCTGACAACGACGTTCCATTTCAGGGTTACCACGTTGCACTGAAGCAAAATCTAGTCCCTCTTCACTTGTACCAGACGTTACTGATGAAGCAGCACTTCCACCTAGACCAATTAACATTGCTGGGCCACCCAACACAATTAACTGTACACCCGGTTCAAAAATATTTTTCTTAACATGTTGAGGACGAATAGAGCCCATACCACCAGCAACCATAATAGGTTTATGGTAACCACGTACTTCAAAACCATCAGCAGAAGGGACTAATGCTTCATACGTTCTAAAATAACCACATAAGTTTGGGCGACCAAATTCATTATTAAATGCTGCACCACCTAACGGTCCATCAAGCATAATTTCTTGTGCAGAAGCCATACGTGCAGGCTTGCCATAAGGTGTTTCCCAAGGTTGTTCAAAACCGGGAATATTCAAGTTTGAAACAGAAAAACCGGTTAAACCCGCTTTTGGTTTAGAACCTCGGCCTGTTGCACCTTCATCACGAATTTCACCACCGGCACCTGTTGCCGCTCCTGGAAATGGCGAAATAGCAGTAGGATGATTATGCGTTTCAACCTTCATCAAGATATGCTGAGCTTCACCTTGATAGCTATATTGGTTAGTTGCCATATCAACATGGAAGCGATGACTACTTGCACCCTCAATAACCGATGAGTTATCACTATAAGCCGTGATCACACCTTCTGGATTCAAAGCATGTGTATTGCGAATCATATTAAATAATGTATGAGATTGTGATTCACCATCGACAATCCAATCGGCACTAAAGATCTTATGACGACAATGCTCAGAGTTTGCTTGAGCAAACATCATCAGCTCAATATCGTTCGGATTACGGTTTAAAGAAGTGAAGTTATCCACTAAATAATCAATTTCATCTTCAGCTAATGCCAAGCCCATTGTTGTATTTGCTTGAACTAAAGCTTCACGACCACCATTCAAAATATCTACAGCTACGAGAGGGCGTGACTCACCATGTGTAAAGAGACGATCAACTTCATCGTTAGAGTCAAATACCACTTCAATCATGCGATCATGGAGGCATTTTCTTACTTGATTTTTTGCTTCAGCCGATAATGAACCCTGTGCTTTCACATAAAAAGCGACACCACGTTCAATACGTAGAATATTTTTAAGACCACTATTATGCGCAATATCTGTCGCCTTTGATGACCATGGAGAAATGGTCCCAGGACGAGGAGTTACCAAGAAAAAGTGTTCATCATCCTCAGTTTTTCCTGTTCGTAATTCAGCTTCAAGTAGTGTTTCTAAGACAGATTGTTCAGCTTGATTTAGCTCGCTATCACCTTCTACCTCAATGAAATAACGGTATTCACTGCGGATAGCTAACACCCCTTCAACAGAGGCTTGTACTGTAGCCAATAACTTATCTAAACGAAACGCAGAAAAAGCTGAGCGGCCGATCAATTGCAACATGGTCAATCCAATTCACATTAATAAAGGAATAATGATACTTTATGTCGCTATCCAGCCCAAATAAATTACACATATACTTATAAAACATGTCCAACACTTCTGAAGAATATTGCCGACCCAGTTTACTTCGCCACTTTGCCGCGATGTTTTATGACACTTTTTTACTACTCGCAATATTACTGTTAGCGGGGCTTATTGCAGTCACCTTAAATGGCGGCCAAGCAATTGGCCAAGGAAACCCTTTTTTCTTGCTCTATTTACTTGCTGTTAGCTTTCTATTTTATGGCTGGTTCTGGACGCATGGTGGTCAAACATTAGGTATGCGAAGCTGGAAAATAAAACTCATTAGTTACGATAATGGCGAGGTAAGTTGGCAGCGTGCTTTTATCCGCTTCCTAGTTGCTATTATCTCCTGGCTCCCTGCTGGCCTTGGGTTTTGGTGGCAGTATCTCGGTAAGAGTAATAAGAGTTGGCCTGACTTAATTTCTAATACTAAATTGCATTACAGTAAAAATAGTAAACCAAAGCCGCTCTCACGCTTGTCATAAATTTCATTTCCCATGTACAATCTTCCAACACATACGGATATGTTATAAATTTCAGGGAGGGAATGTGAAAAAGATATTAAAACATTGCATCATTTTCTGTTGCCTATTTTTTATATCTCCTGCCTTCTCACAAGTCTTAATTATAAATCCAGATAATTCTCTTTCACACTTATCTCGTAATCAAATCCGCTCCATTTTTGCTATACGAATTACAAGTATCACTCTCCGAAGCATCCTTCTTTCATTGCTTGGTGCAATCATATTAGGCGCTGGTTTATTTATCTTAATTTCCAAACCCTTATCTCGTTTAGCTAGTGTGTCCCAAGCCCTTCCCCTTCTGGCAAAACAGGAATATGGTGAGGTTAGAAATATTCTCGGCAAAAACTCTACAACAAATAGGATAGATGAGTTAGACCAGCTAGAATACTCAACTAAAGATCTCACCATACAATTAGAAGAGTTACATAATTCAATAAAAGAACGTTCCCAAACAGTACTACAAAGAAGCCTTGAGCTACAACATGAACGAGATTTTATAAAGAGTCTAATTGATACTGCTCAGCTCATTATTATCACCCTTGATCAGTATTGTAATATCACATCATTTAATGACTTTGCTGAACGAACAACAGGCTATCTTGAACAAAATATTATCAATACATCATTCCAACAATTCTTTCCTAGTGAAAAGTGGCCTGAAAATGAAGCAACGCTTATTCAATTGAAAGAAGGGCAACAAACAATTAGTCAACAAGAATCTGAATTCATCCATAGTGATGGCAGCATACATATCATTTCATGGCTTCACTCAAGCTTGAACAACCCTACAGATTCATCGGTCGTACTCTCTGTAGGGTTAGATATTACGGATAAAAAACAAAGTGAAGAACAAATTGCCTGGCTCGCCGATCATGATGTTTTAACAGAACTCTATAACCGTCGCCGGTTTAATATTGAATTTGAACGCATCTTAAATCAATCTATTCGATCGAAACATCATGGAAGCTTACTCTTTCTCGATCTCGACCAATTTAAAGATATTAATGATAGTTTTGGCCATTTAGCTGGTGATCATGTCTTACAAAAAGTTGCACTCACCTTAAAGTCTATTGCAAGAACAACGGATGTCATAGCACGTCTTGGTGGCGATGAGTTCGCAATTATTCTTTCTGAAACTGATGCTGCCGGCACAGTTATCATGGCAAAAAAAATAACGGAAACGCTGGCATCTTTAAGCTTTCAGTTTGACAATAATCAGCACAAAATAACAACCAGTGTGGGCATTGTTAACTTCCCGATAACGGGTGCTTCAATTGAA
>JAQRMU010000081.1:0-45889 GCA_028598975.1 Gammaproteobacteria bacterium | reverse complement strand
ACTATATTGGGAAACCTAGGGCACACCTTCTTTAAAAGCATTTCTGTTCGCAAAATAGTTACACTTTTTTTAGCGCTATCAGCTTATTTTCATCATCAAATTGAATACTGAACCATCCTTCGATCCCATCTTGCGCAATGAATGACCTAATATGCTCGGCTGGAAATTGCAGTTTTTGACCACTTGTTGTCGTCACAACAACGACTTTTGCTGTCCCTTGGTAATAACGTAAAGCCTGTTCTCGGCTTATATTTAAATAAAACTGTAATTCAGTTGCCATCATTCAACAGGTCTGACAATACTGCTGTTATCTGCTGGTAAACAGCATCTCTTTCTTGTTCACTATAGGGTACTGCTTCGCCCTTTCCCCATACAGGGTTTGGCCATGTTTCATCACCTTGATATCGAGCTACATGATGAATATGGAGCTGCGAAACAACATTACCAAGCGCGGCCACATTCATTTTATCAGCCTGAACTAAGTTATTGAGAGCTTTAGCCACAAAGTTAGACTCCAACGTTAACTGCTGTTGTTGCTCAGCACTAAGTTGAAATAGCTCCGTTACACCTGTCACCTTAGGTACGAGAATGACCCACGGATAACGCGCATCGTTCATTAGCAAGACTTTAGACAGCGGGAACTCTCCTAAAAGAATCGTATCTCGCTCCAAGCGAGGATCAAGTGTAAACATGAGTAAACCTTTAATCTGCTAGATATTTTGTGACGATTTCATAGACATCAGACGATAAGTCTTTTTCAGCGGCAATCGTCATTAATGCTTTTTTCATCAGCATTTGTCTCTCTTCATCATAGTGTCGCCATGAATTGAACGCACCTAACATTCGCGCTGCCACTTGCGGGTTAAGTTTGTTTAGAACAATAATCTGCTCAACTAAAAACTCATACCCTGAACCATCTCTAGCATGAAAGTTAATCGGGTTATTACGACAGAACTGGCCGATTAAAGATCGCACATTATTTGGATTAGTCATCTTAAAGGCAGGGTGTTTCATCAAACCTTTAACTCGAATTAAAGTATCAGGTAAATTTGACTGCGCTTGGACAGTGAGCCACTTATCAACCACTAAGCGGTCGTGCTTCCATTGCTCATAAAAAGCGCGTAGAGCATGTTCGCCTTCTGGCCCAGATTTATTGGCTAATGCAACTAAACCCGAAATTGTATCTGTCATATTATCAGACTGTTTCATCTGTTTGAGACAGCGTTGCGTTTGCATTGGGTCATCGGTTGCCACTAAGTAGCTTAGACATATATTCTTAAGACTGCGCTTGGCCATATCGATAGCGTTGAACTGATAGTCAGCAGTTGTATTTTGCTGTTGGTAAACATCACTGAACGCTTGTTTCAGTCCATGAGCAAGGCTATTTTTAAGGAACTGTCGTGCAATATGAATAGCGTCAACATCTGCGATTGGCATTTGTGCTGCCAAATAGTTTTCACTCGGCAATGTCAGCATTTTAGCAATCAATGCTGGGTCCACTTCTGTATTCGTTAAAATATGAGACAGTTTTTCTACTAGGCTTTTAGAAAAGCTTAAAGGTTGATCCAATTGAACGTTTCTCACTAAACCCAATAATATATTGATTAGTAATGTCTGCCCTGCATCCCAACGATTAAAGCTATCTGTATCGTTTACCATCAAAAACTCTAATTCAGCATTACTTCGTTTGGTATTTAGTTTTACCGGTGCAGAGAACCCTCTTAGTATGGAGGGTACAGGTTTTGATTCTACATTTATAAAGGTAAATGTCTGATTGGCCTCATTAAGTGTTAATACACGCGTAGCGTTATCATATGCCTTTTCCTCGCCTTCAAGCTGAAGCAATAGGGGTAAACCTTGTTCATCGAGTAAGCCCACGGCTAAAGGAATATGGAAGGCTTCTTTGTCTAATTCATCAGGTGTCATTGGGCATGTTTGTTCAACAGACAATGTATAGGTCTGTTTCATCTCATCATAATGACCCGCAACTGTTAATTCTGGTGTACCGGCCTGTGAATACCAGCGTTTAAACTGACTTAAATCAACATCATTGGCATCTTCAATCGATTTTACAAAGTCATCTGTTGTGACTGCTTGTCCATCATGACGATCAAAATATAGATCCGTACCTTTTCTAAAACCATCATCACCGACTATTGTTTTAATCATGCCAACCACTTCCGCACCTTTTTCATAAATCGTCACGGTGTAGAAGTTACTAATTTCAATAAAGGAAGCTGGTCTAACTGGATGAGCCATTGGCCCCGCATCTTCAGAAAATTGCATGGTGCGCAGTTGGTTTACATCATCAATACGTTGTACGGCCTCAGAGTTCATTGCTGCACTAAACTGTTGGTCACGTAAAACAGTAAAGCCTTCTTTCAGACTGAGTTGGAACCAATCACGACATGTCACACGGTTTCCTGACCAGTTATGAAAGTATTCATGCCCCACAATGCCTTGTATTCGATGATAATCTGCATCACTAGCAGTTTCTGGGCTTGCCAGCACACATGAAGAATTAAAGATATTCAGCCCTTTATTCTCCATTGCGCCCATATTGAAATCATTCACCGCCACAATCATGAACACATCTAAGTCATATTCACGACCATAGGTCTCTTCATCCCACTGCATCGCTTGCTTTAATGATATTAAGGCATGATCACATTTATGACTATTTTCATGATCAACATAAATCTGCAAATTCACATCGCGACCAGACATCGTAGTGAAGCTATCTTGCTGGCGATATAAGTCCCCTGCAACAAGGGCAAATAAGTAACTCGGCTTGGGATGGGGATCATGCCACCGTGTCCAATGGCGACCATCATCAAACTGGCCCTGCTCTTCCATATTGCCGTTCGCCAACATAATTGGCCAAAGCGCTTTATTTGCAACAAGTGAGACTGTAAATACAGCCATAACATCTGGACGATCTGGGTAATAGGTTATCCGTCTGAAACCTTCCGCCTCGCATTGTGTACATAATAAAGAGCCTGAATGATACAGACCTTCTAAAGCGGTGTTTTTATCAGGTGCAATACGCGTTTCAATTTCTAACTCAAACTTATCTGGCAACCCTGATAAGACTAATGTTTTATCTGTACGTTGGTATTCGTTACCCTGTAATTGCCGTCCATCGATCTTCACTGATATTAATTCAAGGTGCTCACCATCAAGCACACAGTCACCACCTAATCCTTTAGGATTCTTACGCATTGCCAATACGCTACGGATATGAGTATCAGACGCATCTAATTCAAAGTGCAAATGCACGGTATCAATTAAATAATCAGGAACACGGTAATCCGCTAAAAACGTTTCTTTAGGTGTAGATTGTGATGACATAAAACACTCGTAAAATTAAAAATCATCCAGTGTTCGTATAGACTGGACTTCATAAGCTGGAGTTTCATAAGGGTGGCTATGAATAAGAGCCGCTAATACCGCTTTGATGTATTGCTCCGAACACATCATTTCAACGCGATATTCAGCCACTGTTTCAATTTTTCCTTGCTGACCAATAAAGGGTTGGCTACCTGATAAGGGTTTGAATTGACCTATCCCTTTTGTTTCCCATGAACAACAGTCA
This sequence comes from Gammaproteobacteria bacterium, assembly GCA_028598975.1. GTDB lineage: Bacteria > Pseudomonadota > Gammaproteobacteria > Nitrosococcales > Methylophagaceae. Next base: position 42,294 of record JAQRMU010000081.1, on the reverse strand, counting down.
TAACCTTCATAACGCCCAGCACCTTGTTCAAATACAGCTTGTTTAACGGATTCTTTGTGACTCTCTGGTACAAAAAATACTAATTTAAGCACTATCTAAGTATCCATTTTTGGCCAATACCATTACCTGCTTCACTGTAAATAGACTTGCCATCAGGTGAAAAAGCAACGGCCTGTAATACCACGCCGGGGCGCAATGCTTGCTTTCTCGCGACTTGCCAACAATCTACTTTTTCGCCCGTTGCGACCTTCCACAAACATATCATGCGTGATGAATGACCTGTTGCGAGGTATTTACCATCTGTAGAAAAGTCGATGGCAGATATCGTAGTTTTAAATGTAGGAAAATCAGGAAGTGGTTTATCTGCGGGCCATAATGAAGACGTTCGAAGAATATATTTTTCTTCACCTGTTTTCATATTCCAAAAATGAGTTTGACCGTTGCCTGCTCCAGTTAAAACATAGCCACCTTTGGGATAAAACCCAACAATGTTGACCGAGTTTTCATGCTTCCAGCTTCGAATCTGTTCTCCAGTTTCTAATTTCCATAGACGGGCTGTTTGGTCATCACCACCTGTCAACGCATACTTCCCACTAGGTGACAGTGCTACGGTATTTATAAGTTGATTAATCGGTGAGTTTACGGCTTTACCATCATGTTGGAGGATTTGCAGCACTCGGTTTTCAATAACATCAAAATAGATGACTGTACGGTTATATAAAGCCAATAAAACATAGTCACCATGTTGAGATAATGCAATTGCCTTAATTCTAGCGGGAAAGCTCAAGCGCATCATTGGCTCGCCTGTCGCCACTTCCCACAAGACAATGACATCCTGCTCTACAATGTCGACTTCATTCCTAAAAGATGACTTTTTATCTGATACAACCCCACCTTGTTCAACAGTTGCAGCGACTTTACCATCACCCGAGAAACCAACGGCTGTTGTTGTACCAACTTCCTCATTATTTTGCCATGTGTAAACAACCTTGTTTTCTTCTATATTCCATAGTCTCGCTGGCGAATCAGTATCCCCCACCAAAACATATTTCCCATTAGGAGAAAATGCCGCAGCATAACTACTTAAATCACTATGCGCCCATTGTTTATCTGATTCACGCTCACTCGTACAGCCAGCTAATAACAACGTTATCAGTAGCAATTTAACAAGTCGACTAATCGAAGAAAGGCTCATCATTATTATGACTTAGGTAGCGTCACACCTTTTTGCCCTTGATATTTACCGCCCCGATCAGCGTATGACGTTTCACACACTTCATCTGACTCAAAAAATAACATCTGTGCCACACCTTCATTAGCATAAATCTTGGCAGGCAATGTTGTCGTATTTGAGAACTCTAGTGTCACATAGCCTTCCCATTCAGGTTCTAGAGGCGTGACATTAACGATAATTCCACAGCGGGCATAGGTTGATTTACCTAAACATATTGTTAATACATTGCGAGGGATCTTAAATTTTTCTACCGTACGCGCCAATGCAAATGAGTTGGGAGGAATAATACACACATCAGAATTGACATCGACAAAGCTACCTTCATCGAAGTTTTTAGGATCAACAATCGCAGAGTTAATATTGGTAAATACTTTGAATTCGCTAGAACAACGCACATCATAACCGTAACTTGATGTACCGTAAGAGATCATCCGTCCATTTTCACCTTCACGTACTTGACCTGTTTCAAAAGGCGAAATCATACCGTGCTCTTCCGCCATTCGACGGATCCATTTATCTGATTTTATGCTCATGCTTTTGCTCGTTAATCCTGAATAACCTTAATAATAGCGTGATTTTACGTTAATTTGTATAGTAAAAATTAGATTAGTCGTTTTTGATAACAATGTTAGGGAAAGCAGATGAATAATCTTTACCCTGCTTCGCTAATCGTGCAGCAACGCGCTGTGCAATCGCACGATAAGCTAATGCAATTTTTCCATCAGGATCAGCAACAACGGTTGGGTGCCCTTGATCGGCATCTTCACGAATTTTAATATCTAACGGCAAATCACCAAGCAAGTCAACGTCATATTGCTTTGCCATTTTCTCACCGCCACCGGCACCAAAGATATGCTCTTCATGACCACATTCACTGCACACATGTGTACTCATGTTTTCAATTATGCCCATAACTGGCACATTCACTTTTTCAAACATTTTTAATGCTTTACGCGCATCAAGTAATGATATGTCTTGCGGAGTTGTAACAATCACAGCACCACTAACAGGCACTTTCTGAGATAAGGTTAATTGGATATCACCTGTACCTGGTGGTAAATCAATCACAAGATAGTCAAGGTCTTTCCAGTTTGTATCATTGAGCATTTGCTCTAGTGCTTGCGTTACCATTGGGCCACGCCAAATCATCGGCTCTTCTTCATCAATCAAGAAACCAATCGACATGCTTTGCAAACCATAGCTTTCAATTGGTTCAATACGTTTGCCATCAACGGACTCTGGGCGTTGCGATGTACCTAACATTCGCGGCTGACTTGGGCCATAAATATCAGCATCTAGAATACCAACTTTAGCGCCTTCGGCAGCTAATGCTAATGCTAAATTAACCGATGTTGTTGATTTACCAACGCCACCTTTACCAGAAGCGACAGCAATAATATTCTTAATATTTTTAATGCCTTGTACGCCCTGTTGCACTTTATGCTTAGTGATTTCTGAATTAACAGTGACAGTCACATCTGTTAAATCAGCTTTTTTCTGGAGTAAGGCTTGTAGATCTGACTGAATTTTATCGAAAGACCCTTTTGCTGGATAACCTAAAGTCACAACAACAGTTAATGATTCGCCATCTAAATTAACGTCTACTTTTGCTTTAGATTCTTCCAAGGTCATTTGAGCTATAGAATCAGTGTAATCATTAATTAACGATTTGATTTGAGATGCTTCTAGCATTGTGTCTCCAACATAAATAATAGGTGTCAGTAGCAATCCGACTAAATAACCGACTATTGTATACTGGCTTTAGATTGGCTTCATCCTTAAAAGCATTAAGGGTATATTAAACTCGTTTAAGTGCAGTCTTATAAACAGTATTACGTTCGCGCTTTCCAACAGCTAACACCAATACGATAAGTTCATTATCTATTATTTGATACACCAAGCGGTACCCTGCAGATTTCAACTTAATTTTATAACAATTATCAGCACCCGATACTTTACTACTACCTACTACTGGTTGCTCTAGCCGTTCTACCAGCTTCTTTTTAAATTGACTTTTCACAACTGGATCTAACTTTAGCCATTCCTTATATGCTCGCTTATCAAAACGAAGCTTATAACTCATCCAAAGAAACCTCGATAGTGTCTCCACCCATGCGGCTATTAGCAAGACTTGCTAATTCAACATCTTCAAGTCGATCAAATATTTGCTCCCATGCATCAGCTGGTATGCAATAAAATGCTGGCTTATTATGATTTAAAACAGCGACTGGAAAACCCTCTCCACTTGAAACAGCGACCATCGGATTTTTCTTTAACTCAGAAATACTAACTGAACTATCCGCTAAAATACTATTACTCATGATTAATGCCTACAATTAAAACCGATATTAAGACTAATTATAGCTTCTTTTTTTCTATAGGCCAATAATACCTATCCTTGATACAACAGCTTATTCATTGTTGTAATGGTACTTACACTAATTTCTTTCGGGCATACACGCTCACATTCACGGTAGTTACTACAGCCACCAAACCCTTGCTCATCCATCGCTTCTAATAGTTTTTCAGCACGTTTTTTATCTATTTGTCCTTGCGGTAATGTCGATAAGTGCGTTACTTTTGCAGCTACAAATAATGTTGCTGATGCATTTGGACAGGCAGCAACACAGGCAGCACAACCAATACACGTTGCTGAATCAAACGCAGCATCTGATACCTCTTTTGCAACAGGAATCGTATTCGCTTCACCTGCTGAACCTGTTCTAATTTCAATATAACCACCTGCCTGAATAATCTTTTCAAAGGGTGTTCTATCAACAATCAGATCTTTAATAATAGGAAAGGCTGTCGCTCGCCAAGGTTCAATCCACAACTCAGCCTCATCCGCATAGTCGCGCATATACTGCTGACAGGTCGTGGTGCCTCGATGTTTGCCATGAGGCGTACCATTTATCACTAAATTACACGAGCCACAAATACCTTCTCGGCAATCAAAATCAAATGCAATCGCTTCTTTATCATTTTCGATTAACTGCTCATTAAGCGCATCTAACATCTCTAAAAAAGAAGTATCTTCGCTTACATCAATCTCATGCTGTTCAAAGTCACCTTTTGAATTCGCACTTTCTTGGCGCCAAATATGGAGTTTATAAATCATATGAGGCCTTTGCTTGATTCTAGTGCAAAAGGAAAATAAGAAAAAATATTCCTTATTTTTTCTAAAAATGAGAGGAATAGCGAGTTCTTTTTCGATTTTTTAGTAGAAATAAGGGATGTTTTAGCTATTTTATCTCGTGCTGGAGTCATGCAAATGCCTCATCTATAATTTCTTGTCGTTGGTCTTACAAATTCGAAATCTAACTCTTCTTTATACAATACTGGCACACTCAAATTGCCACTATATTGCCATGCGGCAACATAAGAAAATTCATCATCATGACGCTGAGCTTCACCATCATCTGTAATATGTTCTTCTCGTGCATGACAGCCGCACGATTCTTCACGAGTTAATGCATCAATGCACATCAACTCCGCAAGTTCAAAGAAGTCTGCAATTCGCCCTGCTCGCTCCAATGTTTGATTTAAGGTTTCATCACTACCCGTTATTTTCACTTGTTGCCAGAATTGTTCCCGCAATGTCTTAATATCAGCAATAGCGCTTTCTAAAACGCTTTTCTCTCTCGCCATTCCACATGCATTCCAAATGATTTTTCCTAGCTTTCTGTGGAATTCATCAGGTGTTTTCTGAGGGTTTGGCGCATTCATTAACTGCTTAATTCTGTCACTACAACGTTGTAATGCTTGCTCTTCTTCTGGATAGGTTTTCGTTATATCTAATGGCTTTTGTTGTGCTAAATAATTAGAGACCGTTGATGGCAATACAAAATAACCATCGGCTAGGCCTTGCATTAATGCACTTGCTCCCAAGCGATTAGCACCGTGATCTGAAAAGTTAGCTTCACCACCAGCAAATAACCCATCAATAGAGGTCATTAAGTTGTAATCAACCCAAAGCCCCCCCATGGTGTAATGCACAGCAGGGTAAATACGCATAGGTGTTGTATACGGGTCTTCAGCCGCAATATGTGTGTACATATCAAATAGGTTGCCATATTTCTCACTAATGGCATCTAAACCGTGAACTTTAATCGCATTAGCAAAATCGAGATAAACACCCAATTTTTTGCCCTCAATCGCATGACCTACACCACGACCTTCATCACAGATCAATTTCACTGCTCGAGAAGCAATATCACGTGGCACTAAATTACCAAAAGCGGGATACATTCTTTCTAGGAAGTAATCACGATCTTGTTCGGCAATCTCTTCAGGGTTTTTATCACAATCTTCTTTGTTCTTAGGTGCCCAAATACGGCCATCATTACGCAAAGACTCACTCATTAATGTGAGTTTTGATTGCAACTCACCCGCTTGAGGAATACAGGTTGGATGAATTTGAGTAAAACTTGGATTAGCGAATAATGCACCCTGCTTATGTGCGCGCCATGCGGCAGAGGCATTGCAACCTTTGGCATTTGTTGAAAGGTAGAATACATTGCCGTAGCCGCCTGTACACAATACAACAACATCTGCCATATGTGACTCAAGCTTGCCTGTGACTAAGTCACGAGAAACAATCCCCTTAGCCTTACCATTAATTTTAATCAGGTCTTGCATTTCACAACGTGAATGATGCGTAATCGTGCCTTCATCAATTTGTTTGCTCATCGCTTGATAAGCACCAATTAATAACTGCTGTCCCGTTTGCCCTCGGGCATAAAATGTACGCGATACTTGAGCACCACCAAAAGAGCGGTTGGCCAAATAACCACTATATTCACGAGCAAAAGGCACACCCTGTGCAACAGCTTGGTCAATAATGCTGGTACTTAATTCTGCAAGGCGGAAAACATTGGATTCACGCGCTCGGTAATCACCACCTTTTATCGTGTCATAGAATAAACGCCACACACTATCACCATCGTTTTGATAGTTTTTAGCCGCATTAATACCACCTTGTGCCGCAATACTATGTGCTCGTCTGGGGCTATCTTGGAAACAAAATGTTTTGACGTTATAGCCCATCTCGCCCAATGATGCAGCGGCAGCGGCTCCTGCTAATCCCGTTCCCACAATAATGACATTGTATTTTTTACGGTTCGCTGGGTTGACTATTTTCAAGTCAAATTTATGTTGGGTCCATCTAGTTTCTAGACTTCCCTTCGGCGTGTGGCTATCTAACTCAAAATCACTCATGGCATCACAAAATAGATATAAAGAGGAATCAAAGCAAAACCACCTGTTAGAGCAAGTACCCCACTCCAAACTAAGCCGTGACAAATCACTGATGTTTTACCCAAAGTTTGTAGTACATTTGCGATTGAATGCTGCAAATGCATGGTTAGAACGAATAATCCTGCTAAATAAAACAACACCATTATTTCTGACTGAAAGAGTTGTGTTACTTCACTATAAAGTTGTGATGTATCAAATAATAACGTTTGAATAATATGTATAACGATGAAGCTTAATAAGAAGATAATACTAACGGTCACTAAAGGGGCAGGTATTTTGAATTTATCATGCTTCGCGTAATCGACCGTACGAGCCTTGGCGTTCACGCTACGAATTTTAACGGCTGCTTTCACATGAATGGCAATAGCAACAATCATCAGTAATAACACCAACCACCTAATCGGCCCACCATTGTAAATATCATAAAATTGGATAAAAGTGCGTTCTGAGAAAAAGCTTAGGTTTGAAAGCATGTGAAAGATAAGGTAAGCAGTCATTACAACACCTGCCAACGCCATAGTTCTCTTTTGTAATTGAAGTACCATTAACTTTCCATGTCTACTAAAATATCTTCACTATCTCGTCGTGGTTTTAGTTTCTCTTTTTCTATTGTCCTGATACAACTGTTCCATCTGAGAATAGCTTCATCATTTTTCTCAGGGCATCTATCTACGGCTTGTTGATAAAACTTTAGTGCTTCGATGAAATAATCATAAGCAAAAGAATGAGACATCGCCTGTGTAATTAAATGCCGTGCTCGACGTTCATTTAGCAAGCCAGAATAATAATAACGCTGATATTGGCTCGTTAACTTCTCAATCGTGCGCTCAATACTTTTGATTTGTGTTTGTTTTTCAGTTCGGGAAATTTGATCCAATAGTGCAAGAATATAAACAATCAGAACGGATTGATTCTCAGGATCGATATGCAAAACATCAAGACAGATGCTTTCTGCAATTTCAGGCTCAAGAAGTGAACGATATTGCTTAGCTTTTAATAACGCCTCATCAACAGCATCCATTCGAATATCATGTAGTTTTAATTCCATTACAAACCTTAACGTTGTTGCGTAATTAAAAAACCTGTGTCCAATTTAATCTAATAAAGAGTTGAGGTCAAACTTAATAAATTGGTATTAATTTTCTATCTTTCATATGATAAATTAAATACTATTCACTTAAGAAAACAAGTCTTAGTGAACTAAATTGTCGTCATCATTTCCAGACGAAAAATCATTATAATCATCTAAATCTATTGCTATTGTGCCTTTTGAAAATGCAGAGTCACTACTCTCCGTAAGACTTTTAAAGACAGATGATACGGCTGGCGAAGTACTTTTTATATAAATCTCATTCTGAACCCTATGTTTAGCCATGCTGGCATTAGGTAATAATTGAATAAGAATGTTTAAATCAAAAGTATTCATTTCTTTGACTCTAGCTATGATTAATTTAGCACTCAGATCTCCAGAACTATCTATGATTGCAGGATGATTAAAAACTAATTTTTTCATGACTTACTCTCTTAAGGGTGATGTTTTAAAAGAAAGTATTACATCGACAAGCTTAATATGGACTGAACGAGTATTGTTTTTATAAAACTCTTTAAATTATGCATTTTAAAAGTGGGGTAACTCTGCACCTAAAGCCTTAACACTCGCTCACCTAATTTTATAATCAGGCAAATGCTCTAATAGTTTCTTGCCATACGCTTTTGTTAGCAACCGTCGATCTAAAATTGTAATTCGCCCTGTGTCTGTTTCTTTACGCAATAAACGCCCACAGGCTTGAATTAACCTGACGCTGACAGCAGGTAATGATAAAGCAATAAAAGGCTGTCCCCCTGATCGTAAAATCCATTCCTGCTTGGCTTGCTCGATTGGTCTTGTAAATACAGGAAAAGGAAGCTTTGTAATCACGACATGTGTACATAAATTGCCTGGCAGATCGACACCTTCTGCAAAGCGGTCCATGCCAAATATTATGCTACCTTTTCCTGATTTAACCCGCTGTATATGTTCAATAATCATATTTTTAGGTGATAACTTCTCACCTTGTAACAAGACTAACTCTTCAAGCTCACTCGGCAATTGTTGATGCACAAAATCCATCACCACTTTTGAGGTAAATAACACGAGCGTTGCCTCATCTCTATCAATAACAGTGAGCAATTTTTCTACAACTTCCTGTTGCCAATCGCCAAAGTTCTCATTGGGTAATGCGTTCATTTCAGGTAATGATAATGTGGCTTGTTGCTGATAGTTAAAGGGAGACTTTACTGCTAAGAAATGAGTTTCATTAAAACGTTTTAGGCCACAATCACTTCTAAAACGTTGAAATAAGCCCATCCCTCTCAATGTTGCTGAGGTTAACACTGTGCCATAGGCTCGATTCCATAGGCTTTTTTCAAGGAAATATGCAGATGTCATTGGCCCTGCATTAATAACAAGTGTTGTTGATTTTGAAAATTTTTCATACGATAACCAGCGAACATTAGGTGGGAAATCTTGTTTATCTTCATCAAGAAATAAAGCCATAAAATCAATCAAATAACCGAATATATTCTGCACAGTACCTATTTGAGGCAATAATACTTCGGCGACTTTATTAGGCACTTGTTGTGTTTCTATGCCATCTTTAATCCACTTGGCAAACACGGCATAGTGTTTATAAATGATATTGGCTCTTTGTAGCAAACCATGACATGGCGTTATTAATGCTTTTACAAGTGGGCTTTGCCAATAAATGCGTGGCTCACTTATTTTCCCTGCAATGACATCTTTAACCAAATCATCACTTTGTAATAATGTTTCCATTTGTTGCAACAGGGTAATAACGCCCGGTAAATCTCGTCGTAACTCCATCATCATAAAACCAAAATCATGTTGACGATAGGCAAGAGCTTTTGCCAGCTTTTTCAATACACTATCAGCAGTTTCTGTTGTTTGATAAAGTTGAGCAAAGTTCAATGCTTTAGCCGCGTGATCGAGTGCCTTTTGTGGCAGATTATGGGCTTCATCAAATACAAATAAGATCTCTTCTGGATTGGGTAAAACTAGGCCACCACCTAAATCAGCATCACTCAACACTAAATCATGGTTGGCAACAATCACCTGAGCCGTTGCCATTTCTTTGCGCACGATATAATAAGGACAACGATGGAATTTTGAGCAACTCTTGCCAGCACAGCCTTCTGAATCTGTTGATATATCATGCCAAAGCGCAGGCTCGATTGAGTCACTTCGACTATCACGATCGCCATCCCACTGACCTTTATCCCATTCAGTAAAAATCACTTTAGCTCGACTTTGACGTTTAGCCTGTTGATATTTACTATCCACATCCAGCGTTAAATCGAGCTGATTATCACTAGCAACACTGACTAATTTACTGGGGCAAAGGTAACGTCGTCGCCCTTTTGCTTGAATAAACTTAAGTTCTTTTCCAGTAGCGCGGGCAAATGCGGGCAAATCTTTTTGTAGAAGTTGTTGCTGTAAATTAACCGTGGCTGTACTAATCACCAACATTTTCTTTTGTTCTAAAGCCGTATCAATGGCACCAGCTAGATACGCTAGTGTTTTCCCCACACCTGTTGGTGCTTCAACCACTGCCATACGCTGGTGCTCGCCCGCTTGTATTCTATCGGCAATGAACTGACTCATTGCTAACTGCTGAGGGCGTACCTTAAAATCAGGCATAAATGCTTCAATCGCATTGAAGAGGGCTTGAACCAAAATCGAGTCGCTTTAAAATATAAAAAGAAGAGTAGTTTGCTAATCATTTAATAAATCTTCAATCACTTTCTGTTTTTAAGCGTCATAGTGTCCTTATCATAAATGCGGTATATTGAAATAATGAGCCAGATATTTCCCTCTACACATATTACAACCCTATGTCTTAATCCGGCTCTGGATGTGACTTATCACGTTTCTAAATTGATTCCCGAACAAAAATCACGCTCTGATGCTGCTCGTCATGATCCGGGTGGCAACGGTATCAATATCGGTCGAGCATTAAAACGAATGCAGGTTGATGCACACACATTCTGTATTGTTGCGGGTGATGTAGGTCAATTACTACAACGTTTATTAGAACAGCAATTAGATAATGTCTATTACGAACATGTCGATGGTGAAACCCGTATTAATAGCACTATTATTGAGTTGGATACACAAACACAGTACCAAGTAACGGATGCGGGGACAGCAATACCTCAAACACAGCTTAATCGTGTGATCGATGACTTTATATCCCTTACCGGACAAGGGTTTGGAATTATCACTGGGTCTTGTCAGCCTAATATCTCTCATGATTTGTATGCCAAACTTGTCGAGCGAGTTAATGTGGGTGGTGGTAAAGCAGTCATTGATACACATGGCGACGCATTAAAACTGGCTATTGCAGCCAAGCCATTTTTGATTAAACCTAATCGTTATGAGTTAGAAACAATTATTGGACGTGAATTGCCAAGCATCACTGATGTAGCAACTGAAGCACGTAAAATACAACAGAATCATGTAACCCATGTGTGTGTCGTTAGGAGACGAAGGCGCTATTTTAGTGAGTCCTGACAATAGCTATTATGCCAAGGCACTTAATGTTCCTATAAACACAACCGTTGGTGCTGGTGACTCAATGGTGGCGGGACTAGTAACAGGCTTTAGCTTGGGCCATGTTCCTGAACAAGTACTACGTTACGGTATTGCCTGTGGTGCAGGTACGGTTATGCACCCAGGTACCGAGCTTTTTTCGGGTGATGAACTTGCAGGCTTTAGACAGCAGGTTGGTGTTGAAACCTTGGATATTTAAGCCTGTAATATATTCTCAACTAGCATTTGCACAGAACGTTGTTGCCTAAATTCATTGACGGCTAATCGGTAACGAAGCCTAACTTGATCACCCTGATCTAACCAATCAGGCTGTTGCTGACGAAACGCCATCGCAGTAATGTGTTCCCCTTCCCCACTATCAACGGTTAAGCGTAGATGATCCTGCTGTTGCCCGACTGCTCGTATCGCAATAACAGTGAACACACCATGAAATTGAGGTTCAAGAAAGCCTTGTCCCCACGGTGCTGCAGTGGGTAATAATTCAGCAATCTCTAACGATATTTCATTTGCTGTTAATTCACCGTCTGACATTAAGTCTTGCTTTAACAGTGATGGCTCAATAGTTTGTTCTAATGCGGCTAAGAAATGTTGTTCAAATAATGGAAGATCTTTCTCAGCCAATGTGAGCCCTGCTGCCATTGCGTGACCACCAAAGCGAGTGAGCATTCCTGTCGGCATCCTGTTTGCGACCAAGGCCAATATATCGCGTATATGTACGCCTGGAATTGAGCGTGCCGATCCTTTTACTTCACCTTCATTACCCGATGCAAAGGCAATAACGGGGCGATATTGGCGCTCTTTAATGCGTGATGCTAATAAACCAACCACCCCTTGATGCCATTGCGAATCATGTAAGCAATAACCTAATGGCTGTTCTTCCTCATCAAAGGCCATTTTGTCTAACATCACTAAAGCCTGCTGCTGCATATTTTGCTCAACATCACGGCGCTGCTTGTTTATATCATCTAACATCTGTGCAGCATCTACGGCTTCAACCATATCATTGGTGAGCAAGGTTTCTATCCCCATACCCATATCTTCTAATCGACCAGCAGCATTGAGCCTTGGAGCAATAGAGAATCCCATATCTGGTGATGATAAGGTGCGTAAATCTCGACCCGACACTTGAACAATGGCATTAATACCAGCACATGCTCGCCCAGCCCTAATACGAGCTAAACCAAAGTTGACCAAGGTTCTGTTTAATTTATCTAAAGGAACCACATCCGCCACAGTGCCTAATGCAACTAAGTCTAATAAGGTATTAAGCTTAGGACTTTCAATCTGTTGCTGTTCAAACCAGCCTTGTTTTCGTAGCGCTTGTCGCACGCCTAATAACAAATAAAAGCACACACCTACCCCAGCCATATTCTTACTTGGAAAGGTGTCTCCTTTCTGGTTTGGGTTAATAATAGCCTCAGCTTTTGGTAATTCATCTCCAGGTAAATGATGATCGGTGACTAATACTTTAATACCACGTTGATGGGCGACTTCAACCCCTTCTATGCTGGCAATGCCATTATCAACAGTGAGTAACAAATCGGGTTGTTCATTAGCAGGAATCTCGGCCAACAATTCTGGGGTTAAGCCATAGCCATGTATGAAACGATTAGGAACAATATAATCAAGCTGTGTTGCTCCCATGACCTGTAACCCACGTATTGCCACAGCACAACTGGTTGCCCCATCAGTATCAAAATCGGCAACAATCATTATTTTCCACTGTTGCATCACCGCTAGGGCAAGAAGTTGAACCGCAGCGTCCATGCCCAACATTAACTCAGGTTTAGGTAAGTCAGCTAAGTCATAACTTAACTCCGCTTCAGATTGAATACCTCGTGCAGCAAATACGCGTCGTAAACAATCTGGCCACTGCTTAGGTAAATTTTGCCACCCCGTAGCGTCCCTAGTGATAATGTGTTGTGTCATTTAGTAACGCCTTTGTAACTTTATATGCTCGTAATCATTAAAAGTGTAGATTGAATATACTTATACTGGTAATCATTCAATCTGCACATTTTTTATTTAGTCATCCCAGCATGCTTTTTTATTACCGTCATCCCAGCATGCTTTTAGCTGGGATCTACTTAACACACTAGATCCTCGATAAAAACACTCGAGGATGACTGGGACGTAAGCGCTGCAGTTTCATTTATCACGGGTATATTTACCAAAACTTCCAACAATCTAATGGCGTGAGTTGGTAGCTCCCATATTCAGGTATGTGTAGATCTACCTTTGCTAAACGTGCCTGCCGACATTGTTGCCATAGCGGTTTTAATACTGTTTCATCAAATACTTCTAACTGTTGTAGCCAGTCACCATCAATAATAAATTCATCGGCCAACCATAAGTGCTTGCCAGATGTGAGTGATGTTATTGAATAATCACTATTGGACTCTAATGTGCTATGTGATTTAGCAGCTAACTGTTCTAATAGTTCTGACTTACCTTGTACCTTATCCCACGCTTTATTCTTAATATCAAAGCTTCCAGCCCCCCAGAACCACACACTATTAATCGGAAGCTTGTTGTCGTCTGTTCTTTGTTGGTTGAGTTCAGAGTTATATAGTTTCATCTGTACTTCATTCCAAAGGCGTATCCAATCTCTCTGCTCTACACCCTTAGGTAAGGCATTTTCAATCCCTTTACCTGCAACATCGGGTAGTGCAGAGAAGCTAAGTTCAGGCATCGATTCTAATTCTAAGCACCAATTATTAGGGCTAGATTGAATTACTTTTCCACCAAACTCTTCAAACAAAGGTTGAATTTCAGCGATGAGTTGATCACTTTCGTTAGCACTGAGTGCTAAACCATCAGTAAATAAAAGCAGGCGATCACGATCGGCATGCAAATAACAGGGATCAACACGTAAAGATCCCGCCTGCCCTGACTCTAAAAAACGAATCGGTAAGTCAGAACCTGTTAATTCAGTTTCACTAAACAGATTAAATAATAGCCGTGACAAGCCTATTTGTTTTTTCTGAAAAGAGGACTTAGCAATGATTTTAGCCAAATATGGCGGGATAATACCGGCGTTTATTCTCTGTTCTAATACTGTTGCTAACCCAGGTAGAATGACTGTCAGCTCTGTTTTAGCCATTTAATATTTGACGAACAAATGGAATGGTTAAACGGCGTTTTTCAATCATTGAGGCTTTATCAAGGCTTTGTAGTAAGGTCATTAACACGTCCATATCGCGGCTATGGTGTCTTAATACATAGTTGGCGACTTCTTCGGGTAACTCTAAACCACGCGTTTGTGCTTGAAGAATAAGCGCCTGTTGTTTCTCGTTATCTTCTAAAGAATCGAGTTGGTAAATTAATGCAGTACCCATTCGAGACCGTAAGTCAGGCAATGTCAGTTCAACTGTTGCAGGGCTATGTGCTGCAGAAATCAGTAATTTACAACCAGAATGTTGCAGGCGGTTAAAGCAATGAAACAAGGCTTCTTCCCACTCTGGCTGACCCGCAACCGCATCTAGATCATCAATACATAATAAATCTACATTTTCTACCGATTCTAAAACATCTGGTGATGCTGACTGAACAAGATCAGTCAATGGTAAATAAAATGTGTCTTTTCCTGCATTCTCAGCAGTTGCCATTAATAAGTGCGACTTTCCTACACATTGCTCTCCCCACAAGTAAACAAAAGAAGTATCTATAGACCGAGAAAGTTCAGTCAGTGCACCTTTTAATTCAGGCTGAGAAAAGTAAAAATTATCGAAGCGATAGACTTCTTTTAAATTCAGTTGCAATGGCAACTGTGTGGCGAGTGATTGCATAAAAATTTATGTGTAAAGCTGACTATTAAGATAGCGTTGATGTGCGTGACGCAGTAAAACCATAATGACTGCGGCAACCGGCAAGGCTAATAATACACCAGTGAAACCAAATAACTGACCACCAGCTAAGACTGCAAAGATGACCGCAACAGGGTGCAAACCAATCCGTTCACCTACAAACCGCGGTGTAAGCACAACAGCTTCAACAACTTGAGCCACACCAAATACTAGAACAACCAAGAGTACAGGAAGCCATTCATGGAATTGGAAAAAAGCGGCCAAGCCAGCCAAACCAATGCCTACGATTAAACCTAAATAAGGCACAAAACTGACCACGCCTGCAGCGATACCTAATAGCAGTGATAGTTCAAGGCCAATAAGAGATAAACCAATAGTATAAATACTTGCTAATGCAAGCATTACCATTAACTGGCCGCGTATGAATTCAGCTAACATCTCGTCACATTCCAATGATAATTGAATCACTTTATCTGCATAGCTACGCGGCAATAGTTCTCTAAAGCGAGCAACCAGAATATCCCAATCGCGGAGCAGGTAAAATGTCACAACAGGGACTAATACTAAATTCATCACCCATTGCAAAATAACCATTCCAGAACGTGTCATATAACTAAATACACCACCTGCAACTTGTCCAACTTCAGTCCAATAACTTGTTAAGGCCTGTTTAATTGAGCTCATATCGAACATATTAGCCGGTAGTCCCATAGAATTAAGCCAAGGCACCAAGTTTGACTGCAGCAATGTTAAATATTCAGGTAATCGTTTAAATAAAGCAGCGATTTGTGATGTTAACAAGGGTAAAAGCACTAACAGTAATATCAAGCCAATCAGTAGTAAAATAGCAAAAACAATCGATACAGACAGTGTTCGTGATAATTTTTTAGCTTCTAATTTATCAACGATAGGATCGGCTAAATAAGCTAGTAGTGCTGAAATGAAAAAAGGCATTAAAACCGGTGACAACAGATAAAACACATAGCCAAATAGTGCTAGTGCAATAATTAAAAACAGTTTATTACTATCAGACATATCCCTTCCTTATATTCCGTTTCACTGTCCAGCTATGACACATTATTAATTGAGAAAGTATTAAAGTGATAATCGGTACGTTTTTACGTCGCTTGGAGTATAAGGTGACTGCTCAATAAGCACCCTATCAATCGCTACCGTCCGATCAAACACGGTTAAATCACCACTGAAAGAAAGACTGAGATTAAGTGTGTCATCAAGCAAATCTAATAATCTAATATCAGAAACATATTGCAATGATGCTAAATATTTTACAACCCGTGCATAGTCAGAATAATTATTAACATCTGTTATTTGTAACGCTAAAGTATTTTCATATTGAGTGGTCACACGTTGTGAGAAGCGTTTTGCTAGGCGGTCAGTTAATTCATCAATACCCGCAGACATTGCCATAGACATATCACCGCGAGATTGCCACAACTCTGACTCACCATCAATAAGAGCATGCCAGTCTGTGCGCACTAAGCCCATATCAGAAACAGTGGTTTTCATCATCAATATCACCGGTGCGCCATAACGTTGAGATGCACTTTCAACCGTTTCTGAAAAACCCGCTGATAAATCGGTGTAAGTCACTTGGCTTTGGTCTTGCAAATCCATTACAGGGAGAAGAATGGGTAAACCTCTGAGCTGAGCTGCCTGCTGTAGTGCCTTGACCGACTCAAGTTCCGAATCATCCGCCGATAATATTGTGCGTGAACTGTCCTCTTCTATGGCAGACCAAATAATCACTTCAGGCCGAGAGTTTCCCCAAATAGGCAAGCCCACCTCTATCAATGACTGATTTAACTTCTTCTTATTAAAAGAGAGTAAAATTTCTAAACGATCAGGCTGAGTCAAGTCATCGCTAATCGTATTAATACGGTGATATTTATATTGCTGAATAAGCTGTTTTGTTTGCGCTAAAATAGGCGACAAGTCGATAGTGTCTAACTCAGAGCGGTCACCGACGACTTTAAGAATGACTTGCTGCAACAACTCTGGGGCAAGGTTTTGTCTCTCCTCTTCACTCTGAGATGAAACAGGCGCTTGTGATTGATACAAATTAGTGACATCCGCAGCAAAGCTTTGGCTGACTAAAAGCGAAATTAGAACAAAAAATAATCTATGCATTGTGGTATTCTATCATGCTGTTTCTAGGACATACCATTATAAATAAATGTTCTATAATACCCATGAACGATGAAGATGCAGGACATATATCCCCCGTCATTCTCGAGTGTTTTTTATCGAGAATCTATTGTATTAAGCAGATCCCAGCTAGAAACATGCTGGGATGACGAAATAAAAAATCTGCATCTTCAATGATTACGAGTATAAAACTATCAAAACACAGCCTTCGTGCTTAGAAATATGAATAGCATTTTGACATCAGGAATTAAACCATGACCGATACGCTCGACAGCAACACTTCTTCTCAATCTTCTCTGAGCTACCGCGATGCCGGTGTAGATATTGAAGCAGGTAACGCACTTGTTGATCGCATTAAACCATTAGCAGCTAAAACACGTCGCCCCGGCGTTATGGCAGGATTAGGTGGCTTCGGTAGTATGTTTGAATTACCCCTTGATCGTTATAAACAACCTGTTCTTGTTTCAGGGACTGATGGCGTCGGAACAAAACTCCGCCTTGCTATCGAGTCAGGCATTCACGACACAATTGGTATTGATCTTGTTGCTATGTGCGTTAATGACATCATCGTACTTGGTGCAGAACCCCTCTTCTTTTTAGACTATTACGCAACAAGTAAGCTTGATATTGATGTCGCAACATCGGTTGTTTCAGGTATTGCTGACGGCTGTCTACTATCAGGTGCCGCTCTTGTTGGTGGTGAAACTGCCGAAATGCCAAGTATGTATGAAGATGGTGATTACGATTTAGCTGGTTTTTGTGTTGGTGTTGTAGAAAAAGATAACGCTATTGATGGTAGCCAAGTACAAGCTGGAGACGTACTTATTGGTTTAGCTTCATCGGGCCCTCATTCAAATGGCTATTCATTAATTCGAAAAATTCTTGATCGTAGCAACGATGAGTTAAGCACGCCATTTGCTGACAGCACCTTAGGCGAACACCTTTTAGCCCCAACGACAATTTATGTTAAGTCATTACTAGAGCTTCACAAAAAAGTGAATATTCATGCACTTTCCCATATTACAGGTGGCGGCCTTTTAGAAAATATCCCTCGTGTATTACCTGAAAATGTAACGGCTGTTATTGATGCAAACAGTTGGACTCGCCCTGCTATTTTTGATTGGTTACAATCAGAAGGCAATGTTATTGATGAAGAAATGTACCGTACATTTAACAATGGTATCGGTATGGTTGTTTGTGTCGCTGAACAAGATGCAGCAGAAACGTTACGCTTACTTGCCGACTTAGGCGAGTCAGCATATCAAATTGGTCATATTGAAACATCAGACACAGCAACACCTGACGTACTTATTCGTAAATAATGATTGATACCGTGAAAACACCTTCAATCGTTATTCTGATCTCAGGTCGCGGTAGCAATATGGTGTCAATTGTTGAAGCAATTAATGCGGGCGAGCTTCCAGTTGAAGTCGCGGCTGTTATTAGTAACCGCCCTGATGCCGCCGGTTTAAACTATGCCCAGCAAGCAAACATCCCAACAGTGCTGATCAATCATAAAGGCTTTGATTCTCGTGAAAGCTTTGATCAAGCGCTTGCAAAAGAAATTGATACCTACTCACCAGACTTGGTTGTTTTAGCAGGTTTTATGCGGATTCTAACAACTGAATTTGTTGAACATTTTGCAGGTAAATTAGTTAATATTCACCCTGCCTTATTACCTAAGTTCAAAGGTCTCAACACCCACCAACGTGCTATCGATGCAGGTGAGAAAGAGCATGGTGCAAGTGTTCATATTGTTACTCCTGAGCTTGATGATGGCCCTGTTGTTATGCAAGCCAAAGTCCCTGTTCTTGCTGATGATACTGAACAATCACTCGCTGCCAGAGTGCTTGAACAAGAACATAAGCTTTATCCTGCCGCCATTAATCAGTTACTGAATAACCCAAACGGTTAGCTCCAAGACATGAATAGGTTAGTCAGTGTACTCATCTTACTACTAGTCCCCATCTATTTGTCTGCACAAGAAATACCTGACTTTTCTGCTAATTATTTAGTGAAGTTAAATGGCTTACAAGCAGGTCAGTTAAAGCGAAGTTTAGTCAGTAACCCAAATGGCACTCGCACCTTCAAATCTGAAACACAAGCTAAGGGTATCTTTGCCTTTTTCAAACCAGATCTTGTTGAAGAGATGAGTGTTTGGCGACATCACAACACACTCATCCGACCTGAATCCTACCTTTATCAACGTACTGGTGGTAAAAAAGATAAATACTTGAGTCTTGATTTTGATTGGCAAAAAAGCCAAGTTCATATTGATGACCATAAACAACCGTGGACGCTTTCTATTGAAGAAAACACACTTGATAAGTTGGTCTATCAAATTAGCCTGATGTCTGACCTTGCCGATAATAAAAGCCAGTTCAGCTACCGTATCGCAGATGGTGGAAAGTTAAAAACATACAAAATTGATATTCTTACTACAGAAACTGTCACCACCCCGCTTGGTAAAATAGATGCCATTAAACTTATCCGCCACAGGGCAAAGTCTAAAGGTCGCCAAACGATTTTATGGTGTGCACCTAGCCTTAACTACCTTCCTATTATGCTTGAACACACAGAGAAAGGTGGTTCAGTCTTTACCGCTGTACTTCGCCGTTTAGATGGAATTGAAACAAAAGGTGCTTTCGAAAAAATCGAAACACGATCCCCCGCATTTGTAACCCATTAAACAATGACAAAAAAACAATACACCATCATTAATGAAACGGTTCAATACAACGGATTTTTCAGCTTAAAAACAATTGAACTAAAACATACTTTATATAAAGGTGGTTGGAGTAAACCTCTCACCAGAGAGCTTTTTCAGCGTGGCAATTGTGTTGCTGTTTTGCTCTATGATCCTGTTCGTGATGAAGTGGTTATTATTGAGCAATTTCGTGTTGGTGCACTACAACTCCCTACTGAGCAAGCCTGGTTATTAGAAATAGTTGCAGGCGCTATTGAAACGGGTGAAACGGCTGAAGAAGTGGCTTATAGAGAATCAGTTGAAGAAGCAGGCTGTGAAATTCAAGAACTAATCAAGATTAATGATTTTTTCACCTCTCCGGGCGGCACATCTGAACTGCTCAGTTTGTTTTATGGCAAAGTTGATACCAGCAATGTTGGTGGATTTCATGGCTTAGATGACGAAGATGAAGATATATCAGTTACCACAATGAAATTCGATGAGGTTTATCAAGTATTGCTTGATGGTAAGATCCTATCTGCAATTCCTATTATTGCTATTCAGTGGTTGTTTATTAATCGTGACAAACTGCGTCAACACGCCTTGTAGGAGCGGATTCATCCGCGAACAACTTTTTAGCAAATAATACAGTCTGTTAAAGTTTTCACAGCCCTTTCGGGGATAAATCCCCTCCTACCTCTTAGGCAATTGGAACTGCTCTTGACCGTTATAAACTAGGAAGTGTTTACCTTTGGCCCGAGCCACCATGCCGATGCCAATCTGTTTCGCCAACCGCAATCCCATTTCTGTTACACCAGAGCGTGATAATAATAATGGTACTTGCATCTGAGCCACTTTTATCACCATTTCTGATGTTAACCGGCCTGTCGTATAAAACACCTTGTCAGTGCCTGATACTGTGTTCAACCACATCCAGCCCGAGATTGCATCAACCGCGTTATGGCGGCCAACGTCTTCAACAAAGATCTCTACTTTATTTTCAACACAAAGCGCACAGCCATGCACTGCACCGGCCTGCTTATACATTTTATTGTGTTCATTTACCCCATCTAAAACGTGATAGATTTTTTCAGCATTAAAGGAGGGGCAATGTAGTGAGAGTTTATTTAATGAATCCATCACATTGCCAAACATTGTGCCCTGTCCACAACCACTGGTGACAGTACGTTTAGATAAAACTTTATCAAGATCTGTTCTAGCTTGGCGTGTTGTAACAGCAACAGCGTCAACATCCCAATCAACCTGAATAGCAATAATATCTTCCAAGCTTTCTACTAAACCTTGATTGCGTAAATAGCCTAATGTTAGTAATTCAGGCTGTGCGCCCATTGTCATTAAGGTAACAATTTCACGCTTATCAAGGTAAATAGTGAGCGGCTTTTCTCCCGTTAATGCTAGCTCACGCACCTCTCCAAACTCATCCAGTACTGTTGTTGAATGAAGGCTATGAATGCCTTCATCAGTCATTTTGGGACGGTAGCTAGCCACCTGTCACACTCATATGCCTGAAAATAACGGGCTGTTCTTTAAGATTAAAATCATGGCCTTCAGGTTTAATATCCATCGACTTAATAATTGCCTGCTTTAGTCGTTCACTATCTCCCGGATAACGACGAATAACCTCACGTAAATCAACCGAATGTTCCTGTCCTAAGCATAGTAATAAGCGACCTTCTGTCGTCATTCGAACGCGGTTACAACTTTCGCAGAAGTTATGACTATGAGGGGAAATAAAACCTACTTTACTATTTGTGCCTACAACTTGGTAATAGCGAGATGGCCCCCCCGTACTCGAGGTGCTAGCATCAAGTTCAAATACCGTTTGCAATTCTGCTAACACATCATCACTAGAACAAAAGCTTTCATTCCGGTCATGACTCACCTGACCTAATGGCATTTCTTCAATATATGAAATATCCAAATCATGCTCGACAGCAAATCGGGCTAAATCAATGATCTCATCATCATTACGCCCTTTCATAATCACCGCATTAAGCTTGATTCGTTTAAAGCCCGCCTTCTTAGCAGCATCAATCCCAGCCAATACCGTACTAAGTTCACCTGTACGCGTTAACTCTTTAAACCGTTTAGGCTGAAGTGAATCTAAACTAATATTAATTCTATCAACGCCAGCGCTGGCCATAGATTCAGCATATTTCGGTAGCTGTGATCCATTCGTTGTCAGCGTTAATTCTTTTAGTGATGTAGATGATTTAAGTTGCCCAAGCTCATTGAATAACCAATCAACATTACGACGTACTAAAGGTTCTCCACCAGTGATACGCACTTTCTCAACACCTAGCTCACAAAAAGCTTGAAGAAGAAATACAATTTCCTCCAAGGTTAATAGCTTTTCACGCGGCATGAAGGTCATCTCTTCATCCATGCAATAAACACAACGAAAGTCGCAACGGTCGGTAATGGACATACGTACATAGGTCACTTTACGCCCGAAGCGATCAATTAATTGTGGCTGAGTGTGATTATCTGACATTATATTTCTTTAAAGAGGTTCTACTTATCTACTTCTTCACCCTTATGGCCACAGTTACATGTTTTTGCAGAACTTAGACCAAAAGGTAAATACGCTGGACACCAGCCAATAACACCAGTTAATAAAGGAACAAGGCCGATAGCACCAAACCAGTTTTGGTAATAGACACCTATGGCAATAATTGCTAAGCCTACAAGAATGCGTAGACGACGATCTATTCCACCCACATTACACTTCATGATTAGCTCCTTTTATATACCCAAACCACTTCAATCTGCACATTTTTTATTTGGTCAGCCCAGCATGCTTACCAAGTCATCCCAGCATGCTTTTAGCTGGGATCTACTTAATGCACTAGATCCTCGACAAAAACACTCGAGGATGACAGGGGCGTAAGAGCTGCAGCTTCATTTATCACGGGTATATACCCACAAACAAACAAGCCTCGCTATTATACGAGGCTTGCTTATTAACTCAGTCTTAATCGGCTTAACTTAGTCATCACCAGACATCGCACCTAATAAATGCAATAAACTAGTGAATAAGTTATAGATAGTGACATATAGCGTTACCGTTGCCATGATGTAGTTTGTTTCACCACCGTGAATGATCTGACTTGTTTCGTAAAGGATCAAACCAGACATCAATAAAACAAACATAGCAGAAACAGCTAATGACAAGCCTGCCATATCAAAGAAAATAGCACCAAGGCCGGCAAGGAAGGCAACTAAAATACCCACCATTAAAAAACCACCCATAAAACTAAAGTCTTTCTCACTCTTAATTGCATAAGCAGATAGCGCAAAGAAGATAAGTCCTGTGCCGCCTAATGCCTGCATCACAATCTCACTACCATTTGACATGCTTAAGTAAGAATTAATAATTGGACCTAATGTTAGCCCCATAAAACCTGTTAGCGCAAAGACAGATGCGATACCCCAAACACTATTACGTAATTTTGTTGTTAAGAACAATAAACCGAAGTAACCGATAAGCGTAATAATCAGACCTGGGTGTGGCAAGTTAAATGCCATTGATAACCCCGCAGTTAACGCACTGAATACTAATGTCATTGCTAGTAAGCTATAAGTGTTACGTAATAGTTTATTTGTTACTAATACAGATTGTTGCGATCGAACAACTGATGGTTGAGCATCATAATTCATCAAATTATCTCCAGTTATGAAATGATGTATTTGTTAAGACTATGATCGTACCTAATAAGTTCAGAAGTGCAAGTGTTGATGTGATTATTCTCCATATGTAGTTCTTATAAAACTAAAACACAGCCCAAAAGAAATTAAATTTAAATTTCTAGTTGTGTTGTAAGCCCAACCCTAGTATTATTCTGCGTCTTGGAGAGTTGACAGAGCGGCCGAATGTACTGGTCTTGAAAACCAGCGTAGGTTTATCCCTACCCAGGGTTCGAATCCCTGACTCTCCGCCATTACAAGTATTTAAGCCTCTGTTTTCAGAGGCTTTTTTATGCCAAAAGAATATGTCAATTTAGTTTTATACCGTTTTTTATACCTTAACTGTTCTTTACTATGTGCTACTTGCATAAGTTTTAAGAAAAGGACTTAATAATGACTAGTGATATTGCTGTGGCATTAATTACTGCGGGTAGTACTTTGTTAGGTGGTTTGATCGTTGCTTACGTCGTTCCTCGTATTAAATGGAGTAATGAGAAGGAACGAAAGAAGCATGATGCTCGTGTTGCGTTACTAAAGCGGTGTCGTTTACAAATAAAAGAGCCATACTTCGACATTCAAGTTTTCATGAGAACGACTGAATACTCTCAAATACGACACTTACTAGCTCCTGACT
The DNA here is from genome assembly GCA_028598975.1 of Gammaproteobacteria bacterium. Taxonomy (GTDB): domain Bacteria; phylum Pseudomonadota; class Gammaproteobacteria; order Nitrosococcales; family Methylophagaceae. The sequence goes on along the minus strand of JAQRMU010000081.1, from coordinate 18,195 downwards.
TGGTGTCAAAAATTGAAAGTAGTGCAGGAGGTGGGACGATACATATTCAAGCTGGTGGTCGTGGTGGTGGCGTAAATAACTTTGCCACAAAACTATTAGATGAAATATCACAAATAGAGCGTGATGGTGACTTTATTTAGTTGCTGTGTCAGGTATGTATAATTTCGTACTTTGAAGCACTCAAGTTCACCGAACATAAATCATGATCATGAAAATATCCTCGTAGAATCCTTTTGTTACGATGCGATATGAGAGTGCTGGCATGCTCTACTTGAAAGAACTCAACTTCCTTCCTCAACGCCAAGTAGTTTCTCGACAACCAGAAGGCTAAATTAGCTAGCTCTCATCTGAAATTATTCGTCTAATTTGATTTTCAAGCGGCTTATAGTTCTGTTCTTGATGGATATTTTTTAAAGGGCCAATTATTTCCCCAGGAACTAAAACACCCCAACTCAAAGAATATTCAAAAACACCTGCTAAAGAAGATAGAAATATACGTTGCGCTCGACCATTTCCTTCAGGAAAGGGATGGTAAATATTGATTATCCCTAAACAAGAAGCTAATAATTCAGAAGACTCAGATATAGAAGGTCTTTGCTCTCTATTAAAGTAATCAATTGATCTAGTAAAGACTTCACTTTCATATCGAGGCAGTAAATTTGCAGGAGTAAATGTATCATCACCTTTTTTCATATCATATGCTCTTGGCTTCCCAGCCCAAGAATAGATGTCTTGAAATAAATGAAAATGAATTGCTTTTAGATGATCAAAGCCAAAAGTCTGTGGAATTAAATCTTTGTCTTGGAATAGTTCTATTGACCTTATCGCAGTAATATTAGCTTCTATCTTGCTTAGTTCTTTAGAATCTATAATTCCTAAAAGATTTTCGAAGGTTTTATTTTTGCAATATACGGGGGTAACACTATCAAAGAAAACAGTATCAACCACGCAATAAATTTAAAATATACGTAGTATCGATAGAACCACCTTCCAAAGACTCATTAATCAACTTTAGAATATCTGTCGATAAAGATAGAGACTCTAAATTAATATTTGCTATGGCTTGGTTTACAGCATTTTGACTAGTAATTGGCATAATATTATGTAGCTAAAATATTGAAAGTAAAAAGATTATATCCTTGATAGTGAAATTAATCAAATTCACCAAGTACCTTGAAGGATACTTTGTAAGTGGCTGTAACAACATTCTACAGGTGCGACTAAAAAGAAAAGTCGCCTCGATATTATTTACCAGCCCCCTATTTCTAATTATACGCATATTTCATGCTATATTGAGCCTTTCATCTAATATGTGAGGCTATGGAATAAGGATGTTTAAAACATGAAGTTCAATGAAGATTCTCGAGTAAAGATCCCTTCTATCCTGCATCTAATGCGTTTAGGTTATGAATACCTATCTTTGAAAGATCCAAGCGTCACATGGGATGAATCAACCAGCATCTTTACCAACATCTTCTATGAAAGCATCAAGCGAATTAATCCCGCACTTACTGATATGGAAGCGAAGCAACACTTTGATGATGTTTCACTCAGCCTAGAGAATGAAGATTTGGGCAGAGCTTTCTACGAAAAACTTACCGCCAAGTCAGGAAGACGTTTAATTGATTTTGAAAACTTCAACAACAACACCTTTAATGTTGTTACTGAACTGACCTACAAAAAAGACGATGATGAGTTTCGCCCTGACATCATCTTACTGATCAACGGCATGCCTTTAGTGTTTATTGAAGTTAAAAAGCCAAATAATCAAGATGGAATTTTAGCTGAACACAAGCGCATTCAAACCCGATTCCAAAACAAAAAGTTTAGAAATTTTGTCAACATCACTCAATTGCCCAAATCCATACATAGAGGTTTGACGTGGGCTGAATCACTCAATTTAGAGTAATTTCGTGTCCAAGCGAGTGGGTTTGAGGGTCACGTTGCTCACAATGTGGAAATACAAAGCATTGGCATTAAAGTCTGAGCAAGGCAAGGTGTCGCCACCAAAATCCAATTTCAACTCCTTAATGCGGTTTTCGCTGTCTTATCGTCTCAAATGATCTTAAAACACGCTGTATTGTTCTATGAGCGAATGTGTTTGATTGTGTTGGTTTACTCTTGCTGTTGAATCCATAATAATAAGTACAGGGCTACACCAATTATTCATCAAGCACGTCGGTGATGTGGTTTTATACATCACGGACATTCAGTACCTGTAGCTTCTGCGATAGCAGTAGCGAATTAAATCAATCATTTGTTGATGGTTCGGCTTTATGAACCATGAACACTCATACTCTTGTAGTTGCTGTGAGGTACGTTCAGTAACGCCTTTAAATTAGATCAGGCATCAGTGCGATTTACACATAATGTAAATTATGCGGTGAAACGAACACTGCTGCTCTTTGCAGTGCGCATAATTCCACGTTATGTTACTTCGTGCTGATTCATTGTTATCAGTTTATCTAACGGCTAGCCATGGCAATCAGGCATTGAACGCTGAGCTTTCAGCTAACAGCCTTTAGCTAGTCTTACTGGTGTTTGGGTGTTGATTAGATTTGATAGCCTAATACAGGCACTGGAGGATCTACAATGGCATGTTGCTATTGGTTCAATGGATAAATAGGTGGGGTTATTCTCATGGTGTCATACCTAAAAGGTATGGGGGGGGATAGTTATGTTTATCGTTTACATAATGAAGTTACAGCACTTATACTTCTTTAAAGTAACTTTTCTATATCCTGCAACCAGATGGAATAAATTCATTAAAAAGGACTACACATGATAGATCAACCATTAAACACCCCAGCTATCCCGTAAGAAGTAACCTGTGCGCTGCACTCAAGCAGAAAATGTTGAATGAGCGTACGAGTGATTGAGTTCTTCTGTGCAGAGATGCATAAGCAAAGGGTTACGGATTACACATAACCTGTCATTACAATATCAAAAAAAGTAAATGCGACATTTATTGAAACTAGGATTCAGAATACAGCTAATGGTTACTCCTCCAGCTGTCGAATCGAATCTTAAAAAAACTCCTAGGAATTACAGCACTACTCCACCTATACAAGCCAAATTTATAGCCGTAAATTAATAGTCAGTTTTTGTTGTGAGCAACCTTCTGCCCCAAACACCAAAAACAGAAAGCATACCGCCTAATATAAATCCAATAATTACCTTAAGCTTGAGCTTTGAATCACTAAAAGAATAATCAACACTCACAATTTCACCATTCAGGAAGTAAAGTGAGCCAGTGTTATTATATAAAAAACTGTTTAGTGACAGTACAATATTATGTAATGCCGATTTTAGTTCTTCAAGTTCTTCCGCAGTTGAGGTAATAGATTCAATAAATTTGTCTTTAGATATAGATTCACTACTACTACTACTACTCTCAAACAGTTGAATTTCAGTTTTAATTGTTTGTAATTCTTTTGAAAGTTTAATTTTATCTTGCAGTAAAACTTTTCGGTATTCAGGATCAGACATCTTTGCTCCCAACTCAAGTAAGCTATCAACTAGTGAATCACCGTATTGAGGTGAATAAATAGATGTAGAAGAGCTTGCATCAGCTACAGTTTCTAGTTTTGACGACTGAATACTCATCGATGATTGGTCAAATTCCTTCAACACATCAATATATACTAAAACTAGTCTTTCTAACTCATCAGCCTTTCTTTTCAATGACTCAAGTTGACTAGAGCGGAAGCTGTTATAAATCCCACTAGATGAAAAGACAGGGTTAATCATTATAATAGATTTTAGAGTATTTATTTTATACTTATCAATCTGTTGTAGCTTATACTCTATATCGCTTAAAGATAATCCAGTCTTTGGATCAATAATTGATTTCGCCTTTTGTTCCTGTTGCAAAGCTTTTACCGATGATGATAATAATTTTTCATAATCTGACAGTTTGTAAGTCATAACAACTGGCTCATCGTCCTGAGAAGCTAATGGACTCAGGTTTACGTAATCACCATACGCATTCATAACACCTAATTCTTTTATCGAATACTTAGCCCAGGCTTCAGGAATTTTAAGTAAAATCATTTCAACTTTATCCTTGCTTAAATCAAGGTTTTCATTGTCAAAACTAAGTATTCCACTTTTTAAAGACTGCTGTCTCAATGTATCGGTATAACTTGAAACTAAGGTATTATATGCCTCAACTGTTATTTTTTTATCTTTCCCAGCTATATCAGCAGCTGTCTGTTCAAAAAGGACATCTCCTAAGAAACCAGATCTAACACTTAAAGATTGTTCAAAACCTATAAAACTTATACCGGCTTCATCGAGAACAAGCTCATCAAAAACACGTCTCAGAATATTTCCTGATAATAGATCATTTGGTGAGAATCGAGTTCCATTTGGATACAGCCCTTTTTCTACACCTTCAAAATTAAAATTTATGGTAGCCCTGTATTGCTGAGGAATATTGAATGAATATTTTGATAAATGATATGCCAATACCAACCCAGAAAAAATTACACTTATAATGAGGATTAAATACTTAGATTTCCAAAGTGGAAGAAGAACTTCTCGCAGATCAATTTCATCATTATATTCAGTTATATTATTTTGCATTTTCCAGCTTCTTATTTGTTGAAAGTATTAACACACTTTATTCTCGTAATGCACTCAGGGGAATATTTTAGCTTACAAGCCAAGCTAGAGCAGAAAAAGAAAACGTGAATCCAATTGTTATCAATATAAAAAATAGTTTTGTACCGGAACTATATTTTTGATGCATCTTCATTTTGTTTTTTCTCAAACTTGGGCTACCCTATTAGTAAGCTGTAATGGTCAAGTATAGTAAATTTTAGTACGTGACAATAGCACATTAACAAAATTAACACATGATTTATACGCTTTCTCATTTACCATCTAGGTACGAGATAGTGTAGCAACTCCAAAGTGCTGCCATTATTTGTTTTCACATTCTTTATCTCTGAAAAGTCGATACCGTTAGACATTATAAGAGTGCTGTTGTCGTACACCTAGCTTCCGAAACATCCTATGAACATTTCTCAGGAGCGTTCGTAAATCTAGGGTTAAGGCATATTTCACTACGCAGGAGTGATAGCTGTGCTTCATATTAATGGCAGAAGTTAACCGAATGCCTGAAAGAACCCACTAGCCAGCACTTAGGCTTAGAGGTGAGTTATAGTAAAATCATTGATGTTTTAAGATTTAGAATTATAGTTTGTATAGCCTATTTAAAATAGGCATTCTTTAGTGAATGTATCGCTGTATCTAGCTTTGACTTTACACCGACAATTTACTTACTGTTAGAGCCACATTAGAGTTTTAGTTTATGTGGAAAACAAGTGGATTTGAGAAAATGTTAATCAGTGCAATTTGGGCTCCACCAACAAAACAAATGTTCATTTCCGAACAGTTAACATATAATCATTACCAGTCAGATAGAAGGGATTAATTACCCCTTTGACAAGAGTTACCCGTACTCTTCTGACCTTTCCTTTCGGGCATTTCATTACGGGATAGCTATATGGATTTACCCCTCAAGCTGGCACGAACCATAAGGGTATTACAGCATCAAAAACTGCTTAAAGCTACCAATAATACTGAACTAGCAAAACTCTCTGGGTTGTCACGAAAGACGATTATTAAGCATCAAGCTAACATCACTGCTTATACGCAATCATCACCTGTAGCGACTACTCTGGACATTAAGCTAGTGAATAAGCGCATATTACAGACTTATATTGATGAAGCGCTACCTACTGGGGAAATAGCTGCGATTTTGGGAGCTATTGCTGGCTTTGTGCTTAGGTATGAGATGAACCTGTTAGGTAACGTCAATCAACGAGCTAAAATCTTGAAGATTGGTAATGCCTTTATTGGGCTGTGTGTAACGGTGTTAGTGAGAAAGGATGATAAAGGTACACCAATACATAATAAGAATAAAAATGCCAATTATTTACTAACAGCGTTAAACAAGGCTGCGTTTGTAGATAAACTATTTAAGCGTTCACCAGGTTATAAGTCGGGTGCATATTCAAAACGCTGGTCTTTGTTGCCACTAGCTATGGAGGTAGTTAAAACATCTACTCAATCACTTATGACTTTTATACAGGATTACCAATATTCATCTACTACTGAGGTTACACATTTACCGGATCATATACCCCCACTCATATGTTCAGGAGAAAGTGTAACCCGAAACACTGCACTTCCCCCATTAGAAGATTGCTCGTTCTTAGTAGAATATGATGATTTGCAACAGCTTAGCTTACCCTCATTACTGTTAATACTAAGTCAATCTGACTTCTCACCCTATACAGATTACATTGCTGTGTCCTTAAAGAACCTTGGTAAAAAAGATCCAAGTGTTGGTCGTAGCTACAATATATTTACTAGCATAAGGAGTAGTGAGCGTAAAGAATTAGGCTTTATAAATTACGACATTGGTGGTGCTCTTCAGATTATTTGCTTTGGCTTATTGCATCGCTATAGTTCTGATCCTGAGTTATTCAACAGCTTCAGTACCATTTTTCAATATGGCTTTGATACGCAATATAAGACTGAACTACGCAAAACCATTACTGATGATTTGGATATGCCTTTAAGTGACGTTAAAGAATTACTCACCGCTTATGCCAACGTGGTAATAAGTCTGTAGATAAACACCCATTACTGAAAAGTTTTAGTGATGATTCAGATAGGCTAAGACGTGAAGTTATTTCGCTCATTGCACAGCATGAACCAGAAGTGCTTGAGATTGCGGTAAGTCAGTCTAAATATACCTTTGATTCCAAGATGGACTGGAAAAGTACAGAGCGGCTAGATAACAATACCGAACGTCAAAAATCTAGCGTATTCTTCTTTATTTGGACTTATTACGAAAAGCAGATCCGAGATGCGATGCTGACAGTAGTACCCGATGGTCTCCCTGTCCATGATGCCATTTACAGTCGTCATGATGTGCCAATAGCTAGTTTTGAAGTAGCCGTTAAACAACAGACGGGATTTGAAGTGAAGATTAGCCATTAAGCATACAGCTATATCTGGAGCTATCCTTAGGCTTGGATTAACTTGTTATCCGTGTATTTGTATTACGTTATCTTTTTGAGTCACTTTGGCATTGATAAAATTACCGACTTTATTGATAGCATCACGCAAAGTATCTTCTTCTGTTGATATGTAACTGGTAGTCATATCGGAAGTCGTAACATGGTTCATCATCCGTTTAATCATACTTAATGGTACGCCTACAGCTTCGCCAATTGTAGCAAAGGTACGCCTTAAGTCATGACTACTAAATTCAATGCCTGTTGATTTAATAATGGCTATAATTTGCTTCTTAGGCACTGTCATAGCTTTATCAGGGTTTTCTCCAGCAAATACCCATCTATGACCGCCTGTAAGATCGTGTAAGCTTTTAATATGTGTGTATAAACAAAGGGGGCTTGGCATAACCCATGGGAGCAGTAATATTGCGAAACCAAGGTAAGCTACCATTCTCCCTTATTATTAATCTCGTACGAGAATCAAATCACACTGGGAGCGAGCTTGTTCCAAATTGTTTTCCAGATAAGCAGAACAGCTTAGAAAACATTACTAATTTAATATAGATGAGGATTTATAATTCGGCATAAAAATACCGGCTTTAGAATGCAAAAAAGCCGCAGTAAACTGCGGCTTTTTTTAATCTGGAGCGGAAAACGAGATTCGAACTCGCGACCCCGACCTTGGCAAGGTCGTGCTCTACCAGCTGAGCTATTCCCGCTAAGAAAGATGTGCATTATAGGCGATTATTTTCGACTGTCAACCATTAGATTTCATTATTGGCCATGCCGCTTTTAAATAACTCCACATTGAGCTGATCGTAAGTGCTGATGCCACATAAAGTAACGTTATTCCAATTTCAAATATTGGTAATCCAAATAATGAGTTATGGAATATTAAGCAGCCAATTGATAGCATTTGGAAGGCTGTTTTTAACTTTCCAACAAACGATACTTTAACTGCATTACGCTGTCCGACTTCTGCCATCCATTCTCGTAATGCGGAAACGGTTATTTCTCGACCAATAATAATCACAACAGGAATAAGTACATACCATTCAGGTGTTTTATATAGAACTAAGACCAGTGCTATAGCGACAATGAGCTTATCAGCCACAGGATCGATAAAAGCACCAAAAGGTGATGTCTGATTCCACTTCCTTGCTAAATAACCATCTAGCCAATCTGTTAATGATGCAATCGCAAAAACAATCGTAGCCCACACCGAGGCATTCTCATAAGGTAAGAAATAACATCCAATTAAAACAGGGATCAGTGCGATGCGTAGTAAGCTTAAAATATTGGGAAGGTTAAACATAAAATCCACTTAATAATTATTTGGTGCTCAGTATATACCCAAATTACTTAAACATGCAGGTTCGGGTTACATGAGAATAATAATAGTTAAGGGGTTTATTTCTCAGCATGAAATACATCATATATTTTTTGTGCCAAAGCCTTACTTATCCCATCAACACGAGCCAAGTCTTCTACCCCTGCTCTTTTCACCTCTTGTAAGCCACCAAACTGTTGTAATAGTTTCTGCCTTCGCTTCGGTCCCATTCCATCAATGCCTTCCAATGGAGATGTCCTACGCGCTTTTGCTCGCCGTTGCCGGTGCCCTGTTATAGCAAAGCGGTGCGCTTCATCTCGAACTTGCTGTAATAGATGTAAGGCTGGTGAATCTGCAGCTAAGTCGACTTCTCCATCTCTGCCAACGAGGAATAATGTTTCTTCTCCGGCTCTTCGCTCAGGGCCTTTTGCTATGCCTAACATATCAATATCGAGTTGTAACTCAGCCATCACGGCTTTAGCTTCTGTTAACTGACCTTTACCACCGTCAATTAATAATAAGTCTGGGCGCTTACCTTCGCCCTTTTTCAAACGAGTAAAACGACGCGTTAAAGCCTGGTTCATAGCAGCATAATCATCACCAGGAGTGATACCTTCAATATTAAATTTACGATAATCACTCTTTATCGCACCTTCTAAACCAAACACCACACACGATGCGACTGTTCGTTCACCACTGGTATGACTAATATCAAAACACTCTAGCCGTTTGGGCATTTCATCTAACTCAAGTGCTTCTTGTAAGGTTTCAAAACGCTGTAATAGATTAGAGCGACTACTCAAGCGTTGGTTAAGACTTATTTCAGCATTGGTCATCGCCATTTTCATCCATCGAACACTGGTACCACGCTGTGGACAACGTAATATAACTCGATGTTGGGATTCTGATTTCAGCACATTTTCTAACAAGTCCATGTCTTCAGGTTTATGACTCACAAGAATCTCTGCTGGAATATCTTTACCTAAATAATATTGAGGAATAAAGGCTGATAATAATTCTTCAGGCGAGCTGTCTGATGAGCCTTTAGGAAAGTAGGATTTATTACCTAAACTACGTCCACCACGAATAAAACATACTTCTACAACGGCAATACCATCTGTCACTTTTGCCGCCAGTACATCTAAATCCCCTTGTTCAGAGCTGACATATTGTTTTTCTTGAATACGGCGAAGGCTAATAATTTTATCTCTAATAATAGCGGCTTGTTCAAAGTCTAACTCATTAGATGCTACTTCCATCTGCTGTGATAAATCCTCCATTACCTGCTGATTTTTTCCTTCTAAAAACAAAATCGTGTGTTGGATATCTTTTTTATATTCTTCTTCTGAAACAAGACCAACACAGGGTGCTGTACAACGTTTAATTTGATGTTGTAAACACGGTCGAGAACGATTCTGGTAATAGGTATTGTCACACTGACGGACAGGAAATAGTTTTTGTAATAAGGCTAAACTTTCTCTCACTGCACCCGCACTTGGATAAGGGCCAAAATATTTTCCTTTTTTACGTTTTGTGCCTCTATGCAAACTTAACCGTGGAAACTTATCAGCAGAAATCAATAAATAAGGATAGGTCTTATCATCACGCAATAAGATGTTATAGCGTGGCATTAACTCCTTGATTAGATTGTTTTCAAGAATTAATGCTTCATTTTCAGTATGAGTAACGGTTGTTTCTATCGTGGCAATTTGTGCCACCATAACGCGTGTTTTTGATGTTAAACCTGTTTTACGGAAATAACTTGATACACGTTTTTTTAGGTTTTTGGCCTTACCAACATAAATTACCGTATCCGAACTGTCGATCATCCGGTAGACACCCGGACGGCTAGTTAATGTTTTGAGGAATGCCGATGAATCAAATTCAATACTAGCACTTAATTCATCTTCAACCATTGGTTCGGGCAACACTATTCATAATTTAAGAGGATGACTTAATCTTCTTTTTTGGGTGAGTATTGGCGTTTATAGCACTTGTGAGCTTGATAAAAGCTATTCATAGAAAAACCTACTAAAAGTACCGGTGCGATCAAAGCCACTAAGCCGGCATCTTTAAAAAAGTAAAACAAAGCTGCTGCAACCAATAACTCAATAGTCCCTATTACTTTGAGTAATATTACATTTTCTGTACGTTTAATCATTGCCATTACAATAACCTGCTTATATTTAAGGATTGTGCATTATCACATATTAACTATATGTCTATGTGCCCATTTATGGGAAAATAGATTTTTTATATCTTTATAGACGGCGTGTCATGGTCTCAGCCACCACATTTAATCCTTTAAAACCCCAGCTACCAACAAAAATAACGACTCTTTTTCGTGCTGGACAACTCTACGGTAGTGCTCAAGGTCTACTCTTAGCTCAAGCAGCACTGCAACATGATGGGCCGATTCTTGTCTTAACTGATGACACTGCTACTGCACACCGTTTAGAACTTGATGCTCGATTTTATCTTGGTAACAGTGACTTACCTATTTTGCACTTCCCTGACTGGGAAACATTACCTTATGACACCTTTTCACCGCATCAAGATATTGTCTCAGAGCGTTTAGACACACTACACCAACTGCCTGATTTCAAACGTGGTATTTTGCTCGTTCCCATTTCGACCATCATGCACCGCCTTGCTCCTCGCGAGTTTTTAGAAGGCAATACTTTACAGTTAAAAACAGGTGATTTATTTAACATTGAAGCGTGGCGTAGTAAGTTAGAAAAAGCCGGTTACCGTTATGTCTCACAAGTGATGGAACATGGTGAGTTTGCAGTTCGTGGGGCAATTATTGACCTTTACCCAATGGGAAGTAAACTCCCCTTTCGTATTGACTTATTTGATGATGAAGTCGATACCTTAAGAACATTTGATCCTGAAACACAACGCTCGATCGACTCGCTTGATTCAATTCAATTATTACCTGCTCGCGAGTTTCCTGTCACCGATGACAGTATTCAACGCTTTCGAACACAGTTCCGTGAACATTTTGATGGCGACCCGCAACGTAGCCTGATTTATCGTGAAGTCAGCCAAGGTAATATGCCCGGTGGTATTGAATACTATTTACCACTATTTCTTGAGAAAACAAATAGCCTGATTGACTACCTGCCTGATAACACCTTACTGCTTAATATTAATGAACCCCATCATGCGGCAACCCGTTTTTGGGAAGAGATCAGTCAACGTTACCAACAGCATCAAGTTGATACTGAAAGGCCCTTACTCGCACCTCAAGATATGTTTTTTCCTGTGGAAGAATTATTCTCCACATTTAAACAGTATCACCGCATCCATGCCCAAACATTTGAACTTGATGATAGTGCTGGCAATTACAACTACACCACCGTTATTCCACCACAACTCACGCTTAATGCTCGCCAAGATAGACCCTGTGATGCACTACTCCAGTTTATTGATAATTTTGATGGTCGAATTCTATTTGCTGCAGAAACAGCTGGTCGTCGCGAGACATTGCTCGAACTATTACGTGAAAATAGTATTCAGCCTAAGTTATATCAAAACTGGGATGAATTTTTAGCTGATGATGAAGCGTTGGGTATTACCGTAGCCCCTCTTGAACAGGGTCTGATCCTTCCTGAAAATAATATTGCTGTTATTGCTGAACCACAATTATTTGGTCAGCAAGTTATGCAACGTCGTCGCCGTAGTCGCAAAAAACGTGACTCAGATGCCGTTATTCGTAACCTTGCCGAACTAACCATTAATGATGCCGTTGTTCATGAAGATCATGGTGTTGGCCGCTATTTAGGACTAGAAACAATTGATGCCGGCGATGTTGCAACAGAATATGTGACATTAGAATATGCCAAAGGTGACAAACTTTATGTACCTGTTTCTGCCTTGGATTTAATTAGTCGCTACTCTGGTGCAGCTCCTGAGCTTGCTCCTCTGCATCGTCTTGGCTCAGGTCAATGGGAAAAAGCACGCCGCAAAGCGGCTGAAAAAGTACGTGATGTGGCGGCTGAATTACTCGATATCTATGCTCAACGAGCTGCCCATAAAAAACCACCTCTAGACAATCCAGATGAACACTATGCTAGCTTTTCTGCTGCATTCCCATTTGAAACGACACCCGATCAACAAGATGCTATTGATGATGTTATAAAAGACATGACCTCTGATACCCCCATGGATCGCCTTGTTTGTGGTGATGTTGGTTTTGGTAAAACAGAAGTGGCCATGCGTGCTGCATTCTTAGCAACTCAGTCTGGCAAACAAGTGATGGTATTAGTGCCAACCACCCTATTAGCACAACAGCATTATGAAAACTTCAAAGATCGCTTTGCTGATTGGCCAGTCAACATTGAAGTTATGTCACGTTTTCGCTCTAAAAAACAATTAGATGCCGTAAAAAATGCCATGACGGAAGGTACCGCTGACATTATCATTGGTACCCATAAAATTATCCAACAAGACATTAATCCTAAACAACTAGGGCTGTTCATCCTTGATGAAGAGCATCGTTTTGGTGTCACACAAAAAGAACAAATCAAAAAGTATCGTGCTGAAATTGATGTGCTGACACTCACAGCAACGCCAATTCCACGGACCTTAAACATGTCTATCTCAGGTATTCGTGATTTATCGATTATTGCCACACCACCAGCACGCCGTCTCGCTATTAAAACCTTTGTACAACAATGGAAAGCAGAGAAAATTCGTGAAGGTATGTTGCGTGAAATCAAACGGGGTGGTCAAGTCTATTTCCTACATAATAAAGTAGAAGATATTGATCGCATTGCCCGTGAAATTGAACAAATTGTGCCAGAAGCCAAAGTCACGGTCGCTCATGGTCAAATGCGTGAACGTGAACTAGAGCAAGTGATGCTTGATTTTTATCATCAACGATTCAATGTACTCGTATGCACCACTATCATTGAAACAGGGATCGATATTCCCTCTGCCAATACCATCTTTATTGATCGTGCTGATAAATTAGGCTTAGCCCAGCTTTATCAAATCCGTGGTCGTGTCGGTCGCTCTCATCATCGTGCTTATGCGTATCTACTTGTACCACCACAAAACTCAATGACAAAAGATGCCGTAAAACGTCTTGAAGCCATTGAGTCTATTGAAGACCTAGGTGCTGGGTTCACCTTGGCCACCCACGATATGGAAATTCGCGGAGCAGGTGAGTTATTAGGCGATGATCAAAGTGGTCAAATGCAAGAAATCGGTTTTGGTCTATATAACGAATTACTTGAACGCGCCGTAAGTGCACTTAAGTCGGGTAAAGATCCAAGTATTACTCTCAGCGACCGCCAATTTATAGAAATAGATTTACATATTCCAGCATTAATCCCAACGGACTATTTGCCTGATGTACATACGCGCTTAGTACTTTATAAACGTATTTCAGCAGCAAAAGATAATGAAGCCCTCCGCGAATTACAAGTGGAAATGATCGACCGCTTTGGCCTGCTACCAGAACAAACACAAACTCTGTTTGCTATCCATGAGCTACGTTTCAAAGCAAAACAAATTGGTATTCGTAAAGTGGATGTTTACGATCAAGGTGGACGCATACTGTTTGATAAAGAGCCTAATGTTGAGCCAATGACCATTATCCAATTGATTCAATCTGAGCCAGCTAGATACAAGTTAGATGGACAAGATAAATTACGCTTTATTGCTGATATGCCTGATGCAGACAGTCGTTTATCAATCTTAAATGCTGTTCTTGAAGCACTGTCACAATAAGCCTCTTTTTAGCTACTAAGGAAAGAATATGATTAAAACAATATTCCTTACCATCTCAGCCTGTGCTTTTATTGCTGGTCTATTTTTCAACAGTATCTTAGCAAGTTTTGGATTGGTCACGACTTCTATTGATTCTTTAAATGACCTTCATCAGTCAAAAAAGATTGTCGAGCAAATGAAAACACGGCATCACACTAAAAAGAAAAACTTCTCCAAGAAATTCACCAAAAGAGCAGGCGCTAAACTCTCATCAACTGCAACCTCAGCCATTCCAGTTATAGGTGTGGTTGGTGCTGTTGTTGCAGTTGCGGGTCTTGAGGCAAGTTACTACTGTGAAGATAAAAGAGAGTTACAAGAAGATGAAAACCTCCTGTTTGGAACCAGTGAATCATTTGATAATGATCAATGCCTAGAAGAAGCCCAACACGATTCAAAACAACTCATTACTGAAGCTAAAGAAGCGGCCTCTCAATCACTTAATGATGCGTGGGACTCATTAACTGAATAAAATATTTGTAGGTTAGCGATTCAACCTAAACCTCTGTTTAGGTTGAACTTTAGTCCAATATATCGAATTAAGACTCGATCTACTGATTAACTAATCTCAATCTTACGGCCCGTTGTCACAGACTCTAATGCCGCCTCAATAGCCTTACAATTACCTTTAGCATCCTCAAAAGATAATTTTGCTATTTTTCCACTCAACACACAGTCGCTAAAGTGTTCAATCTCACGTACAAAATGATTAACCCCTTCTAACTCCATCGTATGTCGCTCACCCGCATCAGTCCACCATGAAACAACTGGATCATCATCAGGGTTATTCCACACCGTTTCACATTTCACGCCACCCAATGTACCAATAATTTCATATTCACTACGACGAGCGCGTTCAAAGCTCATATCAAAATGGGCAAACTTGCCATCATCATAATCAAGCACGCCACTTAAACTTACATCCGCGCCATGTTCATTCAGTTTAGCCATACTCACAACCGATACTGGCTCACGATCAAACCATTTACGTGCAGTATGAATAGCATAAGGTCCAATATCCCACATCGCGCCACCACCATGCTCTATATCTCGCGTGATTCGATATAAGCGAGCCGGTTTCATTGGGAATGAGAAACAGGTTCTTACTGTACGCACTTCACCGATAACACCGGAATCAATCAGTTGGTGCACAGCATCATGTTGTGGATGAAAGACATACATAAACCCTTCCATAACCATGACTTTATGCTGATTTGCTGCCGTTTCAATAGCTTCAATATCTACGAGACTTAATGCCATCGGCTTTTCAATTAGGACATGCTTGCCTTGTTTAATCGCCTTTATTGCCCATTCCGTATGTTCTTCATTCGCCATGGGTAAATAAATCGCATCAATCTCAGGATTCTTTAATAAGTCATCAGGATTATCTAAAGCAAGGACATCTGTTTCTTGTGGTGCATGTTTTTCTAGCACTTCAGCAGCGGCGCCTTGTCGGCGGCTGGCAACTGCAATTAATTTAGCATTACTGGCTTCTACAATAGCAGGCATTAATCGTTCGTTAACACGTGCAGCCCCAAGGATTCCCCAACGTAATATTGATTGTTCTGCCATGATTTAATCCATTGTTTAATTCTGTCACACCATCATAACGATATAATCACCAGTATAAAACCCAATAATTTTAGTGTTTTTATCTGTCAGCTTTTAGCCTATGCTAGTGGAACACTATTGGTATAAATAAAAGGAATACCCATGACTATTGAAGTTGGACAACGTTTACCTACTGGTAAAATAACTGAATGTAATGAGTTTGACCCTGAGAATGGTTGCCCTACCAATCCTCAAGCGCAAGATGTAACCGCACTAACTCAGGGTAAAAAAATTGTTATTTTCGGTGTTCCAGGTGCGTATACACCTTTATGTTCCGCCCAACACCTGCCGGGTTATGTTGAACATGCTGAACAACTGCAAGCAAAAGGTGCTGATGAAATATGGTGTTTTGCGGCTAATGATGCCTTTGTAATGGCTGCTTGGGGCAAAGATAATAATGTCGCAGGTAAAGTGCGAATGATGTCCGATGGTAGTGCTGAATACACCAAAGCCTTAGGATTAGATCGTGACCTTACTGCCGGTGGCATGGGGATTCGTTGTTTCCGTTTCGGCATGATTGTTGACGATGGTATTGTCACCTATTTGGGCGTTGAAGGTTCTGGCGAGTTTGGAGTGTCTAAAGCTGAAACTTTATTAAACGAACTTTAAACCAACGATTAGTCCAAGGCAGTCATATTCATGTCTTGGACTAACGTTCTACAACTACACCATCTTTAGCCATAAAAACATGGGTGGCTAACTGGTAAAAAATCCCATGTTCCACCACGCCGGGAATAGCATTTAATTCCATATTAAGCTCAACGGCTTCTAAGGATGAATCAAATGTCATATCAAGCACTAGGCTACCATGTGAGGTGATTGCTAAACCATCACCAGCAGTGTTTTTACGTAGCTCTCCTTCGCCACCTATTTGCTGCAAACTGCGTAATACCATCTGCCATGAGAAGGGAGTAACTTCAACAGGAATAGGAAACACTTCTCCTATACGTATTACTAACTTGCTATTATCAATTAATACGTAAAACTGTTCACTCGCCTTGGCCAATAATTTTTCTTTTACTAAATCAAAGCCTCGGCCCTTTAGTAAGCTCATCTCTGGCGAGACCTCATCAGCACCATCGACATACAAATCTAATTGCCGTATATGCTCAATGGCAACAAGATCAAGCCC
This sequence comes from Gammaproteobacteria bacterium, assembly GCA_028598975.1. Classification (GTDB taxonomy): domain Bacteria; phylum Pseudomonadota; class Gammaproteobacteria; order Nitrosococcales; family Methylophagaceae. Next base: position 1,313 of record JAQRMU010000081.1, on the reverse strand, counting down.
CAACTGTTGTGCTTTCATCATACTTACAACAGAACTAGACACTGTAGAAAACTGTAGCTGTTCTTCTTGTTTTCGTCGCGCAAGTGCTTCAATAAAGTAATTAGCTGTTGATCCTGTCCCTAGGCCAACAAGCATGCCATCTTCAACCAGATTAGCCGCATGAATAGCGACACTTTGTTTATCATTTATTATTTCAGACATTATTTGCTCCTCCACTTTATAGTGAAACGCGTTAGACTCAGCATACCATTTCGTGAAATTAAATAAATACTGGGGAAGCTAATATGGCTAAATTTAACTCAATTGTTAGAGGGATTGAAGCTAATACGGGTTCTTCTCTTGCTGGTTATAGTTTGTCTCCCGTTAGTGGTGGCAGTATTAATACAACATATCAATTGCGGACTGACGAGCATGCCTACTTTATAAAACTGAACCAACCACACCTTGAATCTATGTTTGAAGCAGAAGCTCACGGCATGAAAGAAATGCGAGCATTAAACTGCGTTCGTATTCCTGAAGTTATTTGTTATGGTCAGGGAGATGGACACAGTTATTTAGTATTGGAATATATTGAACTCGGCAGTTTAAAGGGCAATGCTGGAAAACTATTAGGTAAACAACTCGCCCAATTACATAATCATACTCAGAATTTTTTTGGTTGGGGTATCAACAACACCATTGGTAGCTCGCCACAACATAATAATAGAGAGCATGATTGGCTCACCTTCTGGCAACAACATCGTTTAGGAATACAGCTTAAATTAGCAGCTAAAAATGGATTTAGTGGTCGCTTACAAAATAAAGGACAGACACTTCTAGAAAGTCTGCATGTTTTCTTCGATAATTACTCACCTGAACCAGCACTGTTACATGGAGACCTATGGGGAGGGAATGCAGGAGCAGATCCACAAGGTAATCCCGTGATTTTTGATCCCGCATGTTATTACGGTGATCGTGAAACCGATATTGCCATGACTGAACTATTTGGTGGCTTTAACAGCGATTTTTATACTGCATATCAAACAGAATATCCCTTAGATTCTGGTTATAAAACAAGAAAAATACTTTATAATCTCTACCATATTATTAATCATGTTAATTTATTTGGTGGTGGCTATTTAAGTCAGGCTGAATCAATGATTGACCAATTACTTGCAGAGATAAAATAAAACTATGAGTCAAATAAAAGTACTATTCGTTTGCATGGGCAATATATGTCGCTCACCCACTGCTGAAGGCGTATTTAATAGAGTCATTCAAGACATGGGCACACCTGACCGTTTTCTTGTCGATTCAGCAGGTACTCATGCTTA